>NZ_JAMYRY010000002.1:0-405009 GCF_040321655.1 Mesorhizobium sp. M0306 | reverse complement strand
AACCGCCGCTACAACACGTTCGCGAAGATCATTGGAAAGAGGTCGGGTCATCCGATGCTGGCCTCCACTCCAGCCAGCATCTTGAATCACAAAACAGATAAATCTGGAATCCCCTTTGATTCCGTCAAAGGGGGAACCGCTCTAGCTTTTGCGTGAAGCGATTGCCCTGGGCATCCGTCCGTCGATCGAATAGGCGCCGGCGCCGGCCATTGCCAGCGCCAGAAAACCGCCGGATATGGCGATGTCCTTCATCAGCATCTGTGAATGCATAAAGGTCAGCGTCGGATCGTCGCCGCCCTGACCATAGTGGCCGATGAAGCCCGCCGCGATGCAGAAGGCAGCGAGCAGCAACGCCACGACTGGTGTCTTGAAGCCGACGAGGACGAGCAATCCGGCGATCAGCTCGAACAGGCCTGTCGCCCAAGCCACCAGCGTCGGCAGTGGCAGGGCGAGGCCCGCGAAATAGCCCGATGTGCCGGCGATGTCGGCAAGCGCATGGAAGCCGGACGGCACGAACAGCGCGGCGAGCAGCAGCCGGGAAAGCAAGAGCAGCGCATTGCGAGGCATGGTCTCCTCCGATATCGGCGGCCGATGCTAGCAGAGTTCCAGCCAGCAGATATAAACCGACAACGAAAAAGGGGCGCGGAAAATTCCGCGCCCCTTTGTTCAGGAAATGCTGGGCCGCTTCAGCCGCGCTTGGCGTCGATCGAATAGGCGCCGGCACCCGACGAGGCGAGCACGAGGAAGCCGCCGGCAATGCCGAGGTTTTTCATGAAATTGATCATCTGCATCTGATCGGCCCAGCCGGTGTGGGCGACCAGTGCGGTGGCGACTGTGAAGATCGCCATCACCCAGCCGACGATCCGGGTCTGGAAGCCGACGAGGATGGCGAGCCCGCCAAGCAGTTCGATCAGGCCGACGACGATGGCGGTCACCATCGGCAGCGGCAGGCCGAGGCTGCCGAAATAGCCGGCGGTGCCGGCAATGGCCGTTAGCTTACCGAAGCCGGAAAGCAGGAAGATGACCGAAAGCAGGATGCGGCCGAGCAGGATCGTGCCCGAGGCGCCGGAGGCGGTGCCGGAACCGGCAAACGAAGTGTTGGTGGACGTGTTGGTGGACATGCGTAACTCTCCAGAAGGGTTTGGCCAAACGACTTGGGATAGCCGTCCAGTTAGCGCATGCCGACTGTTCACCAAAGACGTCAGATTGGTTACGGATTGTTCACCGAGGTAACGTTTTCGCGATCAACTTACCCTGGGTGCGTCATGTCCTCCGGCCGCACCAGCCGCTCATAGTCGGCTTCGCTGACCAGCCCGGTGGCCAGCGCTTCCTCGCGCAGCGTTGTGCCGTTCTTGTGCGCCGCCTTGGCGATCTTGGCGGCGTTGTCATAGCCGATCGTCGGCGCCAGCGCCGTCACCAGCATCAGCGAACGGTCGAGCGCTGCCTTGATGTTGTCTTCGCGGGCCTCGATGCCGACGACGCAATTGTCAGTGAACGACAGGGAAGCGTCGGCCAGCAGCTGCACCGACTGCAGGAAACAATAGGCCATCAGCGGATTGTAGACGTTGAGCTCGAAATGGCCCTGGCTGCCGGCGAAGCTGATCGCCGCGTTGTTGCCGAACACCTGCACGCAAACCTGCGTCATGGCCTCGCATTGTGTCGGATTGACCTTGCCCGGCATGATCGAGGAGCCCGGTTCGTTTTCCGGCAGCGACAATTCGCCGAGGCCCGAACGCGGGCCCGAGCCGAGCAGGCGGATGTCGTTGGCGATCTTGAACAGCGCCGCCGCGCAGGCATTGATGGCGCCGTGCGAGAAGACCATGGAATCATGCGCGGCCAGCGCCTCGAACTTGTTCGGCGCGGTGACGAAATCGATCCCGGTGATTGCGGCGATGCGCGACGCCACTTTTTCGGCAAAACCGACCGGCGCGTTGAGGCCGGTGCCGACCGCGGTGCCGCCCTGTGCCAATTCCTGCAGGCCGGGCAGGGTCATCTCGATGCGCTTGATCGACGAGGCGACCTGAGCCGCATAGCCCGAGAATTCCTGGCCGAGTGTCAGCGGCGTCGCGTCCTGCGTGTGGGTGCGGCCGATCTTGACGATGTGGGCGAATGCCTTGGTCTTGGCCTCGAGTGCCGCATGCAAATGTCTCAGCGCCGGCAGCAGGTCGTGAATGATGCGCTCGGCGCAGGCGATGTGCATGGCCGTCGGATAGGTGTCGTTCGACGACTGGCTCATATTGACGTGGTCGTTGGGATGCACCGGCTTCTTCGATCCCATGACGCCGCCCAAAAGCTCGATCGCCCGGTTGGAAATCACCTCATTGGCGTTCATGTTGGACTGGGTGCCTGAGCCGGTTTGCCAGACGACCAGCGGGAAATGGTCGTTCAGCTTGCCGTCGATGACCTCCTGGGAGGCCTCGATAATGGCCTTGCCGATCGCCGGATCGAGCCGCTTCAGCTCCATATTGGCTTCGGCGGCCGCCCGCTTGACGATGCCCAGCGCCCGCACGATCGATGCCGGCTGTTTCTCCCAGCCGATCTTGAAATTGGCCAGCGAACGCTGCGCCTGCGCGCCCCAGTAACGGTCGGCGGCGACCTCGATGGGACCGAACGTATCGGTTTCGGTTCTGGTCTCTGGCGCGCTCACGAAGTCTCTCCGGTTTGCAATTTGCAAACGGCGTATCGCGTTGCACAAATGCCTTCAAGCGGAGATTGCGGGTGACGGGAATGCAAATCGGTTGAAGCAGCACCTTTTCCTTCTCCCGCAAGGGGAGAAAGAGGAGCGCAACTACTCACCCCGCCGTGTATCCTCCATCCACGGCGAAGATTCCGCCGCTGGTCCATGCCGCTTCGTCGCTGGCGAGATAGACCGCGATGCCGGCAAGGTCGCTGGTTCGTCCGATGCGGCCGAGCGGATAGCTGCGCTCCACATAGGCGTTGAGCTCGGCTTGCGCGGCTTCCGGCAGGTTTTCGATCGACCTGCGCCGCATCGCTGTGTCGACCGTGCCGGGCGCGATGGCGTTGACCCTTATGCCGCGCGGCCCGAGCTCGAAGGCGAGCGACCTGGTCAGCGAATTGAGCGCGCCCTTCGACAGCGAATAGAGGCTGGACGGCCGCTTCGGGGTCATCTTGTGCGCGAAATAGGACGAGATGTTGATCACCGAGGCCGCGCCCGACGCGAGATGTGGCAACAGCCGCTGAGTGAGGAAGAATACGGCCGTGACGTTGAGCGCGAACGACTGCTGGAACTGGTCCTCACTGACGGTTTCGAACGGCACCAGGAACGCCACGCCGGCATTGTTGACGAGGATATCGAGAGGTGTGCCGCGCCTGGCATGCTCGACCACGGCGTCGATGCCGGCGCTGGCCGACAAATCGGCCGACAGCGTTTCGATATTATTCCCGAGCTGCTTGCGGGCGGCGTCGAGTTTTTTGCCGTCGCGGCCGACGATCAGCACATCCGCGCCTTCGCGCAAAAACGCCTCGGCGATTGCCAGCCCGATCCCGTCCGAGCCGCCGGTGACCAGCGCCCGTTTGCCGCCCAGTCTCATCCAACACTCCCGCGCATTGCCGTCTTGTCTGATAAGGAGAACAGCGCCGTTGCCAATTGTGGTCAAGCCGCCGGCCTATCCTACAATATGAACTTTCGGCTGATGCGCCTGTCTATTCGGCAGCGGCTGTACCGCGCCGAACAGCCAGCCGCGTAGCGACGAAATTCTTGACCTGATGAATGGCCTGTTCACGCGTGACGCTGCCGGGCTGCAGACCAAGCCGCAACCACAGCCCGTCGATCAGGGCGGTGACGCCGAAAGCGATCTCGTCAGCATCGCGTGCCGGCGCCAGACCGCGCAGGCCGGACAGCAGGTTGGAGCGCATGCGCGCATGGATGACCTTCTGGATGCGGGCAAGCTTTTCGTCGCGCGGCACCTCCGCGCAAAGTGAAAGCCAGGCGTGGCAGAGGGACGGCTGGAAGAGATGCGGCTCGAAATTGCCTTCGATGATGGCATCTATCCGTTGCATTGGCGTGCGCGCCTGTCTCAGCCGCTCGACCACCGCATGCCGCAGCACCAGGTTCGATTCCCGCATGGCGTGCTCGAACAGTTCCCGCTTGCTGTTGAAATAATGCAGCACGATGCCCTTCGACGCGCCGGCCTGTGCCGCCACCTTTTCTATGGTCGCGCCAGCTATGCCTTCGCGCTGAAGCACGGCAAAGGCGGCTTGCCGCAGCTCTTTGCGGCGTATGTCGCTGAGACGCTTGAGTTTCACGGGCCGGATCCATGCATCGAAAACCGACGTTGACATTTTCGTCCATCGAGATCAAGAATTGACCGTTAGGACAATATAAAAACCGAATGGTCAACATTGTTGGTGAAATACATTGTTGGTGAAATGAGGAGAACCGAAATGCTTCGTAGCCTTGGAATAGGCGCCTCGTTCGGCGTCCTGCTGGCGACCCAGCCGGTCTTTGCGGCTGAACCCGAGCAATGCAAGGTCGTGCGCATGGCCGAGCCTGGATGGAACGACCTTGCCTTCACCACCGGCGTCACCAGCGTCTTGCTCGATGCGCTCGGCTACAAGCCGGCAAGCTCGCTTCTGGGCATCAACGTCATCTATGAATCCTTGAAGAACAATGATTTGGACGTGTTCCTTGGCTATTGGGATCCGGCGATGATCACCTACTACGAGCCCTATAAGAAGGATGGCTCGGTAGACGATGTGCGCGTCAATCTCGTCGGCGCCAAATACACCTTTGCCGTGCCGACTTACGTCTGGGAGGCCGGTGTCAAGGATTTTGCCGACCTGCAAAAGTTCGCCGACAAGTTCGGCAGGAAGATGTACGGCATCGAGCCGGGCTCGAACCAGCTGATGATGGACGCCATCGCCGATAAGTCGCTGGGCCTCGATGGCTGGCAGGTCGTCGAATCGAGTGAAGCCGGCATGCTTTCCGAGGTCGGCTACGAGATCAAGGAAAGGCGCTTCATCGTCTTCCAGGGTTGGGCGCCGCATCCAATGAACACGATGTACGACTTCAAATATCTGAGCGGCGGCGACAAGTTCTACGGCCCGAACTTCGGCGCCGCGACGGTGACGACGCAGGTTCGCAAGGGCTATCTGCAGCAATGCCCGAATGTCGGGCAGTTGCTGAAGAACCTCGCCTTCGACATCGATTTCGAAAATCTCGGCATGGGCTATCTCATCAATGACGGCATGAAGCCGGAGGAAGCCGGCCTGAAGGCGGTCAAGGAGAATCCGGATAGGCTCGGCGCCTGGCTTGCCGGTGTCACCACATTCGATGGCAAGCCCGCGCTCGACGCAGTCAAGCAGCAGCTCGGCCTGTGATATCGGCCGATCAGGCGGGCTGGAACGGCCGCAAGCGCAAGGTCGGTGCTGAAACGGCCTGCGTCGAAATCGCCGGGCAGGAGCCCGCGCTGGTGCTGGTGCACGGCTTCTCCGACACGAGCCGCAGCTTCTCCTTGCTGGCGCCGCATCTCGCCGGGCGCCGGCTTGTCATTCCGGACCTGCGCGGGCATGGCGCCTCGCCGGCCGGGACACGCGGCTTCGCCCCGGCGGATTTCGCGGAAGATGTGGCGAGTTTGATCGAGCGATTGCGGCTCGAGCGGCCGGTTCTGGTGGGGCATTCCCTGGGTAGCATGGTGGCGATCGAGGCAGCCGCGCGCTACCCCGAGATGATCGGCGGCCTGGTGCTGATGGCCGGAACGCTACGGCCGCAGATCGGTGAGGACCACCCGATGACCATTGGTGTGCGGGCGCTTCGAGATCCGATATCACCGGCCGATCCGTTCTATGACTATTGGCATGCCTGCGAGGCCGAGGTTCCAGCGGAATTCCTGACCATGACTGCGGAGGAGGCGTCAGCCATGCCGGCGGCACTTTGGCGCGCAATCCTGGAGCAGGTTCGGCGCGTCGATCTGACCGACAAGGCGCGCACGCTGCGCCTGCCGGCGCTTGTCATTGCTGGAGGGCGCGACCTGCTCTTCGACGAAACGCACCAACAGCGGCTCCTCGAAGAAATCCCTAGCGCCGCGTTCGTGAGCGCAGCGCGCTGTGGCCACAATCCGCATTGGGAGGATCCGGCATTGGTCGCGGCAGCCGTCGGCCGGTATTTCAAGGTCGGGACCAAAGCTGGATCCGAGCCGACAGCCGAAACGACCGGCAGTCCGGGCTGAGAGCAGTCATGAATCTTTCCGAATACGTGGCGTTGGATGCCGTCGCCCTGGCCGGGCATGTTCGCTCGGGCGAATTATCGGCTGTCGAGGTCGTCGAGGCGGCCATCGAAGCGATCGAAAGCATCAATCCCGCCATCAACGCCGTGACGCTGATCGATGCGGACCGGGCGCTTTCCGCGGCGGCAAACTACAACAGGCAGGCGGCACTCGCCGGCATTCCTTTCCTGGTCAAGGACACCGGCGTCAATGTACTGGAGTGGCCGACGACGCACTCGTCGCTCTACTTTAAGGATGCCGCGCCGAAGCCCGACAGCGAGATCGTCCGGCGCTGGCGGGCCGCCGGTCTGATCTTGCTGGGAAAGACAAACACGCCTGAATTTGCCAACGACTTCGTGACTGAACCCAGCTTTCGCGGCCCCACCTTGAACCCCTGGGATCCTTCGCTGACGGCGGGCGGTTCGAGCGGTGGTGCTGCTGCCGCGGTGGCAAGCGGCATGGTATCGGTCGCCCACGGTTCCGATATCGGCGGCTCGATCCGGGTGCCGGCTGCCTGTTGCGGCGTGTTCGGCATGAAGCCGTCGCGCGGGCTCACGCCTGTCGGGCCTGGTCGAGGTCAGGTCGGCGCCGGGCTCTACGCCGAGAACGTCCTGTCCCGCACCGTTCGGGACAGCGCCGCCATGCTGGACATGACTGCCGGTCCAGAACAAGCAGCGCCTTACTCCGTGTCGAAATCGGTGCCGTCCTACCTGGACTGGCTGTCTTCCCCCGGCGAGCGTCTGCGCGTCGCGTGTCTGGCGCACCGGCCGGATGGCACGCCGGTCGCGTCCGAGATTGGGGAAAAATTCCAGGAAGCCATGATCCTCCTCGAGGACATGGGGCACCAGGTCACAGAGGCGCGTTTCCCGCGGGAAGCCAGCGCCGGAGCGGACTGGAGCATTTTCTGGATGTCGGAGGTTGCGCGGCTGGTTGACGAGCGCGCCGATGAGATCGGGCGGATGCCGGCGGCTGGCGAAATCGAAAGCCTGACTCGTCACGCGCTCGACTGTTTTCGGCGGTCTTCGGCCGCCGACTATCTCAGGGCGCAGGACCACATGCACAGCGCTTCGCTGGCGATGGCGATGGCATTCGATGCGTTCGACCTGATCATGACGCCGACCACGGCCGACCTGCCGCCTCGGCTTGGCGCCATCCGTGGCGATGGTGCTCTCTTCGATTACGAGGCTTGGGCGAGCCGGGCCTACGGCTTTGCGCCTTTCACGGAAATCTTCAACGTCACCGGGCAACCGGCCGCCAGCCTGCCGCTGTTCCAGTCGAAAGGCGGCCTGCCGATCGGCATCCAGCTCATTGGCCGCAAGAACGAGGATCACCAGCTGCTTCGCATTTCCCTTGACCTGGAGCAGGCAACCGCATGGACCACGCGTTATCAGGTGATCCATGCCAGGCATTTTCAGGCGTGAACCAGATGAGGGAGTCCAGCGCACATAGGTGGCTTCGACGGCGTTGGTCATGCCGGCGTTGGCTGCCCGAACAGCGATCGCGCCGTCGGCGCCAGGCGCAGAACCTCCACGGGCCTGGCGAATTCCCGCTGCGCGGTCCGCTCGAATGCCAGCCATTCCGGGGAGGCAGCCAAGGCTGCCTCATGGCGGGCATGCGCTTCGGCGCTGTCGAAACCCGTGATGCTGATGAAGACGTTTTCGCCGGCCCGCACCGGCAACCGCGGAAAGCTGTTTTCGGCATGCTCGGTAACGAAGGCGGCAAGCGGCGGTGCGCTAAATGCGGCGAGCACCGGAAGAGCTGCGGTCTGGAAATTCCTGGCGAAGCCGGCTTCGAGGCCCGGTCGCAAATGATGAATCTTGATGATAACAATTTCCTGCAAAGCACTGCTTGTGCTTGGTTCTTCGAGATCCGTCTGGGGTACTCGTTGCGATCCCGAGAGGTCTAGGCCGGCGCCCGGCCAGGCCGGCTTCAGCAGCAGCACGTCGTCAGAATCGATCATCGTGGCGTTGGCGGCGTCGCGCCAGGCAGCCCAGACCGGCCCGTCATAGAAGGCGGTCAGAGCGTTTTTCCGCGCTTCCATACCGTCGAAGCCGCGCAGCCAGACGAACATGTCCGGCCGGTCGAGATCGCGGAACTGGCCGATGATGGTCATCCCCGCCGTTTCCTGGCCCTCGATCAGGTGATTGTCGAAGATGCCGATCAGCGTCTCGCGCCGGCCGGGTTTCAGTGTGTATTGCCTGAGTTCGACAACGGGCGAGGCGAGCAGATCGGATCTAGACTCGGCGTTCAAAGGCAGGTTCATCGCTCGATCTCCAAAACAGGACAGTCATCCTGTTTTACAAAACAGACCGGTTGTCCTGTTTTGTCAATCTGCTATCGTGCGAAGATGTCAGCAGAGATAACAGCTCGCCCAAAGGCGCGGCCTCAAAAACGCACCAACGACCCCGAAGGCATGCGCAAAAAGGTGCTCGATGTCGCCGAAGAGGCGTTTCAGGCACGCGGATATCACGCCTCCAGCCTGGGCGACCTGATGGCGACGGCGGGCGTCACCGGCGGCGCGCTGCACCACCATTTCGCGACCAAGAAGTCGCTGGCGCTTGCAGTGATCGAGGAGCGGGTCGCCGCCGCGGTCGAAGAGACATGGATCGCACCGGTGCGGGAGGCTCCCTCAGCGCGCGAGGGCGTGCGCTCCGTGTTCGCGGCCGTCGCGGCGGGGCTGGAGCGGCAGGGTTTCGTGCGCGGCTGCCCGCTTAACAACCTGGCGCATGAACTGTCGCTTGCCGATCCGGATTTCCGCATTGCCCTTGCCGGCATTTTTTCGACCTGGCGTCAGGCGATCGCCGACAAGATCAGGGCCGAACAGCAGGCGGGCCGGGAGCTGGGCACCGATCCGCAGCGCTTCGCAGCGCTCGCCGTCGCCAGCTATTCGGGCGCCATGTCGATGGCCAAGACCGCACAGGACGCAAGCGTCCTGCGCGACTGCCTGATGGCGTTGGAGCAGGGAGTTATGTCGTCCAAAACAGGAACGAGGCGACGTAGCAGGATACTGCACAGAGCCCTCTGACGCCGGCAGGACAGAGGCGCCGCTGTCGCTGATGTCACGACCAAGGCGGGAAGGCCGGTGTCCTAATTCGGCAGCGGCTTGATCAGCTCGTAGCCGACCACGCTTTCGGCACTGGTACCCTCGTCATAGCGCCTGGCCACAACTGCCTGCAGATCGGGTGCGTAAAGCGCGGTGAACTCGTCCCGCGTCTCGCCGGCCTCGCTCCTGATCGTCTGCTTGACCGCGAGCACGGAATATTTGCAATCACCCAGGCTGAACGTCTCCTTGCCCTTGACGTTGATCTCCAGCGTCTCGGTGCCCTTCGGCGGCTTGTTCGGTGCGAGACGGGCAAATACGATCTTGCTCTTAGCCCCCGCCTTCAGCGGGAACACCTTCCTGAGATCGGAAAACGGGATCATCGCCAGCTGCCCCGTGCTGCTGTCGCGAAACACTTCGATCAGCCCGCCGAACAGGTACTGCGACTGCGGCGATTGCGACTGGTATTTGTTGGCCACGGCAACCATTCCGCCCGCCGCCGGACGAAATTCGCTGTGGATGCCGGGCCTTTCGAGAATGAAGCCTGCCTTGGCCGATTTGGCGTCGATGCACTCGGCGCCATGCGCTGCGCCCGTCACCGCCAGAATGGCCATTGTCATGCCGATGGATGCAGTGTTCATGGCGTCCTCCTCTGCCCGCGCAAGTTGAATGCCGAATGCAATGCCAGACCGGGGAGAACGTGTCGACATACTTTGCGAGCAACTGGACTGCCGGTCCGCGTCGTGCTGAATTTTAGCGCATGATGCATCGCATTTCCGCCCGACCGGGCTCCCGGCGCAGCTTCCTGATGAAGGCAGCGGCCGTTGCCGCGGCCGGCGCCGTTTCGCGCCCGGCCTTCGGCCAGACCGGGCAGCGCATTCCGCCGATCGACGCCACCTTCTTGTTTATCGCCGATGTCCATGCCTGCCGCATGGCGAACGGATTGAGCCCGCATTGCGAGCAGGAGGGCAAGACCGACGCTGCCTTGCTGCGCAATGTCGCCGCACTCAACGGCGTCGGTGACCGGCAATGGCCGGCTGAGATCAATGGCGTTGCCACCGGCCTGCGCTCGACGGGCAAAATCGGCACGCCGCTCGGCCTCGTCGTTGGCGGCGATATCACCGACGACGGCGGTGGCCAGATCACCCAGCCCAGCGAGGGCACGCAGCTGCTTCAGTTCAGCCAGCGCTACCAGCAAGGCGTCGGCCCCGACCGCGTGCACATGCCGGTCTATGTCGGCCTCGGCAACCACGACCTCGACCAGAACGGCCCGCGCTCGCATGTCGACTGGTATCGCCGCGAAATGCGCGACTACGTCGAGGTCAACCACCGCCCCGGCGTGTTCTTCAAGCCGCCTGCGCCGGCGACCGACTACGACGTCGAGACCGACTGCTATTCATGGGATTGGGGCGGTCTGCATCTGGTCCAGACGCACCGTTTTGCTGGCGATACCGGCCATGGCGCCGCCAGCAGCCTGCCATGGCTGAAGCAGGATCTGGCGACCTATGCCGGCGACGGCCGCCCGGTCATCCTGTTCCAGCATTATGGCTGGGATACTTTTTCGATTGAAAGATGGGACGCCGCCGAGAAAACCTTCGACGACGGCGGCACGGGTCCGCCGCACTGGTGGAGCGAAGCCGACAGGCAGGCGCTGCTGGCTACGCTGAAGGGTTACAACGTCGTCGGCATCTTCCATGGCCACCAGCACGCGACGCCAATGATCTACCACCGTGACGGGCTCGATTTGTTCAAGCCGAAGGCTGCCTTCATGGGCGGCTTTGCGTTGGCGCGGGTGAGCGAAAACAGCATGGACGTGGTGCTGGGCGAAGCCGCCGGAGATCATGGCGACGTCACCTTCACCAATGCGTACAGCAAAAGCCTGACTTTCTGACGGGTAAGAGAGGACGCAAAAAAGGCGGCCGAGCCGCCTTTTTCCTGGTTTGCAAAGGGCCAGCGCGTCAAAGCGCCTTCTTTACCTTGTCCTTCACGTCGCCGTAAGCTTTCTGCATCTTGCCGGTGGCCTTGTCCACGTCGCCTTCGGCCTCGGTGCGCCTGTTGCCGGTGGCCTTGCCGGCGGTCTGCTTGACCGAGCCCTTGGCTTGCTTGGCAACGCCGGCAACTTGATCCTTGTTCACCATCTCGCATCTCCTGAACCGTTCGCCTGGAGAAACGGTCGCGGATCGCTTAGGTTCCGGGTTCGGCCCGTCGATTGGGATAGCTTCCGGCCGCGAAGCCGACAGGATAGGGTGCACCAGAACGCCCGAACAGACAGGCCGGAGGGACAATGGCTGAATTCACGCTCTTCATCGGCAACAAGTGTTTTTCGTCGTGGTCACTGAGGCCATGGCTGGCGATGAAGCACCTGGACATCCCGTTCGAGGAGCGTTTTGTGCGCCTGCGCACGCCCAAGACCGCGGCCAATCTGGCCAGGATATCGCCGACCGGCCAGGTGCCGGTGCTGGATCATCGGCTGCCGAATGGCGAGGTCCGGATCGTCTGGGAAACCCTTGCCATCCTTGAATATCTCGCCGAGCTGTTTCCCGAGAAAAAGCTCTGGCCGGCCGATATCGGCGCCCGTGCGCTGGCCCGCTCGGCTGCAACAGAGATGCATTCGGGCTTTCGCGAGGTCCGCTATGGCTGGCCGATGAATTTGCGCCGGCCAAAAGGCCACAAGCCGCTCGACGCCGAAGGTGAGGCGCAACGGACGCGCATCGAGGATCTGTGGCGGCAATGCCGCGAAAAATACGGCAAAGGCGGGCCGTTTCTGTTTGGCCATTTCACCGCGGCCGATGCCATGTACGCGCCGGTCGTCACCCGCTTCGAAACCTATGGCGGCATGCTGGCAACCGATACCCGCGCCTATGTCGACGCCGTGCTTTCGATGCTGGCGATGCGCCACTGGTATGCCGAGGCGGCGAAAGAGCCTTGGCCGGAGCCGGGCCCAGACGAGTAGAACCAAGCAAAGCCGGTCTTCCACTTTCGCGGCCCGCGGCCTATCTGAAGATCGGGCAGGGGCCTTGGAGACTTCACAATGACATCTGTTTCTTCCGCACTGGCCGCCAAGGTCGCGCTTGTCACCGGCGCCTCCTCGGGCATCGGCGAGGCAACCGCTGTGGCGCTGGCCGCCGCCGGGGCCAAGGTGGCGATTGCGGCACGCCGCGCCGATCGTCTCGAAGCGCTCGCCGCGCGGATCGAAAAGGCCGGCGGCACGGCGCTCCGCATCGAGGCCGACGTCACCAGCAACGACGATGTCACCGCCGTGGTCGACAAGGTTGTCGCCGAATGGAGCCGCCTCGACATCCTCGTCAACAATGCCGGAGTGATGCTCCTGTCACCCGCCGCCGAGGCGGTGCTCGACGACTGGCGCCGCATGATCGAGCTCAACCTGCTGGCGCTGATGGGGGTCACCAAGGCGGCGCTGCCGCATCTGAGGGCCGCCAAGGGTCACATCGTCAACGTCTCGTCGGTCGCCGGCCGTGTCGCCAATCCGGGCGCCAGCGGCTACGCAGCAACCAAGTTCGGCGTCGTCGGCTTTTCCGAATCGCTGCGCCGCGAAGTCTACGCCGACAAGGTTCGCGTCACGGTTATCGAGCCCGGCCTGGTGCGCACCGAGCTCGGCGACCACATCACCAATCCGGCGTTCAAGGCTGATCTGGACAAGCGGCTCGCCGCAATGGAGGCGCTGACCGCCGAGGACATCGCCGCGGCCATTCTCTACGCCGTGAGCCAGCCGGCACACGTCAACGTCAACGAGATCGTCATCCGCCCGACCGACCAGGAACGGTAAACGGCGTCAGATCTCTTTGCTACGCTTCGAATCCCGCCCGCAGGAAATCGCCACACTCCTCCACCAGCCGCGACGGGTCCCTCGCGAGGTAGACGCCGAAATCCGCCATCGGCGCCGGCGGCAGGTTGAAGCGTCCATTGAGGCTTTGGCAGTCGGGCGGCAGTCCTTCCTGCAGCAGAAGGCCGATGCCAAGCCCGGCCCTGAGCGCCGAGATCAGCGTCGCGAAAGTCGACACGCGGCAGCCGATCTTCCAGCCGATCCCGGCCTCTGCGAGCGAGGCGAGCATTCTGTCCTGCCAGGAGCAGGCGCCCTCGAAGATGATCAGCGGAAGCTCAACCTCGTCATCGATCTCGATCATGCGGCTTGCCGCCCAGACCAGCTGTCGTGACAGATGGCCTCGCGGCGCCATTGTGAAGCGTGCCGGATCGGCCATGACGATGTCGCATCTTCCTTCGCCCAGCGACTTGCTGAGATCGCTGCTGCTGGCTGATGTCAGCTCGATCTCCACGGAAGGATGCCGGCGGCGGAAGTCGGCGATGATCAACGGCAGCCGCGTCACCGCCAAATCCTCGACGATGCCCAGCCGGACACGGCCGACCAGCCTGCGGCCTTCTATCTCGCGCCTGGCATCGTCGCCGATCGCGATGGCCTTGCGGGCGAAGGCGAGCAGGATCTCGCCGGCCTCGGTCAGCGTCACGCCGCGCGGCGAACGGCGCAGCAGCTCGGCGCCGACTTCACCCTCGAGGCGCTGAAGTTGCATACTCACCGCCGCCTGGGTGCGGGCAAGCCGATCGGCGGCCCGGCTCACCGTTCCCGTATCGGCCACGGTGACGAAGGCGCGCAGCAGCCTGACGTCGATATCTCCAGTCATAAGAATTCCTGATAGCTGTGTCAGCACTATCAGGCTATCCGAAAGCCCGATCTGAATTCAAGGTCCGCTCGCACGAACGAAAACAGGAGCAGCCACCTTGTCCTACAGAAGAAGATTTGAGGAGTTCGGTGTCGCCTGGCCCTCGCTCGAGCGGCCCACTTTGCCGTTCTCGCCGACGGTTCGGGTCGCCGACATGTCTCCGGTCAGATCCCCGAGATCGGGCAGGAGATCGCCGCGATCGGCCAGGTCGGCAGAGAGATCGATCTGGCTGCTGCGCGGAACGCCGCCCAGCTCTGCGCGGCCAACATCGTCTATTGGCTGGACAAGGAACTGGACGGCAATCTCGACCGCGTCGTGAAATTCGCCAAGCTGACCGTCTATGTGAATGCGGCGGCCGGCTTTTCGGCCTATTCGGAGGTCGGCAACGGAGCATCCGAATTTCTGCTCCATGTTTTCGGCGAGCGTGGCGAGCACGCCCGCTGCTCGCTCGGCAGGGCCGGCTTGCCGGCCAATGTTCCGGTCGAAGCCGACGCTATCGTGCATGTCCGCTGATGCACGCCCAAAGCATGCCCTCAGGCCTGACCCGAGGCTGCGCAGTCGAACCAGGAGGAGGCTTGGCTTGATAAGTACAAATCTTGTGGGACGGAGGGCGCTTGTTCTCGGCGGAGGCAAGGGCCTCGGTTTCGGCGTTGCCGAAGCGCTCGCGGCGAAAGGCGCCGAGATCATCCTGGTCGGACGAGGGGAGGAGACCCTGGATGCGGCGCGGCGCGCGATCGAGGCCGCCGGCCACATCTGCTCGACCTTCAGCGCCGACCTCTCCGACCACGACAGCGTCTCCCGGCTGATCCATGCCGTCGAGGACGAGCATCAGCGGATCGACATCGTCCTGCTCAACGGCGGCGGCCCGCCGCCCTTCGCGGCCAGCGTCTTCGATGCGAGCGTCTGGGAGAAGCAGTTCACCAGCATGGTGCTGAGCCAGATGCGCATCGCGTCGCTCGCCGGCTGGGCCAAGACCCTGGCCGGCGAAGTGGCGGCGGACGGCGTCACCATCAACCTGTTGCTGCCGGGCCGTTTTGCGACGGACCGGACGAAACAGTTCGACGCCATGGACGCCGCCGACAGGGGTGTCGACGCTGCCGTGGTCGCCGCCGAGAGTCAGGCCGAAATCCCGGCAAAGCGCTACGGCACTCCCGCCGAATTCGGCGCAGTTGCCGCACTCCTGGCCAGCGACGCCGCGGCCTATGTCACCGGCGTGGCGTTGCCGGTGGATGGCGGGCTCAGCCGCGGCATGCTGTGAGGAGCAGGGGGCAGCGGCGCGAATGGTCGCATCGCACAGGAACGCCCCTCGTGCCTTTTATCTGCGCGGGGGGCGTCCTGTTTGTCGTCCACCTTTTCTCAAGATCGCTCTTTCGAGAACGGCTTTCGACACAGAAAAAATGCCCTGGCGCCGAAATGGTTCCCGGCTAAGTGGCTTCGGCTCGCCCGGCTTTCGCTCTCCAATGTGCTTGCACAGGCAGTCGCGGCGCCCCCGGCGAGTGTGACAAATCGGTAGTGTCTCACTCTGAATTTTCAGGATTGGGCGGAAGGCTGCCCGACATGTCAAAGGGCATCACTCGTCTGGCAGCCGCTCCGGCGACTCTTGCGCCTCTTTGGATACCCAAACTTGGCTTGGAATAGAATGACCGATCCATTCGCGCCAATGCGAGGCGAGCCATTTGGGCGATATTGCCACCGCGCCTTCTGCCTTCGCTTCTTTTGGCAGGTAAACGAGCACGTGGCCTGCGTCATAGCCGCTGCACCGTACAAGACCCAGACCCGATGCCTCAAACGTATTAAACAGCATGTACTCTCGGATTTCCTCTACTGGAGTTCGAGCGCGGAAGCGGAACACCGCGCCACGATAGAGGAGATCGTTTTCCCCCAGTGAATTAAGAGTGGTCCAAGTCAGCATCCTGCCTCTAGACTTCGCCGGTGTTCTTCTTGTATGGGCCCGCGCGACCCGGCTTCGGCGCAACGGCGTCCATCTTCTCGCAAAGATCGGCCATTGACCGAAGCGCCTCGGACTGCCCCCATGGCTGGCGAAGTCTTAGGCGTCTTATAAATGTGAATGAAGTTGATGCGGACTGCATTGCCGATTACGTCGGCCGGGCGCTTCTGGCCTTTAGGTCCGGTCGGCATTGTTCAAGTCCGCCAACTCGGCTTCTGCCTCAGCTAGCTCCGCTTTGTATTCGGCGATCTTCTCAGGCGTTGGTTCCCATATTTCCGGGTCACCCATTGTCAGAGCGCGGATCATAGCAGTTACCGCAATTACCCGCGCTTCCGCCGCCTGTCGCAGGAGCGAATTCACAAGGTCGTTCGTTTCGTCTGGTTGCTCACTCATACGGCGAACGTATAGGACAGAGCGTCGCAACACGGCAAGAGAGGCGTCAAATTTCAAACTGAGACACCACCGACAAATCAAAAAAATTGACACAGCGCGCAAAGAAGTCTACAAGAATTTTGTCGATGTTTGTTTGACCGACTTTTGTTATCCGCGCGCCGAGGCGCGCCTTTGACGAACTTCCCCATCAAAATCGAGACAAACGTTGTTATGCATCCGCATGACGGCGAATGAATATTTGCCATGGAAAGGGTTCGTTATGAGCACAGGCACAGTTAAATGGTTCAACGCCACCAAGGGTTTTGGTTTTATTCAGCCTGACGACGGTTCTGCCGACGTTTTTGTCCACATCTCAGCTGTCGAGCGCGCCGGAATGCGCGACATCGTCGAGGGCCAGAAGCTTGGCTACGAGATGGTCCGCGACAACAAGTCGGGCAAGATGTCCGCCGATCAGTTGAAGGCGGCCTAAGACGGAATTCAGCCTCACCGGTGACCACGGATGTACTGGCACCGGTGAATGGCAAATTCCAGCGCATGGTGGCGGGGAGGTTAAGTCCCGCTCATGCGCATGAGAAGAACGTTGCTTTGCGCGTCTCACGGGATGCGCAGGCGCTCTCATGGAAGGTCAGGCGGTGCCTGGCCTTTTTCATTTTTGCGCTTCGACCGGCGAAAGAGCGCTGCTCGACGGCCCGGACGTGCTAAGGACGTTTCAGCAATTTGAAACCGGCTGCCGTATTGCTTTGTGCGGGATCCTGGCCGAAAGACCAGTCTCGCCACCTTTTCGGCGGCGCGCTCCGAACCGGGAGAAAGACCTTGACCGAAACTTCAAAAAAACCCCGCGACCAGGCCGAATCCATCTTCAGCAAGACGCGGACCCAGTCGATGTCGCTCGACCGCATCAATTCCGAACGGGATGCCGTCAGCCAGGCCCGCGAAGCCAAGACCGCGCGGCTGCGCGAACTGCGCCTGGAAAAGGAAGCCGACGACATGGCAGCAGCGGTTGCGCTCGCGGCCTCGCCGAAACGCGCAGGCAAACGCTGATGGCCACCAAACGCGTGCCTCAAAAGGCTATCGCCGCAGATTCGACCATCGCCGATGTCGTGGGCGAACTAGACAAGCCGGTCGAATATGTCCGGCGCGTGCTCGAAAAGCTCGAGCGCTGCAGGCGTGTCCACGGCGATGCCCAGGTGCGGCTCGGCGTGCGCGGTCGTGCCGAATGCCCCAATTATCTGATCGAATACGTCCGGGAAAACGCCAAGACCCAAGAGCGCGTGACCTTTCAGGATGCCGCCTACAGCGGCAGCACGCATCGCGAGCTGGCGCCCCGGCACATCGAGGAAGCCAGGAACTGGTCGCCCGAAGAAATGAACATCACGGCCGTTTCGGCGCTCATCGGCCGCCTTCGCAATCCGAATGCGCCATCATCGCGTTTCTCTGACGAGGATTGATATGGCAATCAAGTTTTCCGCCAAGGGCCAGCCGGCAGCGCCTGTTGCCGCCGTGAAGCCGGCCAAGCCGGCCGCCGCGCCAAAAACCGGTGAAGCCGCCGAAGCGGGCACCGATCTGTTCAGGTCGCCGGCCGAAGCACCGCCGCGCAAGCCGAAGAAGAAATAGCGCCCCTTGCAGCAAAATGCCGGCCGGAAATCTGCGCCAAGGCTGCTTGCCTTGGCGGTCGCAGGGGATTTTTCGTCGCCGCAAGAGGGCGCCGACCCGGTTGCCTTCGATTGCCAGACCTGTGGCGCCTGCTGCGCCTACTCGTCCAGATGGCCGCGCTTCTCCACCGAGGATGACGCGCAGCTCGAGCTTATCCCGCAAAAATACGTGGCTGCCGACGAAGCCGGCATGCGCTGCGACGGCGCGCGCTGTTCGGCACTGTGCGGCGAGGTCGGCAAGTCGACCGCCTGCGGCATCTACGACATCCGTCCCGACGTCTGCCGCGCCTGCATGCCGGGCGATGACGACTGCCTGATAGCCCGCAAGGCACATGGGCTGCCGACGCTGTGATCGCGGCCCCCGGGCTGGCGTCCCAGTTTGAATTTCCTCAGTCAGATGAGCGAAAGTCGCTGCGGTAGAGGCCGGGCGATCGTCCGGTCAGCCGTTTGAATGCCTGCGAGAACGACGGCACCGATTCATATCCGACGGCGCGCCCGATCTCGCCAATGTTCTGGTTCGTTTCCCGCAGAGCCTTGGCGGCAAGGTTCATCCGCCACCGGGTCACATAGGACAGCGGCGGCTGTCCTACCAGTTGAGCGAAGCGACGCGCGAAGGTGGCTCGGGACTGTGCTGCGCCGCTGGCAAGGGAAGCGATAGTCCAGGGATTGCCCGGCCGCTCGTGAATCAGGCGCAAAGCCTGCGCAATGCCTTTATCGCGCAAGGCGCCAAACCATCCCCCTGTTCCGAGTGGCTGATGTTCGATCCAGGCACGCAACAAGAAGATCAACGTGCTGTCGAGAAGGCGTGGGGCGACAATGTCGTGGCCGCCGAGATCGCCTTTCGCTTCGACCTGCAGAAGTTCCAGGACGAGCCGCAGCGGCTCACTGGTGCCTATCTGATTTCGGGTCAAATGGATCAGCGGAGGAAGCAGCGAAACCATCGGGTATGGCCCGACGCCGTCGAGTGAATATCTCGCACAAAGAAGAGTTGTCGCGCCGCTTTCGCTTTTCGGTTCCGCTCCGCTCCGATTCGCGGAAAGGACGGCGGATATCGATGCCGTCGGCGCATCCAACGGATTACAAAGAGCATGTCCCACTCCGCTCGCGACAAGGATGACGTCACCCTCGCCTAAGCGGACCGGCTCCTTTTCACCGGCTAGCCGCAGCCAGCATTCGCCGTTCTGTATGACGTGGATCGCGGCATTCCTTGTCGGATCGACCGAAATACCCCATGGCCGATGCAGGGTCGCGCTGCCGATCATGGCGCTGCCAAATCTCAGCGAAGCAAGAACTTCGGACAAGGCGTCCATGAGAACCATCCTCCAACGATGAATAGGACGACGCTATTAGACGATTGGATAAGAATCTAGCGGAATTGCGTATCGACCATCTCACAATCGCGACAGATTATGTTGGCAATGTCGCGTGCGGACGCTCCTGTCCACACCGGGCAGAAGCAGGTACCTGACGGAGCAAAACATGCGTGACGAACCATCAAATCCACTTTCAGCCAAGATTCATAGTTCGCTCGAGACCAACAAGACGATCGTCCTGGACTTCATCGACAAAGCAGTAAACCAGGGCAACATCGAAGCTGCTTCGATGCATTTTGGCGAACGCTACATCCAACACAATCCGAACATTGCGGATGGTGCGGACGGCTTCAAAGCCTATCTGCAGCAGCTCAAACAGTCATTTCCCCTCGTGAAGGGAGAGGTGAAGCGGATTTTTGCCGAAGGGGATTTCGTCATCGTGCACATGCACGCAAAACGCGAACCGGAGGAGGAAGGCTTGGCCATTGTCGACATTTTCAGGCTGAAGGACAGCAAGCTCGTCGAACACTGGGAAGTTCGGCAGCCTATTGCCGATAGCAAGCTGCACGCCAACAGCATGATCTGAATGCGGATAGGCTCTCAGGCTGGCTTGTGCCCGCACGTTTCGCTGATTACGCTGCCGGCGGCAGGGGCAAAGCCGGGAGACCGTCCGTGAGCATCGAATTCTTGTTGACGTCGCTGATTGTCGTGGCTTCGCCCGGCACTGGCGTTCTCTATACGCTGAGCGCCGGGCTTTCGCGTGGTGCGCGCGCCAGCGTCATTGCTGCTTTCGGCTGCACGCTCGGCATCATTCCGCATATGGCGGCCGCCATCACCGGCCTCGCGGCTCTGCTGCATACCAGCGCCGTCGCCTTCGAGACGCTGAAATATCTCGGCGTCGCCTACCTGCTCTACATGGCCTGGAACACTCTGAGGGAGAAGGGCGGCCTGAGTGTCGACGAAAATGTCGCGCCGCGCTCGGCCGGCAAAGTGATCACTTCGGGCATCCTCATCAACATCCTCAATCCGAAGCTGTCGATCTTCTTCTTTGCCTTCCTGCCGCAATTCGTCAGCACCACCGAATCGCATGCGCTGTCGAAGATGCTGGAGCTCAGCAGCGTCTTCATGCTGCTCACCTTCGTGGTCTTTGTCGGCTACGGCATTTTCGCAGCGTCGATCCGCAGCCATGTCGTGTCGCGGCCAAAGGTGCTGACCTGGATGCGCCGCACCTTCGCCGGAGCCTTTGTCATGCTCGGCGCCAAACTGGCGCTGGCAGACCGGTAAATCTCTTTGTTTTGACGCAATTCCGGACGGAAAACCGTTTCGCACCTTTCCTGGAATTGCTCTTACCGCTGCGGATCGGCGGGTCCGCCTTCGGTTTCGGAAGCCTCGTCGCCTCCGAAACCGGGCGCAGCGCGAACACCCAGCCGCCAGGCCGACGGGGGGACGCCGATCATCTTCTTGAAGGCACGGCTGAACGCCGCCTCGGACTCGTAGCCGATTTCCGCCGCTATGTTTGCGACGTTGCTGTTGCCGGTGCTGAGCAGTTCCGAGGCAATCTGCATCCGCCATTTGGCGAGATAGTGCACCGGCGGCATCCCGACGAGCCTGGTGAAACGCTCGGCGAGCACGGTGCGCGACAGCGCAGCCTCCTTCGCCAGCACCTCCACGGTCCAATTGTGCTCGGGCCGATCGTGGATCAGCGCCAGCGCCTTGCGCAGGTGCGGGTCGCGCAGGCCGGCCAGCCAGCCGGTGTGTTGCGGTGGAAGCGACTCCACATAGCGGCGCAGGACGTCGACGAACATGACCTCGCTGAGCTTGGTGAGCACGGTCTCGCTGCCAGCCCGCTTTTCCGCCACTTCCGAGACTGCCAATCTGATGAACTGACCAAGCCAGCCGGCATCGCCTTTCACGTCCCCGGCCTTGATCACCGGGGGCAATGCATCCAGCAGCGGATTGAACGGCTGTGCGTCGCAGGCAAGATAACCGCAAACGAGCCTAGCCGAGATCGACCCGTCGCTGACATAGTTGATGTGGAACGGCATTTTGCTGGCGGACGCGATCTCCAGGACATCGGCGGTCGGAGGATCGGCCGCGAGCTCGGGACTGCTCGACATGATGTGCGGGTCGCTGTGGGTGAAGACCACGACTTCGCCGGCCTCCACCGCGATCGCCTCCTTGCCCACGATGCGAGCAAAGCAACGGCCGGCCGTCACCACATGATAGGAAATCAGGTGGTCCGCGCCGGGAAGGATCTTCGGCAGTATCGATGACGGGGCAGGCGAGCAGACGGCCCATGGATCCTGGGCCCTGATGTCGAAAAACGTCGCGCCGGTGAGACGCACCTTTTTCAAGAGGTCAGACAGAGCGTCCCCGGCCATTCCATCCATGTCCCGTAAGTTGCGCGGCAACCCGGCGCGACATCCCTTTCGAGTTCCGGACGCGCTGTCAAGTGAGGCGGACGCCCCGTCATTCCGTTCATTGCCGGAAGCTTTAAACTCGTCGGTGCTGAGCTCTGTCTCAAATCAGGTGCTGAGCGCAGTCGAACTCAAGAAAAATGAGGATCTAAGTCATGACGGTACATAAGGGCGGGTGTTTTTGCGGCGCCGTGGAAATCGAAGTGCACGGAGCGGCCGAGGCGATGGGCTACTGCCATTGCAGTTCCTGTCGTTCGTGGTCGGCGTCTCCCGTGAACGCCTTCACGCTGTGGAAGCCGGAAAACGTCAAGGTCACCAAGGGCGAGGAGTTCCTGTCCGGCTTCGGGAAGTCAAACATGAGCGACCGTCAGTTCTGCACGAAGTGCGGCGGCCATGTGATGACCGATCATCCGCCGCTCGGACTGGTCGACGTCTATGCGGCCACGATACCGACGGTGAAGTTCACGCCGGGGGTTCACGTCAACTACGCCGAGACGGTCCTGCCGATGAAGGACGGATTGCCGAAGCTGAAGGACTTCCCCGCTGAACTCGGGGGCTCGGGCGTGAGCGTGCCGGAGTAACCCGGCAATGACACATGATTTCGAACAGCCACATCTCACGACTGGAGAACATGCATGGACATCACGACATTTCGCGCCACGCAGGAGCCGATCAAGGATCTATATCGCAAGGATGCGCGCGCGGCATTTCTTACGCTGAAGGCCAAGGGCAGTGCCGACGACTCCAAGGTCACCTGCAAGGTCGAGACAGGACGTGGGCTCGCGCTGGCGGGCATCCATCCGAAGGCCGGGGGCAGCGGACAGGAGCTTTGTTCCGGCGATATGCTGCTGGAAGCCCTTATCGCATGCGCCGGCGTCTCGATGAGGGCGGCGGCCGCCGTCCTCGAAATTCCGATCAAGTCGGCCGAAATCTCCGCCGAGGGCGACGTCGATCTTCGCGGCACGCTCGGCGTCACCGAAGGTGTGCCGGTCGGCTTCAAGGAGATCCGCCTGCGGTTCGACATCGAGACCGACGTTGCGCAAGACCGGCTGACTGACCTGCTCGAGCTCACCGATCGCTACTGCGTGATCTTCCAGACGATCCAGCGCAGTCCCAAGACCTTCGTGAAGCTTCACAAAATCGTGCGGTAACCACGACCTGCCCGGAATCCTAAACTTTGGGGATTCCGGGCTGGGCCTGAGCGCGGCCTCACTGAATGCAGCTTGGCTGAATGCAGCTTGTCGCGCCAAGCGCTATCCCTTCACGTAGCCCATGGCCTCGACGATCCGCCCGTCCGCAACGCTCATCAGGTTGACGCCGCGCAGCGAATTGCCGTCGGCCATCCAGTAGCGCCAGCGGATCGTCGCCCGGTCGCCGGCGACGAAGGTTTCTTCGATGTCGAAGCGCGTGCCGGGTCCGGTCGCAATCGCCGACCACAGTTCGACGCAGGCGCCCTTGCCGATGCGGCGGGCGCCGTCCGGGGCCGGCGTGGTGTTCTCGATCACGCAATCTTCCGCCACCAGATCGTCGAGCGCTGACGGGTCGTGGCGCTGGAAGACGTTGTTGTAGCGCCGCATGATCTCGGCCGTCTCGGCGGAGCGTTTGGCCGCGGCGATGTCGATGACGAGTTCCTGTGTCATTGGATATTCCTTCCCTTCAGTGATCAGTAGCGGTTTCGACGAGGCGGGCCTTGAGCGTGATCACGGCGATGCCGGCCAGCGCCCGCGACACGAGGCAGCTCTCCTTGGCCGTCTGCGCCAGCCGCTCGAAATCCCCCGCCGCCAGGCCGGCGACGCTCGCCTCCGCCTCCAGCTCGATGCGGGTCAGCGTCGGTCCGGCCGCGGTGGCGCCGAGATGCGCTTTCGCGATCGTGTGGATACGGGCGGGAGTGTAACCTTCGCGGCGGAGGATGGCGCTCAGCGCCATCGAGAAGCAGCCGGCATGCGCCGCCGCAATCAATTCCTCCGGGTTGGTGCCGGGACCGTTCTCGAAACGCGACGGGAAGGAGTAGGCGCCTTCGAACACGCCGCTGCCGAGCCTCAGCCGGCCCGAGCCTTCTTTCAACGATCCCTGCCATTGAGCCTCTGCTTCACGAATGGTCATTGAGTCTTTCCTTTTAGTTTGAGGGGCTCGATCAGATTCTGGGGCGAACCAGTCAGGCGCCGTTGACGACCACTTTCCCGAAGACGTCGCCTTGCTGGAAATAGCGGTAGGCGTTTTTGACCTCGTCGAAGGCGAACACCTTGTCGATGACGGGCTTAAGCCGATGCACGGAGATGGCGCGCAGCATCGCTTCGAGGTTGGTGCGATTGCCGACGAACAGGCGGTTGATGGTGGCGAGGCTGCGCTGGTAGACCGCGCCGGGGATCTGCACCGTCCCGCCTTTCGGATCCTGTATGGTGAGAAGCACGATGCGCCCGTAAAGGGCGCAGGCGATCATCGATTGCGCGAAGGTCGGCGGGCCGCCGGTCTCGACGACCAGGTCGATGCCGCCGGTCTTCTCGCTCACCGCAGCACCCCATTCCGGCATGTCGGCGGTCGAGACGACGAGGTCGGCCCCCAGCGCCCGCAGCCGGTCCAGCTTCTCGCTGCGCGAGGTGACGGCCACGACACGGCAGCCGAGCAGCTTGGCGAATTGCAGCGCAAACAGCGCGACGCCACCTGAACCGATGACCAGAACCCATTGGCCGGGCTTCGGCATCTCGGCCGCCGTCACGGCATTCCAGGCGGTCAGGCCGGCGCAGGTCAGTGTCGCCGCTTGATGCCAGTCGAGATGATCGGGAAGCCGCACCGCCCATTGCTCGTCGAGCACCGCGTATTCGGTCAGCATCCCGTCCAGCGTGCAGCCAAGCTGGTCGATAGTCCGGCATTGATGCGGCCGTCGATCCAGCACGCAAAATAACTGCCGGTGATGCGGTCGCCGACGGCAAAGCGGGTGACAGCATCGCCGACCGCAACGACTTCGCCGGCACCGTCGCTCAGCGGGAAAACGCCTTGGCGCGGCGCCAGCGGGTAGGTGCCGTTGAGGATCATCGTATCGCGGCGGTTGAGCGAGGTGGCGCGGACACGCACGACGATCTCGTGCGGCTTCGGCGTCGGCTGCGCCTCGTCGCGCATCACCAGGCACTTGGTCCCGCTCGTTCCTTCAAGACGATAACTGCGCATAGGCCTCTCGCTGATATGTAGACTGATCTACATATTATGTAGACCGGTTGTCATATTCGAGGCAAGGCCTATAATGCTCACTCCTGACAGAGGTTGACATGGCGAACGACACCCGCACCCGCATACTCGAGACGACGGCGCGGCTGCTGAGGCAGCGCGGTTACCACGGCACGTCGCTCAACGACATATTGAGCGCCTCCGGTGCGCCTAGAGGTTCCCTCTACTTCCACTTTCCGGGCGGCAAGGACCAATTGGTCATCGAGGTGACGCGCGACAGCGTCGACGAGGTGACGCAGAGACTGGACGCCGCACTCGCCGCCGAAAAGGATCCGGCTGTGGCCGTCCACCACATTTACCAGTCGGTCGCCCGCATGTTGGAGGACAACCAGTTCACGCTCGGTTGCCCGATCGCGCCCGTGGTGTTGGACTCGCCGAACGACATGCCGGAGTTGGCCGAGTTGTGCCGCTCGGCTTTCGAGCAATGGATAGGCCTGCTCAGGGCCGCCTTCGTCAGGGCAGGGGTGCCCGAGCGCCGCGCGCATGCGCTGGCGCTGCTGGTCGAATCATCGCTGGAAGGGCTGATGGTGATCGCACGCGCCACCCGCGACCGCGCCCCGGTGCTGGCGGTAGCCGATGAAGTCGCGGCGCTGATTGAGGGGGCATTGCCGGCGAAAGAGATCGCCGTCACGGCGCATTGACGTTTCGCGCTTCCACGGCATCGAGGGCAGCGCGGAGCCCTGCCGAAGTGCCGACACTCCAGCTCGGCGATTCACGTTCTGCGCCGACGCCGAAGAGATGCGACGGTGAGGGTATGCTTCCGCTTGCTTTGGAATCGGACCGCCTCTCAATCCCGCCACATCAAGAAAAAGGGCGACCTCTCGGCCGCCCTTTCCGTATCTGAAGGCTGATGGATTGGATTAGAAGTCCATGCCGCCCATGCCGCCCATGCCGCCGCCGCCCATGCCGCCAGGCATGCCGCCGCCAGCCGACTCCTTCTTCGGAGCCTCGGCGATCATGGCTTCAGTGGTGACCAGCAGGCCGGCGACCGAGGCCGCGTCCTGCAGAGCCGTGCGCACAACCTTGACCGGATCGACGATACCCATGGCGATCATGTCGCCATATTCGCCGGTCTGGGCGTTGTAGCCGAAGGTCGCGCCCTTGTTCTCAAGGATCTTGCCGGCAACGATCGATGCTTCCGCACCGGCGTTGGCCGCGATCTGACGGGCCGGAGCCTGCAGCGCGCGACGCACGATGCTGATGCCCGCGGTCTGGTCGGAGTTGGCGCCGGTTGCCTTGATGCTCAGCGAAGCGCGCAGCAGTGCGACGCCGCCGCCGGGAACGATGCCTTCTTCGACGGCCGCGCGGGTCGCGTTGAGGGCGTCATCGACGCGGTCCTTCTTTTCCTTGACTTCCACTTCGGTCGCACCGCCGACGCGGATGACGGCAACGCCGCCCGCCAGCTTGGCGAGACGTTCCTGCAGCTTCTCCTTGTCGTAGTCCGAGGTGGTCTCCTCGATCTGCTGCTTGATCTGGGCGACGCGGCCCTGGATCTCGGCCTTCTTGCCGGCGCCGTCGACGATCGTGGTGTTCTCCTTGGAGATCGACACCTTCTTGGCGCGGCCGAGCATGTTCAGGCCGACATTCTCGAGCTTGATGCCGAGGTCTTCGGAGATGACCTGGCCACCGGTGAGAATGGCGATGTCTTCCAGCATGGCCTTGCGGCGATCACCGAAGCCCGGCGCCTTGACGGCAGCGATCTTCAGGCCGCCACGCAGCTTATTGACGACCAGCGTGGCCAGGGCCTCGCCTTCGACGTCTTCCGAGATGATGACCAGCGGCTTCGAGGTCTGCACGACAGCCTCGAGGATCGGCAGCATGGCTTGCAGGTTGGAGAGCTTCTTCTCGTGGAGAAGGATGTAGGCGTCTTCCAGATCCGCAACCATCTTCTCGGCGTTGGTGACGAAGTAGGGCGAGAGATAGCCGCGGTCGAACTGCATGCCTTCGACGACTTCAAGCTCGGTCTCGGCGGTCTTGGCTTCCTCGACGGTGATGACGCCCTCATTGCCGACCTTCTGCATCGCTTCCGCGATCATCGAGCCGACCGAAACATCGCCATTGCCGGCGATGGTGCCGACCTGGGCAACCTCTTCCGAGGTCTTGATCTTCTTGGCGTTCTTGATCAGCGTCGCGACGACGTCGGCGACGGCGAGGTCGATGCCGCGCTTGAGGTCCATCGGGTTCATGCCGGCGGCAACCGCCTTGTGGCCTTCCTGGACGATCGACTGTGCCAGAACGGTCGCGGTCGTGGTGCCGTCGCCGGCGATGTCGTTGGTCTTCGAAGCAACTTCGCGCACCATCTGCGCGCCCATGTTTTCGAACTTGTCTTCAAGCTCGATTTCCTTGGCGACAGTGACGCCGTCCTTGGTGATGCGCGGTGCGCCGAACGACTTGTCGATGACGACGTTGCGGCCTTTGGGGCCGAGCGTGACCTTCACCGCGTCGGCGAGGATGTTGACGCCGCGCAGCATGCGCTCACGAGCGTCGCGGGAGAACTTTACGTCTTTGGCAGCCATTTTTAGCTCCTGGCAGGGGCTTGAATTGAGCCCGAAGATTTAAGTGAGGGTGAGGCCGATATTCAGCCGATGATGCCCATAATGTCGGATTCCTTCATGATCAGAAGGTCTTCGCCATTGAGCTTGACTTCGGTGCCCGACCACTTGCCGAACAGGATGCGGTCGCCGGCCTTGACGTCCAGCGGGACGAGCTTGCCGGCTTCGTCGCGGGCGCCGGAACCGACGGCGATGATCTCGCCTTCCTGCGGCTTTTCCTTAGCCGTATCGGGGATGATGATCCCGCCCGCGGTCTTGGATTCGGATTCGACCCGACGAACGACCACGCGGTCATGAAGCGGGCGGAACTTCGACTTTGCCATTTTTTATTCCTCGATGAGAATGGTGAGAACAGTTCCTCCGTCCGGCGGCGCCGGACATGTGGTTAGCACTCATCTTGGGGGAGTGCTAACGTGGCGCTGAAATAGGCTGGCAGCTCGCGCGAGTCAAGGCGCCCGCTGGGCATCATCAGGACAATTGCTTCAAACGGATACTTGACTAAGTCAACTAAATGGCTGATCTTGCCGACATGAGGATGCCATGACCATTCATCATCACCCAGGCAAGGAGCGGATCGACGCCGTGCGAGCCTTCAACCGCTTCTACACCCGCCAGATCGGGCTGCTCGACGAAGGGCTGCTGAAAAGCACCTTCTCGCTGACCGAGGCGCGGGTGCTCTATGAGCTGGCGCATCGCGATGGCCTGACCGCCACCGACCTTGCGCGCGACCTCGGCCTCGATGCCGGTTATCTCAGCCGGCTGCTGAAGAAGTTCGAGGAGCGTGATCTGGTCGAGCGCGCCACGATCGAGGCGGATGCGCGGAGCTCGTCGATCGCGCTGACCAAGGCCGGGCGGCAGGCCTTCGCGCCGCTGAACCAGGGCTCGCACGACCAGGTCGCGGCATTGCTCGACCGGCTTCCAGTTCCCGAACAGGACAGGCTGGTCAGGGCCATGCAGACGGTGCAGCGCCTGCTGGGCGGAAGCGCCGAGCCCAAAATTCCCTATATGCTGCGGCCTCTGCAGGTCGGCGACATCGGCTGGATCATCCATCGCCAGGGCCTGCTCTACGCGCAGGAATATGGCTGGGACGAAACCTATGAAGCGCTGGTCGCCGAAATCCTCGGTGCCTTCGTCAAATCCTTCGATCCGAAATGGGAACGCAGCTGGATCGCCGAGCGGGAAGGGGAGGTCGTCGGCTCGGTCTTCGTCGTGCGCCAGTCGGACGAGGTGGCGAAGTTGCGTCTGCTCTATGTCGAGCCGTCGGCGCGCGGCCTCGGCATCGGCAAGCGGCTGGTCGAGGAATGTGTCGGCTTTTGCCGCGCCACGGGTTACAGGACACTGACGCTGTGGACCAACGACGTGCTCGCCGCCGCCCGCCACATCTATGAGGCTGCGGGCTTTAGATTGACCAACGAGGAGCGCCACCATTCCTTCGGCAAGGATCTGGTCGGCCAGAACTGGGATCTGGAGTTGTAGCAGCGCTGCAGAATTTCGGGCATCGGCCTGCGGCGGTCGCTCAGGTCGTAGGCTTAATGTTTTGGTTCAAGCGAAAGAAATTGGTAGGATCATACTTGTTTTTTAGTGCGGCCAACTTCGGATAATTCTCGCCGTAAGCTGCCAGAACCCGATCAGTGCCCTCGTCGCCGAGATTATTGGCATAGACGCCGCCGGTCGAGAACGGTCTCATTGCATCCCACAGGTCACGCGCCCATCGGACGTGCGTTTCGTCGTCAGACGGATTGTCCCAGATCGATATCGGGAAGCAATCGTAAAGTGCATCCCGGTTGGCGTAGGGCGTTCCGTCCATCGGTACTCGCGAGATGGCGCCGCCAACCTGCTGCAGGACCAGAAGCGATTCGCTGGGTGCAGTCATGTAAGCCGCAAGCATGGTATCGATCGCCTGATCTGTGATTTCGCGCATGAACTGCGCCTTCCAGTAGTAGCGCCGCCCGCGCGGAAAGAGGCTGTCCCCGGCCGATTGGATTTGAAGATAGGGGACAGGAGCAATCCGGCGCTCAACCGGCGTGCCATACTCTCTCAGAGGTTGAATGATTTGCTGGCCCTCGTCGAGTGGGCCGATGTAGCACGCCGATATGCTGAAGAAGCGCTCGCCCGAGGGCGCCGTGACAAGTGCTGCATCCAGGCTCAGCTCATCCGGGGCGCCGCTCGAGAACGCACGGTAGAACCGCATCGCTTCGCGTGCCTCTTCGTAGCGGTATAGCATCGATCCCGCGATGAGGAGCGGACCCACGGGATGGAGCTTGTATTCGAAAGTCGTGACTATTCCGAAATTGCCGCCGCCGCCCCGAATGCCCCAGAACAAATCTGCATTTTCGGCCGCGTTTGCCGTGAGCAACCGGCCGTCGGCCGTCACGATTTCGACAGCGACAAGGTTGTCGCAGCTCAGTCCATGTTTGCGGCCAAGCTTGCCGAACCCGCCGCCGAGTGTCAGTCCGGCTATGCCGGTATCCGCGTTGACACCCATGGTCGTCGCAAGACCATGGACCTGTGTGGCTGCGTCGAACTCGCCCAGGTTCAAGCCGGCTTCTGCGCGCGCAACACGGCGGATCGGGTCGACTTCGATCCGCTTCATGCGTGACACATCGATCACCACGCCGCCGTCGCATACCGAACTGCCGGCGACGTTATGGCCACCGCCGCGGACGGCGACGAGGAAGCCTTGCGATCGGGCGAAGTTGACGGCCGTGACGACATCGCTGGATTCGGCGCAATAGAAGACAGCCGCCGGCCTCTTATCGACCATGCCATTCCAAACTCTGCGCGCCTGGTCATAGCCAGGGTCGCCCGGAAGGATCAGATCGCCGCGAATCGCCTGCCTGAGCCGGGCGATATCTGGCGCCTGCAACGTCGGTTCGGAACCGTCTATAAGCTTGAACATGCTCATCGAGGGACACCCTTCGTGATCCGGCACGGTTGGACAGGCCGCTTTCGTTCACCGACATGTGTCGGATCATAATGATCTCATGCCGCGCCATTCGCTGCAAAATCGAATATCTCAGTCGCTGGATGAGCTAAATTCATCTAAACTGCCTGGATGAGAAAACTTCCGCCGCTCGGGTCGCTTCGCGCCTTCGAAGCCGCTGCCAGGCTGATGAGCTTCAGGAAGGCCGCGACGGAACTCGGAGTGACGCCAACGGCCATCAGCCACCAGATTCGATTGCTGGAGGAGGTCTGTGGGCAACTGCTGTTCCGGCGGCGCCCACGACCGCTCGTGCTCACAGGCGTGGGCGAACGGCTATTCCCGGTAATTTGCAGCGGCTTCGACGCTTTCGCTGCGGCAATAGCATCAGCCTCGGCCGGTGTTGGCCAACGCCCGTTGCGCGTGACGAGCCCAAATGCATTTGCCAGCCGATGGCTGGTTCCGCGCCTGTCGAAGTGGCGCGAACAGCATCCGAACATTCCACTGGAGATCATCGGGACAGACGCCGTTCTGGACCTGCGAGCCGGTGACGCCGACGTCGCGATCCGCTATGCGCGCAGGATGCCGCGGGATGTTCCCGCGCAGGAAATTTTTCGGGACGCATTCTTTCCGGTATGCAGCCCGGAGCTGTTCGCAGGAGGCGACCGACAGATCGAGCGCGCCGCCGATCTGCTGCAATACCCGCTCATCCATTTCAATTGGACGAACCGCGACCCGGAAGCGCCGACTTGGCAGCGATGGCTGGCGATCGCACGCTCGATCGATCCCAGCATCCCCAATGCCAACCAGGCATGGGACTTAAGTTTCCGCGAAGAGCTGCACGCGATCGACGCGGTCGCGGCAGGCCAAGGCATCGCTATCTGCAGCGATGTGGTCGTCAGTGGCGAACTCGAAGCTGGCAGGCTGGTCAAGGCACATGATCTCTCTCTGCCAGGCTATGGCTTTTACCTTGCCAGCGTAGCCAATCACCCCCGACAAGCGCATATCGAAGCCTTTTCCGCCTGGATGAGATCGACAGTCTGAGCATCTGAACGCCGATCTTCTGCATACTCGTCACAAGCGCCCGGGTGATAAATTGCTAACCACGATCGCCCTGCACTGACTGCCACGCACACTTACCGGCTTCTGGCACAAATCCGGCTCCTTGAATTGTGAGCACGCTTATTATATATGTCGCTCATGGTTTCCGATGGCATCGACAGATTGGGCTTTTTGATCCACGACGTGCAGCGCCTGATGCGCAAGCGCTTCGAGGCGCGCGCCAGCGGTTTTGGCCTTTCTTCGGCGCAATGGCGGCTTCTGGTCCGCGTCGCCAAGGAGGCGGGTGTCGCGCAGGCGCGGCTTGCCGAGCTTCTCGAAATCGAGCCGATCAGCGTCTCGCGTCTTGTCGATCGCATGGAGGAGGGCGGCTGGATCGAGCGCCGTCCGGACGCAACCGACAGGCGGGTGCGCATGATTTTCCCGACCGCCAAGGCGAACGCGGCCTATGCCCACGTCAAGAGCCTTGCCGGCGAGGTTTATGAGGAATCGCTCGTTGGCGTTTCGCCGGAAGATCGCCGCGTCCTGGTCAAGGCGCTGGAGGCAATGGTGCAGAATCTTGCAGATGGTGACACGCCGCCCTCGGAAAAAGTGAAGAATACGGAAGGCGCAGCAGCATGAACGCGGTAGCTAAAGTAGATGAGAATGCGGCCAAGCTGGAGATGGACGCTCCCGCGAAGCCGGCGGCAGCTCCGGTAACGGTCGCTGCGCAGGTAGCTCCGGCGCCGGTGGCGCCGAAGAAGAAGCGTCGTGCCGGCCGCTTCCTTTTGATGTTTGTGCTGCCCGCTGCGTTGATCGCCGGCGGCAGCTATGTCTGGGTGACCGGCGGCCGCTATCAGGAGACCGAAAACGCCAATCTGCAGCAGGCCAAGGTGTCGATAGCCGCCGATGCGGCGGGCCGCATCGTTCAGGTCGACATTTTCGACAACCAGTCTGTCAAGCAGGGCGACGTGTTGTTCGCCATCGATCCCGAGCCCTACCGGATCGCGTTGGCCCAAGCCGACGCGGCGGTGGCGGGCGCGCGGCTCAATGTCGAGCAGCTGCGTGCGGCCTATAGCCAGGCGCTGGCGCAGGAGAAGTCCGACGAAAGCCAGGTCCAGTACGCGCAGTCGCAATATGACCGCGCCGCCGACCTTGCCCACAAGGGCATCAACGCCAAGTCGTCGCTGGACGAGGCCAAGAACGACCTCGACAAGGCCAAGCAGCAACTGGCCGTGGCCCAGCAAGGGATCGTCAGCGCCAAGGCGGCACTTGGCGGCAATCCCGACATCGAGACCGACAAGCATCCAACGGTAATGGCGGCGCTCGCCGCACGCGACAAGGCGGCCTACGATCTGGTCCAGACCACGGTCAAGGCGCCTGCCGACGGCATCGTCAGCCAGGCCGCTTCGTTCAAGGTCGGCCAGTATGTCGGTTCGGGCACGCCGCTGTTTTCGCTGGTCGAGACCGGCGACACCTGGGTCGACGCCAATTTCAAGGAAACCCAGCTCACAAACATGAAGCCGGGCCAGAAGGCCGAAATCGTGGTCGACACCTATCCGGGCAAGACGTTCGAAGCCACCGTCAAGGCGATCGGCGCCGGCACCGGGGCCGAGTTCTCGCTGCTGCCCGCGCAGAACGCCACCGGCAACTGGGTCAAGGTCACGCAGCGCATTCCGGTCCGCCTGGAATTGGCTGATGCCGACGCCAAGATGGCGCTGCGCACCGGCATGAGCGCGACCGTCACGGTGGACACCGGCGTTTCCCGCGGGCTGCCGAGCATTTTCCGCCGCGCCACGGCAGGCGAGGCCAAGTAAGGAGGCCTAACAGCGGCCGCATAGCAAACAGCGAGATGGATGCAGGTGACAGGATTGGTCCGAGGGAGGCGCAGGAAAAGTTGAATGCGTGGTCGGGCTGCGCCTGAGCAGACAACTCCGCGCAGGATCTTCGGTCCTCAGGTTTCCGGGCGGCAGGCGCCCGCTTTGTCGAGACGCTCAGTCGATGTAACCCCCACATCGATGCTCGCGTCCCACCGCGATGAGGGTATCTCTACAGCGAGGGCCTCGCCGTCCGGAAACCTAATGTACACGTTTTTGTTACCTGCTGGAAGTTTTACGTCATGAGCAGCCCAGAACCCTTTCGCGAAGTACCGCACCGCGGCCTGATCACAGTTGCGCTCATGCTGGCGACGATCATGCAGGCGCTCGACACGACGATCGCCAACGTTGCGCTGCCGACCATGACCGGCGATCTCGGCGCCTCCCCCGACAACATCAACTGGGTGCTGACCTCCTACATCGTTGCCGCCGCGATCATGACGCCGGTGACCGGCTGGCTGGCCGATCGCTTCGGCCGCAAGGAGCTGTTCCTAACGGCCGTGGTCGGCTTCACGGTCTTCTCCATGCTGTGCGGCATCGCCTGGAGCCTGGAGACCATCGTTCTCTTCCGGCTGATGCAAGGCGTGTTCGGCGCGGCCATCGTGCCTCTGTCGCAGACCTTCCTGCTCGACATCAACCCCAGGGAACGTCACGGCCAGGCAATGGCCATCTGGGGCGCCGGCATCATGCTGGGACCGATCCTTGGCCCGACGCTGGGTGGCTGGCTGACCGAGAATTTCAACTGGCGCTGGGTGTTCTTCATCAACCTGCCGGTCGGCATCATCGCCTTCCTCGGCATGGCCGCATATCTTCCCAGCGTCGCCCGGCGGGTGCGCAGCTTCGATTTCTTCGGCTTCACCATGCTCTCGCTCGGTGTCGGCGCGCTGCAGCTGATGCTCGATCGCGGCGGCGAGGTCGACTGGTTTTCCTCGATCGAAATATGGATCGAGCTTGGTCTTTCCATCACCGGCTTCTGGGTGTTCACCATACATACGTTGACGGCGGAGCACCCCTTTATCGACCCGAAGATCTTCCTCGATCGCAATTTCGTCACCGGGTTGGCGTTCATCTTTGTCATGGGCGTGCTCATCTTGGCGAGCATGTCGCTGCTGCCGCCAATGCTGTCGACCATCTTCGGCTATCCGACCCTCACCATCGGCGTCGTCCTGGGGCCGCGCGGTGTCGGCACGATGATTGCGATGCTGTTCGTCGGGCGGATCATGCACAGGATCGATGCCAGGATCCTCGTCGTCATCGGCTTTCTGCTGACCGCGCAGTCGCTCTACACGATGTCCAGCTTCTCGCCGCAGATGGACAACTGGCTTATCCTCAGCTCCGGCGTCATCCAGGGCCTTGGAATGGGAACGGTGTTCGTGCCGCTGTCCACCGTGGCCTTCGCCACGCTCGACGCACGCTTCCGCACCGATGCCACGGCGTTGTTCAGCCTTGTGCGCAATCTTGGCTCGTCGATCGGCGTGTCGGTGGTGACGGTTCTGCTGGTACGCAACACGCAGATTAACCACGCTGAGCTCTCGGCCTATGTCAACCCGTTCAATCCCAACCTCTGGGCGGCGTCGCCGGCAGCAGCGGGCGGCGATCCGACGGCGCTTTCGCTGATGGATCGCATGGTAAACATCCAGGCGATGATGATCTCCTACGTCAATGACTTCAAGCTGCTGATGATGATGACACTGCTTGCTGTCCCGTTTGTTTTCCTGCTGCGCAAGCCAAAAGCTGCGCCGCCCGCCAGCGGGGCGCCTGCCGCGCACATGGACTAGGCCTCAGGGCTTGCCGCAACCGCGACCGGCTCGAGGCGCCGTTGCATGTGCCGGTCGCGTTGGCATTGAGCCGGTTCACCTGCCATTAGTATATCCGGACCAATATGCAGTCGCTTTTGGGTTAAAGGTGAGCCTCCTTGGCTTGCCTCAAGCATCAGCGAGAGGAATTGTGTTTGGCCACGAAGTCATCCAGGCAAACTGCCGAAGCGCCCGAATCCGCAAATTTGACGACGCTGGCACAACTGGCGACTGCCTCATATGAGGCCCTCGAGCGCGAGCTTCGCGCCACGATTGCGGCACTTCAGGACCAGGCACTGCGGTTCCAGACCGCGATAGAGAACATCTCGCAAGGCATCTGTTTCTTTGACGCCGATGAACGGCTGATCCTGTGCAACCGCCGCTATGCGGAAATCTATCGCCTTTCGCCCGAGCAATTGCAGCCGGGTGCGGCGCTCCGCGAAATCGTGGAGCGGCGCGTCGCTGTCGGCACCTCGGCAATGAATGCGGACGCCTACCTGGCGTTGGCCCGGGCAGTCAATTCGGGCACTGCTTCGGGGAACTGGACAGCCGAGCTCGCCGACGGCCGGACAATTCAGGTCTGCCATCAACCGATGCCTGACGGCGGCTGGGTGGCCACGCACGAGGACATCAGCGAGCTCAGCGCCAACCGCTTGGTCGTCGACGAGCGTATCTCGTTGCAGACGCTGATCGACCTGGTGCCTGACTACATGTGGGTGAAGGACACCGAAAGCCGCTTCGTCGTCGCCAACCGAGCCATTGCGTCCGACAGCGGTCGAGACAGCACGAGCGACATGATCGGTCTGAGCGACTTCGACCTTCACGCGCCGGATCTTGCGCAGAAATTTCGCCTCATCGAGCAGCAACTGATGCGCGACGGACAACCGATGATCGACGAGGAGGAGTTCGTCGTCGATGCGTCAGGCACCGGCAAATGGTTCCTGTCGACGAAGCTGCCGTTGCGCAACGTTCAAAACAACATTTTCGGCCTCGTCGGCATTGCCCGCGACATCACTGCGCGCAAGCGGGCCGAAATCCTTCGCGACGGGCAGGGGCATATCCTCGAGATGATCGCAAAGAGCGCTCCCCTCGAAGACGTGCTCGAGCAGCTCATGCATCTGGTCGAATCCCAACTGGCGGGGATATTCGGTTCGGTCTTGCTGCTCGACAAGGATGGCACCCATTTGCGCCACGCCGCCGCGCCGAGCCTGGCGAGAGACTACACCGACGCCGTCGACGGCGCCGCGGTCGGTCCCACGGCAGGGTCTTGCGGAACCGCTGTCTATCGGCGCGAACCGGTGATCGTCGCTGACATCATGCAGGATCCGCTTTGGCAGGATTATCGCGAACTCGCGCGGCCGCACGGTTTGCGTTCGTGCTGGTCGACACCGATCCTGTCGCATCAGGGCGTCGTGCTTGGCGTCTTTGCGATGTATTCGATGACGGTGCGCGAACCGACCGAGGCCGAGACCCGCTTGATCGATTTCACGACGCGCATCGCCGGGATCGCCATCGAACGCAAACAGGCCGAAGACCGGATCCACTTCATGGCCAACCATGACGTGCTGACCGGGCTTCCCAATCGCGCCTTGTTGGAGGACCGGCTTTCACAGGCGGTCTTGTACGCCCAGCGATACGATCGCTGGGTGACGGTGGTGTTCATCGATCTGGACAATTTCAAATTCGTCAACGACACGCTCGGCCACAATGCCGGAGACGAGCTTCTGAAGATCGTCGCAAGTCGCATGGTCGACTGCGTCAGGGCGACTGATACCGTCGTGCGGCTCGGCGGCGACGAATTCGTCGTCGTGCTTTTCGATCAGCCGGCGAACGTCGATCTCGTCTCCGAGACCTTGCAAAAGCTCCGGACGGCACTCGCCGAGCCGGTTCAGCTCGGAGCGCATCTTGTGCGGGCGACGGCCAGCATCGGCATTGCCAACTATCCCAAGGATGGGACGGATCCCGATACGCTGCTGGCAAATGCCGACGCGGCCATGTATCGAGCCAAGGAGTTCGGTCGCGACAATTTCCAGTTTTACGCTCCCGAGTTCAACACCAGGGCGCATGAAAAATTCGTGCTTCAGGAAGAGTTGCGAAACGCCTTGGCGCGTTCGCAATTCACGCTGCTCTACCAGCCGCAGGTGGACCTTCGGTCAGGTCGGGTTTTTGCGGCCGAGGCGCTGATACGCTGGAACCATCCAACGCTTGGCACGGTAATGCCGACGACGTTCATCCCGACCGCCGAGGAGACAGGTCTGATCGTACCGATCGGCGACTGGGTTCTGCATGAGGCGTGCCGGCAGAACAAAGCCTGGCAAGACGCCGGGCTGCCGCCCTTGACCGTTTGCGTGAACGTGTCGCCGCGGCAATTCAGGGAACGCAACCTGATCGATCGCATCGTCAGCGCGCTGAAGGACAGCGGCCTGGAGGCCAGGTATCTCGAGCTGGAGGTGACCGAGAGCCTTATCATGCAGGATATCGAGCTCGCCGTCGCGACCATGAACGCCCTGCAAAGCCTGGGTGTCCAGATCTCGATCGATGATTTCGGCACAGGCTATTCCAGCCTCAGCGCGCTCAAGACCTTTCCCGTGGCGCGGCTGAAGATCGACAAGTCCTTCATCAAGGATCTCGCCGCCGACGAGAACGACCAGGCTGTGGCCAGCGCGGTGATTTCATTAGGGCAAAATCTCAACCTGAGGGTCATTGCCGAGGGCGTTGAGACAGATGATCAGGTGGCCTTCCTGCGCAGGAACAATTGCGACGAAATGCAAGGCTACCATTTCAGTGAACCGGTTTGTGCGCAGGACATCGAGGAATTGCTCGGCGGCCGCCGCAAAGACTGACGGGTCGGTCGTCCGGCAGGCTTCCGCCGACCAAATGGCGGAAGTTATCTGCCGAGCACAAGGCACCAGTAGCGAAGCGTGCTGTCGCGGCCGTCGCGTACATAAGCGAGGCCGAAGCGGGTGAAGCGCGGGTCGAGCATGTTGCGGCGGTGGCCCGGCGAATGCACCCAGATATCGAACAGCTTCTGCTGGTCGAAGCGGCCTTCGGCGATGTTTTCGGCGGCAGCGCCGGCAATGCCGTTGTCTTTGACGCGCGAGGCAAAGTCCTTGCCCCAGCCGGTGGTGTGGTTCATTCGGCCGCCGCGCGCCATATAGCCGGCCTGCTCCAGGGCTGCCTGTTCGAGCTGAGGATCTGGGAGAAGCGACCCGAGACCCGCCGAAGCGCGGATGCCGGTCAGCGTGCCGGCGGCGGAAGCAGAGACCCCGGCGCCTTCGCCGGTGGGCAGCACGGCGGTTGCGCAGGCGGTGAGCCCGGCCAGTGCGGCAAGGCCGGCAGCTCTGAGCAGCATGCGCCTGTTTAGGCCAGGTTTGCCTTCATCATTTTCGATTCTCGCGACGGTCATGCCCGCCTGACATAGCGGTGATCATGGCTTTTGCCGGGCAGGGGACTAGAATCTCGCGCCAGCCGACCCGCAGCGCAACAAAAGGGCCGAGCTCCGCTGACGACGCCCCACTGATCCAAGGCGCTAGTGCGGGGGCTTTGCGCAGGCGGGTTCAGTTGGGGCTGGTTGTGGCGGTGAACCCGCACTGCTTCTGTTCCATATCGATCTGCTTCGTGATGCGAATGGCGTTCTGTGCATAGGCCTCCGTCACGGAGCCACTATTCACGGTCTTGTCCTTCAGTGGACTCACGCCTGCGCAGAGGTGGAAAACATGCGGCTCGGCGGACTTCGCGGCTCCGTTTTCGGGCGCGATCCAGTAGACGACATCCTGACCGGCGGGGTGGCTCGCGTTCTTCGTCGCCGCCGCCACCGCGGCGGTGTCCGTCGCGATCGCCTGCGCCTGAGCGGCGACATCGGGCGAACAGGCGGTGGTGGGCTGCCCCGACTTGATCTGGGCTGCGCATGCGTTCATATCCTGGGTGTACTGTTCGACCGACGGGGGTTTGAAACTGATCCCCGTGACCGTCGCGAGCACGGCCAGCGCAGCGCCGACGCCGCCGGCAATCTTCTTGGTCCGCGGATCCATGTTTTTGTCGGTGAGGATCAGGAAAACCAGCGGGAGGAAGGCAATCAGCGTGATGATTGCGCCGAGCTGGTTTTGGAAGAAGAACCTGGCCGCGTCGGATGCACGGGCCGGATCGTGCCTGTTGGCCGCCTTCCACAGCAAGTTGCCGGCGATTGCGAAAATCGCGATGCCGACCAGAAGGCCGATGATCAGCGGCAGGTGTCCCTGGTCGAACTTGTTCTGGCGAAGCAGCATAATTCCGTAGATCTCGCCGCCAATGGCGACGATCCACGAGAGTGCGGCGAAAAGGCGAAGACGCGTGGCGGAGGACTTCTGGCCCTGCGTCGCTTGCCAATCCTTGGTAACGTCTGGCTTGTTGTCGGTCATTGACCAGATCCCCTGATATCGACACTTCTGCGGGCGGCGTTAGACCAGAAAGCCAACCCGCCCCGCGCAGCGGCATTGAACGAGCGCCACCCGCCTTAGCGACGCGGCGAAAATGTGAGCGCCACGGCAGCCTCATCGTCATTCATATTGCGCATGAGTGAATCCGTCCATACCCACGGAGGCAGACGCCTATGCGGCGATGGCTCCGTTCTTCTTAATCTCTGGCTCGAACTTGAGGCTGCCTTCCCTCGCTTGCCTCGCTTTTCTGGCGATCCGGTGGAAGCCGCCGTGGTCACGGGACCGGTCGAAAGCAACGTCGGCAGATCCGAACTGAGGCCGGCTCGATGGTCCAAGGACCTAAAAGCGGCCAGTCCGCTTGCGGCCCAAAATGCGACGTTAGAGTATCTGCTCGGCAATGAAGCTTCTGGCGCTGCCGGTGCATTTCGGTATTCGGCCCGGATCCGACCCAAAGCGGCTGTCCAGCCTCGGGTGGCAAGCGTCCGATTTTCACCACCGGCTAGGCGGCTGTGTCCAGACTCGTTTCCGGCGTCGATGTAGCCCGGCCGGCCCGTTCGTCCTCGGTATGTTCCCACCAGTCGCCAAGGGCGCCGATGAGCGGCACAAGCTTGAGACCTGGCGCCGTAAGGTCGTAATCCACGCGTAGCGGATAGCCGGCATGCGCCGTTCGCCGAACGATGCCGGCTTCCTCCAGCTTGCGCAGTTCGAGCGCCAGGATGCGGTGCGACACGGTCGGGTTGTCACGCCTCAGGTCGCTGAAGCGCTTGGTGCCGTCCTTGAGATAATAGAGCAGCAAGGTGGGCCAGCGGCCGCTGAGCACACGCATGGTCTCTTCGATCGGGCAGCGTGAGACGACGTCTTTCATGGCGGGGACCTGGTTACAGAATAGTGCGTAATTTACATGGGGCGACCAGCGTTTAGGGTCAAGTTTCGCTGCGCAGCGTGACCCCTAACATGGAAGAGACAAAGAAATGGAACCAATCCTCCTTTACGGCTTCCCGCTGGGAAGTTCGATGGGGCTTGTCGCTGCATTTGAACGCGTCGGACAGCCCTATCGCCTGTGTCGCGTTGATATGCTCACTGAAATGAAGAACGATGCCTATGCCAGCATCAACGGCCGCCAGGAAACACCGGTGTTGATTACGGACCAAGGCAGGGTGCTCACCGAGACCATGGCGATCGCTGCCTGGCTCGAAGCCCGCGACACGCAACGCCGTATCAGCTTTGAGCCTCGCTCGCCGGAAGCCGATCGGATGCATCAGTTGACGGCTTTCGTGAACACCGGTTTCACCGCCGCTTTCACCCCGCTCTGGGCTGCATATGAAATGGAGTCGGCCGATCCGGTGCTGCTGGCAACCTTGCGTGACTTTGGCCGCAAGGTCGTTACCAACCGCCATGATCAGCTTGAGGCGATGATCCTCGACACGGACTTTCTGGTCGGCGGCCGGCTGACGCTTGCCGATACCACGTTGATCGGCGTGGCGCGCTGGGCGGAGTTCCACCAGGCGGTCGACGGCACCGCTTATCCCAAGCTGGCGGCGCTGCGCCGCCGCATCGAAGCCGATCCGGCCGTGCGATACGCGCTGGCTGTCGAGGCTGGCGAAAAGCCCGCCGGGTCCGGCGCTTGCCTCGGTCACGTGCCGCTGGCCGAGGTGATCGATCGCTTCGCGGCCTAATCTGTTCGTTCAGCCGCCCGGCGCCCCGGCGCCGGGCGGTGGCGACAAGCGTGCCGAGATCGGCTATCATATCGCCGTTCTTGAAGTGGCAGCTGCGGGCGGCCATCCTGGCGGTGACCGCCCCGACACACGGGAGAAAGGTTATGGCCGGCTTTCATGTCATGGCGGACGCAGGTGGAATGCATGTACAGCCCACGGTGCGCCGCATCAGCACCGAGGATCTGCTCGATGCGCTCCGTCTCGGCGTAGAGGATTTCTGGGCCAAGCCGTCGCATTACGTGTTCCTGTGCCTGATCTATCCGGTGGTCGGCCTGATCCTGACGCAGTGGACGTCGGGCTCGAACGCCATCCAGCTCATCTATCCGCTGATGTCCGGCTTCGCTTTGGTCGGTCCGTTCGCCGCTATCGGCCTTTACGAAATCAGCCGCCGGCGCGAGTTCGGCATGGATACATCCTGGTGGCATGCGCTCGACGTGCGCCACTCCCCGGCGCTGCCCGCGATTGCGGTCATCGGTATCATGCTGGTGGTACTGTTCCTGCTCTGGCTGTTCACCGCGCAATCGATCTACACCAGCCTGTACGGCAATCAGCCTCCGGCCTCTATCGTCGGCTTTATTCGCGAGGTGCTGACGACCAGCAAGGGCTGGACACTGATCCTGCTCGGCAACCTGGCCGGGTTCGCCTTCGCCGCGATTGTGCTGGCGACGACTGTCGTCGCCTTTCCGCTGCTGCTCGACCGCGATGTCGGAGCGGTCTCGGCAGTCGAGACGTCGGCAAGGGCAGTTATGACAAACCCGCTGCAGATGGCGCTATGGGGCCTGATAGTCGCCGTGCTCCTGGTCATCGGCTCGATCCCGCTATTTGCCGGGCTTGCCGTCGTCATGCCCATCCTTGGCCACGCGACCTGGCATCTCTACCGCAGGGTGGTCGAACCGGAGCGGGCACAGCAGGTCAGGCGGCCGATGTAAGACCGATCAGCGTTGCGCGTCGGTTGCCATCTTGACGGCCAGCGCGGTCAGCACCGTGCCCATCATCCAGCGCTGGATCACCATCCATAAGGGCCGCCCGGCGAGGAAAACGGCGATCGAGCCGGCCGTCACCGCGATGATGGCGTTGACGGTCAGGCTGATCGCGACCTGCGTGGCACCGAGCACCAGGAGCTGCGACAGCACGTGGCCCTTGCCGGGGCTGATGAATTGCGGCAGCAGCGACAGATAGAGCACTGCCACCTTTGGGTTGAGCAGGTTGGTCATCAGCCCCATGGCAAACAGCTTGCGCGGCCTGTCTTTCGGCAGTTCGCGGATCTGGAAGGGCGAGCGCCCGCCGGGCTTCACCGCCTGCCAGGCGAGCCACAGTAAATAGAGCGCGCCGGCAAGGCGCAGCACGTCATAGGCAAAGGGCACGGCGAGCAGCAGCGCGGTGATGCCGAACGCCGCCGACAGCACGTAGAACAAAAAACCGAGCGCCACGCCGCCAAGCGAGATCAGCCCGGCCTTCGGCCCTTGCGACAGCGAGCGCGAGATCAGATAGATCATGTTCGGGCCGGGCGTCAGCACCATGCCGAGGCAGACCAGCGCGAAGGCAAGGTGGTTGGCGGGTTCAGGCAAGAGCGCATCTCCGGGTGGGGACACTCACCACATGCTTCCATCACCCGCAAGGGCATGAGGGCAGGAGCCTTTGCGCCAGCGCGCTGCGCCCCCTGCCTTAGTCACCAATCCTATCGCCTTCAGCCGACGATGCGCAGGTTCGACAATTTCCTTGAAATTGTCGGACAGCGTCGCGCCGGTTGCATTCCAGAACAGCTTGGCCGGCTTGCTTGGGTCGGCCGGATCCTTGCGAAAGCGCGAATCCGAGGAACACGCCTTCAGTGCATCGATCGCCTTCTTGTCGCTGGCATCTGTGGGCGACAGGTCGAGCGCCACCGTCATCACCAGAATGTTCGAATTCTTCGCATTGGCGCAGAGCGTTTTCATCTGCTCGTCGAGTGCTGCCGTGTAGTTGGCACCGGTATAGGTGGTCTTGCCGATATCGATGCTGGTATTCATGAACAGGCGGGTCACGCTTCCAGATCCCGGATAGGTCAGGCCAGTGTAGCCGTAGGCAGCGTAGGTCGACCTGTTGTTGGCGTAGCTGCCGTCGCTGACGGCGCTATAGGTATTAGCTCCGTCGGTCAGCACCACGACCACCTTGTCGTTGCCCCTCTCGCTGTTCGGCCGGCCATCGGTGAACGGTGGGTTGCTCGATACCGTTCGCCAGCCCCAGGCAAGTCCCTCCGGTACGTTGGTGTTGCCGTTCGGCGCCATGGCGTCGATGGCGTCCTTGATCTCCTGCTTCTGTGCGTCCTGGCTGACGTCCTTCAACGGTGTGATCGGGTTCGTGGTGCAGGAGGAATTCGGGCCATCGCCCGCGGCTGCGGATTGCGAACCGTATGGTTTTACCAGGAAATATTTGCGCATGTCAGACTGGCGCTGGGAAGCGGTAGGACCGGCGACATAGGGCCAATCGGCCCACCAGTTGTTGCCGTAATTGTAGGACGTGCTGATGACGTCGTTGATGCCGTCACGGTTGAAATCGAGCCACAGAGTGCCAGCCTCATCCGGGGCGAACATCGGCACGAAAAGCGTGGCCGGCGCGGCTGTGTCGGGCGTGGTGTCGTCGACATTGTAGGGATATGGCCGTGCCTCGACGCAACCTTGCCAGCTCGCATAGCGGCTTGTGGTATAAATATATTCCGGTGCGCTCCAATGGCCGTACTGGCAGGTGCCGTTCTTCTTGTATGTGTCGCAGACATATTGCTTCGAATTGGGTACCTCTTCGCGGCCCGATTCGACCGTCATGTCGGCGTAGAGGCTGAAACGGGTCAGCGGCTGGTCCTTGGTCTCGCCCCAGCCGGCGCCGCGCTTGTACCAGATGCCATTGAGCTTCTCGGCATATTTGTCCGGATTGTTGGCGGCACTCATCGTCGTCCAGTCGAAATCCTCGTGCTGGATCGGGGAGATGCCGTCCTGATCCATCCAGCCGTCCTGGTCGTGGGTAGGGCCGACATTGACCGAGGCCGCAAACGGCACGAGAGAAAACTGCACCGGTTTGGTGATTTGCTTCATCTGCTGCGCCTGAAGCGCCAGCGTATCGACAAGCTGCTTGGCGGCCGACTTCAGCAGGTCTATTCGCTTCTCGCCGGTGCCGGAGCCGAGATCGCTCATCGAGCCTGAATTATCCAGCACAAGCGCGACTTCGAGGGTGTTCTTGAGACGGAGTTCCGAACATTCGGTGAAGGTCGTGTCGCTTGCCGTGCCGCCGATCAGCAGGCTGGCGGCCGGTAGAAAATAGGGGTGGAAGGTGAGACCGGCGCAGAGCTTCAAGGTGCCGCCGCCGGCATTGTTGTTGGGCAGCGTGACGGTCAGCGCTGTGTTCGCCGGGTCGATACGTGCGAGATTGGTTTCGAAAAATGTCTTGGCGTAGGCCTTGACGTCGTCGTCGCTGGCGCCGGCGACGATCTGCTGGGCGGCGGCGAGGCCGGCCGCATCAAGTGCGTTCAGCGTTTCGTGCTTTTGGCGCAGCAACTCCCCGTAATCGACACTGAGCGCCAGACCGGCCATCAGCGGCACAATGGTAATTGCAGTCATTAAGGAGTAGTTGCCACGTCTGTCGTGTCGGAATTTTCCGATTATTGCCTTCAGCATTCCCGCCCCGTCCCATTTTTGCCCGGACGATGCCACGCATGTTTAAATTTCCGATTGCCAAAAATGCGTTCAAGGTCGGTACGGTTTTTCAATCCCCGTTAACCACACATACGCAATCGGCAATGTTGCTCCGAGCTTCCCGCGGCAAAGCCTCTTAAAAAGGGATAAGGCGCTGGAAAAGAAAAGCTTTCGCCATCGCGTGCTCGCCGGCGTCCCCGTGCGACAATCGTGCGGACACAACGAAATCTGGTGACATGGCGAAGCGCTTCGGTTAATCCCAACCGGTCGCGGCGGACCGTCGGTCGCGGCGCTTGCAACCATCATGATACAGGGACAACGGCATGGCGGATTCGCCCGACATCATCGGTTCGCTCGCAGACCTGTCGGAAGCCTATTCAGCCATCCTGTGCGACGTCTGGGGCGTGGTGCACAATGGCGAATGGCATTTCCCCGCAGCGGCTGCCGCGCTGATCACTGCTCGCGCGGCGAAAATACCTGTCGTGCTGATCACCAATTCGCCGCGCCGCAGCGCCGACGTGGTGGCGCAGATGAACGCCATCGGCGTCCCTCCCGCCGCCTACGACCGTGTCGTGACGTCCGGCGACGTTACCCGCGACCTGATCGCCGAAGGGCCGCGAAAGATCTTCCATATTGGCGCCGATCGGGATTTCACGCTCTATGAGGGCCTCGACGTCGAACTCGTCGAGGAGTTCGAAGCATCCGGCGTGGTCTGCACCGGCCTGTTCGACGACGAGGTGGAGAAGCCGGAAGATTATGCCGATCTTCTGCAGAGGCTGCGTGCCAGGAACCTGCCCTTCATCTGCGCCAATCCCGACATCGTCGTCGAGCGCGGCGAACGCTTGATCTGGTGCGCAGGCGCTTTGGCCCGCGAATACGCACGGCTTGGCGGGCGCACCCTGATCGCCGGCAAACCCTACGCGCCGGTCTATGACGTCGCCATGAAGGAGGTCGCCCTTATTCTCGGCCGCCCGGTCGAGCGTTCGCAAGTTCTGGCCATCGGCGACGGCATGATGACCGACATCAAGGGCGCGGCCGACAATGGCTTCGACGTGCTCTACGTATCGGGCGGCATCCATGCCCGCGATTACGGTGAGACGCTGCAGCCGGATCCGGCCAGGCTCGCGGCCTTCCTGGAAAAATACGGCTACAGGCCGGTCGCAGTGATTCCCAGGCTGCAATAGGTTCAAGCCATGACGGCCATGTTCGAACGCATTTCCGCAACCGCACCGCTGCCGGCCCATCTGCGCGGCGGCGTGGTGGCGATTGGCAATTTCGACGGCGTCCACCGCGGCCACCAGGCGGTGCTCGAACGCGCGCGCGCCGAAGCGGAGCGTCGCGGCGTACCCGCCCTGGTGCTGACCTTCGTACCGCATCCGCGAAAAGTTTTCAGGCCGGACATGCCGCTGTTCGTGCTGACGCCGCCGCCGATGAAGGCGCGGCTGTTGTCGCATCTGGGCTTTGCGGCGCTGGTCGAGCAGCCGTTCACACGCGAGTTCGCCTCCTTGTCGGCGGAGGCTTTCGTCACCGGCGTGCTCGAGCGCAACCTCGGCATAAGCCACGCCGTCACCGGCTTCGATTTCCATTTCGGCAAGGACCGCCAGGGCGGCCCGGCCTATCTGATGGCTGCCGGCGAGCGCCACGGCTTCGGCGTCACGCTGGTCGATGCGTTTCGCGACGAAAACGCCGAGGTGGTGTCATCGAGCCGCATACGCACGCTGCTGTGCGAGGGCAATGTGGCCGAGGCCGCCGGCCTGCTCGGCTACCGTTTCACTGTCGAGGCGGAGGTGATCGGTGGCCAGCAGCTCGGCCGGACGCTCGGCTTTCCGACCGCAAACATGAGGCTTTCGCCGGAAGCGGCCCTTAAGGAAGGGATTTATGCCGTCCGCTTCCGCCGCGCCGATGATTCCCTTCATGATGGCGTCGCCAGCTTCGGCCGCCGGCCGACCGTCGATGACAATGGCGCGCCGCTGCTGGAGACCTTCGTATTCGACTTTTCCGGCGACCTCTACGGCGAGATTTGTGCCGTGTCCTTTTTCGGCTACCTGCGTTCGGAGGTGAAGTTCGACGGGCTTGACGCACTGGTCGCCCAGATGAAGCGCGACGAGGCTGAGGCGAAGGCACTGCTCGCCGGCGTCAGGCCGCTTTCCGGGCTCGACGCGGCCATAGCTTTTTAGAGCATCGTCCCGAACTGAAGGTCAGCGAAGCAAAAAGTGGGAACCGGTTTTCCGATAAATCATGCTCAAACCAGAATTTATCTCTTCAGCGCCAGGCCAAGGGCGATGAAGGTCCAGCCCTGGAAGATCAGGTCGACGGCCAGGAACAGGCCCAGCACCCACACGCTGTTGACCGGCCAGCCCATGGCGATGACCAGTCCCGCCAGTGCGCTAATGATGCCGGCTGCGACCACCCAGCCCCAGCCCGGCTGCGGCCGATGGCTATAGCCGACCCAGGCCCTGAGCACGCCTGAGGCAAGCAGTGCGACCGCCAGGAGGAAGGTCAGCACCGTCGAGGCGAGGACCGGATTGTCGAAGGCGAAGAAGCCGGCGACGGCGTAGAGGAGACCGCTGAGCAGCCAATAGAAGAAGCCGCCCCATGTCTTCACGCCGAAGGCATGGATGATTTCGACAACGCCGGCCATCAGCATCAGCCAGCCCACGACAAAGACGGAGGCGACGGTTGCGATGAACAGATTGCCGAAGGCGATGCCGCCGAAGACAAGCAGCAGCACCCCGAGCGCGACGAACCATCCCCACTTCGCCCGCGTCTGGCCAATGGCGTCTTTCATGGCATCGCTGTGCACGGTCATTGCCCTTCTCCCTCAAGGTTGCCTAGCTTCTTTGTTCCGGAAAGTAGCGCCGATCGCCTTGCCCGTCCAGCGAGCAGGCTGTGAGCGCCACACTCCCGAACGATCCGCTTGCCAGACCTCCGCTTTTGACCCGAAGCGGCCAAATACCAGATGGAATATTCGATCATGTGCGGGGGTGGGCCAGTGCTAAAAGATGACAAGCGGATTTACGGGCGACCCGTCGTCCCGTGTATTCGCCATGGCGCAAGCGTAACGAAAAATTCCCAGCGCTGGCATTGGCCCTTTATCGATGACGTGTGGCTGTATGCCGTTTTCTACGCTTTATGAGGCTAGGGAAGCAAAATGAGCGATGTGGACGAACACCTCGATCTGATGGAGATCAACGCCGTCCGCAGGCTGTTGACGTCAAAACCACGAACGGTCCGCTGGGACGAACGCCGGGCACGGCTCGACGAAGTCGGTTCGGTGTGGCCGATCGCGGAGGACATCCGATGCGAGGATGTGGTTTTCGATGGCCTCGAGGGAGAGTGGTCCCTGGCGCCCGAGAGTGACAGGGATAAGGTTCTGCTGTTTTTCCACGGTGGTGGCTACTGCTCCGGCTCTCTTAAAAGTCATCGTCGAATGGTGACCGAGGCAGGTCGGGCAATGGGAATGCGCACCCTCGCGATCGACTATCGACGCGCACCGGAACATCCTTTTCCCGCGCAACATGAAGACGCACTCGCGGCATGGCGCTTTCTAAGGCGGCAAGGCATCGCGCCGGACCGGATCGCGGTTGGCGGAGACAGTGCAGGCGGCAACCTTACCTTGTGCCTGGTCAGTATATTGCGCGCGGCAGGCGAGCGGCTGCCGCGGTGTCTTTGGCTGGTTTCGCCCTGGACGGACCTTTCGATGTCCGGCGCGACACTATCAACCAAGGAAGCAATCGACCCTATCATCCACCGGGCGTATTTGGAGGAGCTGGCAACCGCCTATGTTCCCAATGGCGTTGGTCGGCGCGATCCGCTGATCTCGCCGTTGTTCGCCGATCTGAGCGGATTTCCCCCCATGCTGATACAAGTCGGTTCGGCCGAGACGCTGTTGTCGGACGCAACTCGGCTCGCGGAAGCCGCTGGCGCGGCTGACGTCAAAGTACGTCTCGAAATTTGGCCGCATATGATTCACGCTTGGCCGGTTTGGAACGCGGGGTTGAGTGCCGGTCGCCGCGCTCTTCACAGCGCCGGCATGTTTGTCCGCGAATGTTTGTAACCCCTGGGTGAGCAGCTAGGGTTCATACGGCTATTGCGAAACTCCAACAGCAGCCGAGACATTCCAGGCTGGAGATGACAGTCGCTGCTGGCGCATTCCGGAAGTCTGGCATCTTGGTGCGGCACACAATTGGCTGCAATGCGGAACAGTTCGGCCAACGCCGCCAAGGTTACGGATATTAAGTCAAATTTTACCGAACTGGCGCCATGGCTTCAGTCAAGGCTGGTTGTATCGGCCAACGCGTTCGACGTATGGAGTAACGATGCGGTCTGTCCCGATGATCCCGACGGTCTTGGCCGCATTCATGCTCGGCACCTGCGGCGTTGCCAAGGCCGGCGAGGGCACCTTCGGCTGGCTGTCCGGAGACTGGTACCTGACGGTCGGCGCCACCGGCATGGTTGCCCCGAATTTCGAGGGCGGCAAGAAGTACCTGCTCAGCGCCTCGCCGATCATCTCGCTCGGCAAGGCTGGTCCCGCGGCGCGCTTCACCTCGCGCAACGACAATATCTCATTGGCATTGATCGACGATGGCGGCGTCCGCGCCGGCCTGACAGGCAAGTTCCTGTTTTCCCGCGACGGTGGTGACGCCGACGAATTGAAGGGTCTCGACCCGGTGCGCTGGGGCGGCGAGGCCGGCGGCTTCTTCGAATTCTATCCTTTGGATTGGCTGCGTGCCCGCGCCGAATTGCGGCACGGCATTCGCGCCCACAACGGCTTTGTCGCCGACATCGCCGCCGACGCCTTTTACGATGTGACGCCCGATGTCAGGATTTCGGGCGGGCCGCGCGTTTCGTTCGCCTCATTGGACTATTTCGACGCCTATTACGGCGTTGATGCCAAGGAGTCCCTGGCCTCGGGGCTCAGCGAATATCATCCAGGCGGCGGGGTGAAATCGGCGGGCCTGGGCGGCGCGGTGACCTGGAAGGTGACCGAGCCGATGACGGCCAGTCTGTTCGGCGAATATTCCCGCCTGATGGGCCCGGCCGCCGATTCCAGCCTGGTCAAGGAGCGCGGCTCCAGGGATCAGTTCATGATCGGCGTGTCGACGACCTATCGCTTCGATTTCTCGATGTGAGCGGGTAGGCGTCGGCTCATTTGATCAAACGGCTGTCGAACGGATAACGGTATAGGCCCGCAATCGTAATGCGTGACGCATCGTCATGGGTCGGGTTGAGCAGATAGTTGTTTGCTTTGCGCATTATGATCGAAGGAATTTTCATGACCGCGTAACGATTGGCCGAGAGAAAGTCCGTGCCCTGTCGCCGTGTCGATTCCATGTCCTTGTCCCAGCCGTCATGGATAACCGGTTCGGTCATTTCTATTCCGTCCGGAACGTCGATTTCGATAAGCTGGTAGGTTTCCGGAACGGTTTCGCGCGTCGCATGCACCAGTATCTCCAGCAGTGCCGTGGAAGGGTGGTCGGTGCAATAGACGATGGGCATCCCGCGCCTGTTCCATCTTCCATCAACGAGCGTTCCGCCACGACCCGAGAGATCCGCGAAATTGGAGATGCGCCAGATGCGCATCGTCAGGCAAGCATGCCAAAGTCGATGCGGATAAGCTCTTCGGAAACGACGTGGGCGCCGGTCTCTGTCTCGAGGAGATCGATCGGCCTTGCACCATCCAATGCTATGATCTCGCTTCTCAGCCAACGCTGGGCTTTCTCATGGCTGCCGAATACCCGATCCGCCTGCTCGGCGATGCGTTCTAGGCGCAGGGCGCGGTCGGATTCAGCTGGCGAAAGCGGCTCGGCATGTTCCTTGCGACGCGCCAGCGTGCGGCGGGGGGCAACGATACGATAGAGTTCTTCGCTACTGAAACCCAGACTGCGCAGATGATCGATCTTGTCCGTAGGGACGGAAAAGTCGTGTGTTGCGCGAATTGCCCTTGCTGCGACCGACATGAACGTCTCCTTGGCACTGCAGGCCATTTGCCTTCAAATATATGCGCAATTGGCACATAGCACAAGGGAAGTATCAGAGTTCGGGCTTTTCAACATCGCCTGTCTCGGTTAAAAGCCCAGCCATGACGAGCTTTTCGCGCCTTCTCGCGACTGCGATACGAATTACAGGCCCGGTGTTCCGGGCGGCCTGACCGCCGCCGGAGCCGCCGGGAATCTTGCGCGCGGCCTCTCGCGCTTTTTCCAGATCATGATAGTTCAACCCCCGGGCTCTTTTGCCGCCGGGCAAACGCATATGGCAGACGAATGACTGATACTGAGACCGCCGAGACGATCGACTATTCCAAAACACTCTACCTGCCGCAGACGGATTTCCCGATGCGCGCCGGTTTGCCGGAAAAGGAACCGCTGCTGGTCAAGCGCTGGCAGGACATGGACCTTTATCGCAAGTTGCGCGAAGACGCAGCCGGCCGCGAAAAATACGTGCTGCACGACGGCCCGCCCTATGCGAACGGCAACATCCATATCGGCCATGCGCTGAACAAGATCCTCAAGGACGTCATCACCCGCTCGTTCCAGATGCGCGGCTATGATTCGAACTATGTACCCGGTTGGGATTGCCACGGCCTGCCGATCGAATGGAAGATCGAGGAGCAGTACCGCGCCAAGGGCAAGAACAAGGACGAGGTGCCGGTCAACGAATTCCGGCAGGAGTGCCGCGAGTTTGCGGCGCACTGGATCAAGGTGCAGGGTTCCGAATTCCAGCGGCTCGGTGTCGTCGGCGACTTCGACAATCCCTATACGACAATGGCTTTCCATGCCGAGGCGCGCATCGCCGGCGAGCTGCTGAAATTCGCCATGTCCGGCCAGCTCTATCGCGGCTCCAAGCCGGTGATGTGGAGCGTCGTCGAGCGCACCGCGCTGGCCGAGGCGGAGGTCGAATACCAGGACTATGAGTCGGACACGATCTGGGCGAAGTTTCCGGTCGTCAACCTCGCTCGCCAGGTTATCAACATCGAGGATGGGCAGCCAGCTTTGGATCCGAAGCTGACGCAGACGTCGCTCGATCTGCTTGATGCCAACGTTGTCATCTGGACGACGACGCCGTGGACAATCCCCGGCAACCGCGCCGTCAATTACTCGCCGCGCATCAACTATGGTCTCTACGAGGTTACCGCGGCCGAGAACGCCTTTGGTCCCCAGCCCGGCGAAAAGCTGATCTTTGCCGAGAAACTTGCAGACGACGCTGCCGCGAAGGCCAAGGTTACCTTGAATCGGCTTCGCAACGTTGGCGCCGAAGAGCTTGAAAATCTTACGCTTTCGCATCCCCTCAAAAGTCTGGGCGGCGGCTACGATTTTCCCGTGCCGATGCTCGCCGGCGATCATGTCACCGACGATGCCGGCACCGGTTTCGTCCACACCGCGCCGGGACACGGCCGCGAAGACTTCGACGCCTGGATGGATGCAGCCTCTGATCTTCGCCAGCGCGGTATCGACACTGCGATCCCCTTCACGGTCGACGATGCCGGCTTCTTCACCAAGGACGCGCCGGGCTTCGGCCCGGACCGCGAGGGTGGAGCGGCGCGCGTCATCGACGACAATGGCAAAAAAGGCAATGCCAACCAGGCTGTCATCGACGAGCTGATCAAGCGCAACGCGCTGTTCGCGCGCGGCCGGCTGAAGCATTCCTATCCGCATTCCTGGCGCTCAAAGAAGCCAATCATCTTCCGCAACACGCCCCAATGGTTCGTCTATATGGACAAGGAGCTTGGCGACGGCACGACGCTGCGCAGCCGCGCGCTGAAGGCCATTGACGATACCCGCTTCGTGCCCGCCGCCGGCCAGAACCGCATCCGCGCCATGATCGAGGAGCGCCCCGACTGGGTGCTGTCGCGCCAGCGCGCCTGGGGCGTGCCGATCGCCGTCTTTGCCGATGCCGACGGCAATGTGCTGCGCGACGAGGCGGTCAACCAGCGCATCATGGACGCCTTTGAGAAGGAGGGCGCCGACGCCTGGTTCGCCGCCGGCGCCAAGGAGCGGTTCCTCGGCAATCACGATGCCTCGAAATGGCAGCAGGTGATGGACATCCTCGACGTCTGGTTCGATTCGGGCTCGACGCATGCCTTCACGCTTGAAGACCGGCCGGACCTGAAATGGCCGGCCGACGTCTATCTCGAAGGCTCCGACCAGCATCGCGGCTGGTTCCACTCCTCGCTGCTCGAAAGCTGCGGCACCAGGGGCAGGGCGCCCTACGACACCGTCGTCACCCATGGCTTCACCATGGATGAGGAGGGGCGGAAAATGTCGAAGTCGCTCGGTAACACCGTCGTGCCGCAGGACGTCATCAAGCAGTCCGGCGCCGACATCTTGCGGCTGTGGGTGGTGACGACCGATTATTGGGAAGACCAGCGGCTCGGCAAGAACGTGCTGCAGACCAACATCGACGCCTACCGCAAGCTGCGCAACACGGTTCGCTGGATGCTGGGCACGCTCGCCCATGACGACGGCGAGGAGGTGCCGCTGGACAAGATGCCGGAGCTGGAGCGGCTGATGCTGCACCGGCTCGCTGAACTCGATGAAGTCGTACGCTCAGGCTACGACGCCTTCGAATTCAAGCGCATCACCCGCGCGCTGCTCGACTTCATGGTGGTCGAGCTGTCGGCGCTCTATTTCGACATCCGCAAGGACGCGCTTTACTGCGAAGCGCCTTCCAGCGTGAAGCGCAAGGCTTCCGTCCAGGTGGTGCGCCATCTCTTCGACTGCCTGGTGAAATGGCTGGCGCCGATGCTGCCCTTCACCATGGAAGAGGCTTGGCTCGACCGTCATCCGGATGCGGTCTCCCTGCATCTCGACCAGTTCCCGGAGATCCCGGCGGACTGGAAGAACGAGGCGCTGTCGGAGAAGTGGCGCAAGGTGCGGCAGGTCCGCCGTGTCGTCACCGGCGCGTTGGAAATCGCCCGTGCGCAGAAGGTCATCGGCTCTTCGCTGGAAGCGGTGCCGGTCGTCACCCTCGACGATGCCGTGCTCGAAGCGGCGATCGCCGATGTCGACATGGCCGAGATGGCGATCACCAGCGATCTGGTAATCGTGCACGGCAAGGCGCCGGCGGGCAGCTTTACCCTCGACGACGTCAAGGGCGTCGCCGTGGTCGTCGAGAAGGCGGAGGACCGCGGCCTGGTGAAATGCGCGCGCTCCTGGCGCTACACCGCCGATGTCGGCTCAGATCCGGAATTCCCCGATGTTTCGGCCCGTGACGCCGCTGTCCTGCATGAGCTGAAAGCTTTGAGCCGCCTCTAAGGCGGTGCACAAATGCCACGGCGGGCGGCCGATCGGCCCCCGCGCGTTGCCCTTAACGAGTGGTTGAGGTAAACACGCGAAACTCCGGACGACAAATTGTCGCCGGAATTCCGTCGGAAGAGCATAGGCGATGGGGACCGGACCTTTCTTTGGCCGGCGGCAATCGAGAGGCTGTCTACAGTGGGACTTTTTGGCATGACCGAGAGAACTTACGCGCGCGTTGCGCTGCTAGCGCCGCTTGTCGTATCGGGCCTCGCTTTGTCCGGCTGCATGGGCTCGCCCACTTACGGGACCGACAAGACCGCGGGCGCGCAGCTTGCCGGTGACCTCACCGGGGCGTTTTCCTTCGCACCCAAGCGCAAGGATAGTATCGACTACAAGCCGCGCCCCACGCTGGTGAAGCCAGGGCCGGGGCAGAAGGAAGTCTTGCCGCCGCCGCAGGAAAGCATCGAGACGGCAAGCGCCGAATGGCCCGAATCGCCGGAGCAGCGCCGTGCCCGCCTGCGCGCCGATGCCACGCTGCATCAGGACGACCCGGCCTACCAGGCGCAGGTCATCGATGACGTGCAGACGGATCCGGCGTCGGTCAAGGCCGCGCTGAAGCAGTCGGGCTCGAGCCACCCGCCAGCCTGGACTCCGGCCGATTCGGACAAGGGCCGCGCCGCGGAAATCATGCGCCGCCGGGCTGAAGGCAAACAGGGCGACCCGACCACCCGCAGATATCTGAGCGAGCCGCCGGTGCAATACCGCGCTGCTGCCGACACTGCGCCGCAGGGCGACCTCGGCGAGGACGAGTACAAGAAGGAACGACGCCTCAAGAAGGAGGCGGCCGCCAAGAGCAAGAGTGGCGGCATGTTCGACTGGCTGCCTTGGTAGCCTGACGGCGCCAGAGACTTTCTGGCCTGGATTGGTTGACTTGGATTTGGACCGTCTGGCGGACCAGAAAATCAGGGTCCGCGTCGCTCGCGAAAAAAGTCTTTCAGCAGCGCTGCTGCAGCGTTCTCGCCCATGCCCGGATAGATGTCGGGCACATGGTGGCAGGTCGGTGACGTGAAGAAGCGAACGCCGTTGACCACTGCGCCGCCCTTCTCGTCGGCAGCGCCGAAATAGAGCCGGCGCAGCCTGGCGAAGGAGATGGCGCCGGCGCACATGGCGCACGGCTCCAGCGTCACATAGAGATCGTGGCCGCTGAGCCGCTCGCTGGAAAGCTTGCGGCAGGCCTCGCGGATCGCCAGCATCTCGGCATGGGCGGTGGGATCGGCGAACTCGCGGGTGCGGTTGCCGGCACTCGCAACGACCGTATCGCCGCCGACGACGACCGCGCCAACCGGCACTTCGCCACGCAGGGCGGCGGCTTCGGCTTCTTTCAGCGCCAGCGCCATGAAATCCTGCCGCTTCACGCGGTTTCCATTCCGATTATCTCCTCGCCACTAGAGCGCGATCCTGTTACTACCCGCGCAAACGAGCAAAGGCCACATGGACGACAAAAACAAGAAATTCCCGCGCAAGGCCGGCCCGAAACCGGCGGGGCCGCGCGGTCGCGATAGCGCTCACGGCAAGGGCGGCAAGCCGTCCTTCGGCGCCAAAAAACCTTATGCTCCGCGCGGCGACCGGCCGGCGGCGGCCGAAGGCGAACGGCCGAAGCGCGACTTCAAAGGCGGCGACAGGCCGTTCAGCAAAGTGCCGCGTCCGGAAGGCAAGCCTTATGAAAAGCGCGAGGGTCCACGCAAGCCTTATGCGCCGCGCGGCGACCGGCCAGAAGCTGCCGAAGGCGAGCGGCCGAAGCGCGACTTCAAAGGCGGCGACAGGCCGTTCAGCAAAGGGGCGCGTCCGGAGGGCAAGCCTTATGAAAATCGCGAAGGTCCGCGCAAGCCTTACGCACCGCGCGGCGACCGGCCGGCAGCTGCCGAAGTCGAGGGCGGCGAGAGGCGCTTCGACCATCCCAAGCGTGACTTCGGCGATCGTCCCAAACGTGATTTTGGCGGCGATCGACCCCATGGGGCACAAAGGGCACAGGCGGCATCGGAAGGCGGCTTCAAGCCGCGCCCGCGTCGCGTCGAGGCAACGGAAGAAGCCGGCGAACGCATTGCCAAGCGGCTGGCGCGTGCCGGCCTGGCCTCGCGCCGCGACGCCGAGGAACTGATTGCGGCCGGCCGCGTCAAGGTCAATGGCAAGGTGTTGTCCTCGCCGGCCTTCAACGTGATGCCCGGCGACATCATCCATCTCGACGGCATGGAGATCCCGCCGATCGAGCGCACCAGGCTGTTCCTGTTCCACAAGCCGGCCGGCGTGGTCACGACAAACCGCGATCCCGAAGGCCGCAAAACCGTCTTCGACGTGCTGCCGCCTGGGCTGCCGCGGCTGATGACCATCGGCCGGCTCGACATCAACACCGAAGGCCTGCTGCTGCTCACCAACGATGGCGGCCTGTCGCGGGTGCTCGAACTGCCGGCCACCGGCTGGCTCAGGCGCTATCGCGTGCGCGTCCACGGCAAGGTCGAAGAAAGCGCGCTTGCCGGCCTGCGCGAAGGCCTTGCCGTCGACGGCGTCTTTTATGGCGCCATCGAAGCGACGCTCGACCGCGAGCAGGGCTCGAACGCCTGGCTGACACTCGGCCTGCGCGAAGGCAAGAACCGCGAGGTCAGGAACATCCTGGGCTCGCTCGGTCTCGACGTGACGCGGCTGATCCGTATTTCCTACGGGCCGTTCCAGCTCGACGATTTGCCGGAAGGCCATGTGCTGGAGATCAAGGGCCGCGTGCTGCGCGACCAGCTCGGTGAGCGCCTGGTCGAGGAATCAGGCGCCAATTTCGATGCCGATATCGCCAAGCCGTTTTCCAACAAACCGGTCAGGCGTGAGCGGGAGGAGGAGCCCGAGCGGCCGAAATTCACCCGCGACGGCGAACGCCGGCCGATCGGCGAGGGCGGCCTGATCAAGAACCGCAAGCGCCGCGAAGGCAGCCGCGACGAAGCGCTCGGCAAGCTGTCGACAAGCCCCGACAGGAGCTTTGGGCCGAAAAAGAGCTTTGGCGAGCGTGGCCCCAGACCTGAACGCGGCGACTTCGGGGACAAACCCCGTGGCGACAAGCCTCGTGGCGGCTTCGGTGGGAAGAAATCCGAACGCGAGCAGCGGCCGATCGAGCCGCCGGGCCAGCGCAAGGCCAATGTCTGGATGGCGCCGGGCGCACGGCCGATCGGCAAGGGCAGGGCTGAGGCAGATGCCGCCAAGGCGGCAGAAAACAAGGCGCGCAAGGCCTCGTTCAAGCCGTCTTACGGCAAGCCCGGCGGCAAGCCGCAAGGCGGCGGCGCAAAGCCGTTCGGAAAGCCACGCGGCGAGCGTCCGGATAGTGGTGGCGACCGGCCGCGTGGCGGCCCGAAGGGAAGCAATGCGGATCGTCGGCGGTGAGTTTCGCGGGCGTCCGCTGGCGACGCCCCGCACCTTTGCCATCCGCCCGACCACTGACCGCACGCGTGAGGCGGTCTTCAACGTGCTGGCGCATCGCTTTTCCGAAAAACTGAACGGCGCGCGCGTGCTCGACCTGTTCGCCGGCACCGGCGCGCTCGGCCTCGAAGCGCTGTCGCGCGGCGCCTCCTACGCTGTCTTCATCGAGGAATCGGCCGAAGGGCGCGGCCTGATCCGCACCAATGTCGAGGCCTTCGGCCTCACCGGCCGCACCAAGATATTCCGCCGCGACGCGACGGGCTTGGGCGAGGCGGGCACCATCGCCGCATTTGGCCTGGTCTTTGCCGATCCGCCCTATGGCAAAGGCCTTGGCGAACGCGCTTTGCGCTCGGCCAAGGCCGGCGGCTGGCTAGCCCCTGGCGCGCTCTGCGTCATCGAGGAAGCGGCGGCGGCGCCGTTCGAGGCAGGGCCGGGCTTTTCGGTTGTCGACGAGCGCAACTATGGCGAGACGGTCATCCGGTTCATCGAGGCCGCCTGAGTTCGGCTTCCACGATGGCGCCTTCAAAATGACGAACAATTCGCTTTGCCTCGACCAGCAACCCCGCCTATCGTCCCACCACAAACCGGAGCCATCTATGACATTTCAGGCTGAATGGCTGCGCGGGACGCTCTTGGGGCTGGCCCTGGCGATGGCCGCGCCAGCTCTGGCGGATAACAATCCTGACGACGGCGTCGTGACCGATTTCCTGCTCGACAACGGCATGGAAGTCGTCGTCATCCCCGATCACCGCGCCCCGATTGTCACCCATATGGTCTGGTACAAGATCGGCAGCGCCGACGAGCCGCCGGGCAAGTCCGGCATTGCCCATTTCTTCGAGCATCTGATGTTCAAGGCGACCAGCGACCATGCGGCCGGCGAGCTCGACCGCGCCGTCGCTTCCATCGGCGGCTCAGACAACGCCTTCACCTCCTACGACTACACCGCCTTTCACGAGACGGTGGTGCCGCAGGCGCTCGGTGAGATGATGGGCTTCGAGGCCGACCGCATGCGCAATCTCATCCTCAACGACGATGTCATCAAGACCGAGCGCGAAGTCATCCTCGAGGAGCGCCGCTCGCGCATCGACTCAAATCCGCAGGCGGTGCTCGACGAGGAGATCGACGCCACGCTGTGGCAGAACCAGCCCTACCGCATTCCGGTCATCGGCTGGATGCAGGAGATGGAGAAGCTGAACCGCACCGACGCGAGGGCTTTCTACAACAAATATTATACACCCAATAACGCCGTGCTGGTGGTGGCCGGCGATGTCGAGCCGGAAACGGTCAAAGCGCTGGCCGAAAAGACCTATGGCAAGATCGCGCGCGGCCCGGATCTGCCGCCGCGCATCCGCCCCGTCGAGCCCGAGCAGAACACCAGGCGCACGGTGACGCTGACCGACGGGCGCGTCAGCGTGCCGAGCTTCACCACGCAATGGGTGGTTCCGTCCTATCACACGGCAAAACCGGGCGAAGCCGAAGCGCTCGACGTGCTGTCCGAAATCCTCGGCGGCGGCAACCGCAGCCGGCTCTACCAGGAGCTTGTCGTCAGGCAAGGCATCGCCGCCGAGGCTGGCGCCTTCTTCCAGGGCACCATGCTCGACGACACCAATTTCACCGTCTATGGCGCGCCGCGCGGCGATGCCAAGCTTGCCGACATCGAAGCCGCGGTCGACGCCGAGATCGCCCGCATCGCGAAAGACGGCGTCACCAGCGACGAGCTGGATAAATCCAAGGACCGTTTCGTACGCTCGATGATCTTTGCCCGCGACAAGCAGGAGGACATGGCCAACATCTACGGCTCGACGCTTGCCACCGGCGGCAACGTCCAGGACGTCCAGCAATGGCCGGACCGCATCCGCAAGGTCACCGCCGACCAGGTCAAGGCGGTCGCTGCCCGCTATCTCAATCTCGACCACGCAACGACCGGCTATCTTCTGCCGCAAACCCAGGCTGGGAATTGACTCGATGATGAGCTTGAGAGTTGGCGCTGCCCCTCACCTGCCTGCCGGCATCCTCTCCCCGTATAGTGACTGGGAGAGGGGATCTGTCACTGGCGATTTCGCCAATCGCCAACGTTTGCAGAACGAGCTCCGGGACAGCGGCCAGCCCCTTCTCCCGGTCACTATACGGGGAGAAGTGCCCGGTCCACCCTCCGCAGCTGCGGCGCAGCTGCTGCGGAGGACGGGCAGGGCGATGGGGGGCGGCGCCGACGTCGGCAGTTGGCGCACCGGCTCTCTTTTAGTAACCCTCGTCCTCTCCCTTCTCTTTCTCATCCTGCCGGCGCTTTCGGCTCGTGCCGCCATGAACATCCAGGAGGTGACCTCGTCCAAGGGCATCACCGCCTGGCTGGTGGAGGATTATTCGGTGTCGATCGTCGCCATCCGTTTCGTTTTCGATGGCGGCGCGACGCAGGATCCGCCCGGCAAGGAAGGGCTTGCCAATCTGATGAGCGGCCTGTTCGACGAAGGCGCCGGCAACCTCGACAGCGAGGCCTTCCAGATCAAGCTTGACGATGTCGGCGCCGAGATGAGCTTCGATGCGCAGCGCGACGGCATCTACGGCTCGATGCGCATGCTGGCCGAGCAGCGCGACGGCGCCTTCGACCTGTTGCGCGTGGCGGTCAACCAGCCGCGCTTCGACCAGGTGCCGATCGACCGCATCCGCTCGCAGATCCTGTCCGGCATCATCGCCAACGAGCGCGATCCCGACACGCTCGCCCAACGCAAATGGCTGGACGCGATCTACGGCCGGCATCCCTATGCGCGGCCCGACCAGGGCACCAGGCAAAGCATCGCGACGATCACGCCGGCCGATCTCAGCGCCTTCCACAAGGCGAATTTCGCCCGCAACGGCCTGCATGTCGCGGTGGTCGGCGCCATCGACGCCGAGACGCTGAAGCAGAAGCTCGATCTGGTGTTCGGCAGCCTGCCGGAAAAGCAGGCGCTTGCGCCCGTTCCCGACATCGACCTGAAGCTCGGCCAGCAGCTCGAGGTCGTCTATGACCAGCCGCAGGCCTCGCTGCAACTCGCCTATCCCGGCGTGAAGCGGAATGCGCCGGACTTCTTCGCCGCCGTGCTGATGAACGAGATCCTCGGCGGCGGCACCTTCACCTCGCGGCTGTTCGACGAGGTGCGCGAGAAGCGCGGCCTGGCCTACAGCGTCAGCTCCGACCTCGTCGACCACGAGCACTCCGAGGCGCTATCCATCACCACCTCGACCCGCGCCGATAGGGCGGCCGAGACGCTGGCCGTGGTGCGCGACGTGGTCAAGCGCATGGCCGAGGAGGGGCCGACCGAAGCCGAGCTGGCGGCGACCAAGAAATACATGATCGGTGCCTATGCCATCAACAATCTGAATTCCTCCGGCGCGATCGCCTCAACGCTGGTCGAGATCCAGCTCGGCAAGCTCGGCATCGACTACATGCAGCGCCGAGCCGCGCTGATAAACGCGGTGACGCTGGACCAGGTGAAAGCGGTGGCGAAAAAGCTGCTCTCAGCCGAGCCGGCCGTCATGGTGGTCGGGCCGAAGCTCGGCGCGGCCAACAAGGGATGAGCCCTAGCTTCGGCATCGCCTTTGGCGGCGGCGGCGCGCGTGGGCTGGCGCATATCCATGTCATCGAGGTGCTGGACGAACTGGGCATAAGGCCGGCGGCAATCGCCGGCTCGTCGATCGGCGCCATCATGGGCGCCGGCATGGCCTCGGGCATGACCGGCAAGGACATCCACGATTATACGCGCTTGATCCTCGGCCGCCGCGCCGAAGTGGCGACGCGCATGTGGCGGGCGCGGCCCGGCACTTTTGCCGAGGTGGTGCAGGGCGGCCTGCGGGTCAGCCAGTTCAATGTCGAGCGCATCCTCAAGGCATTCCTGCCCGACGCCATTCCCGAGACCTTCGCCGAACTCAAAATACCGCTGAAGGTGACGGCAACGGACTTTTATGGCCACAAGCTCGCCGTGCTCGACGAAGGCGAGCTGCATTCGGCGCTGGCCGCCTCGGCGGCGATCCCGGCGGTGTTCCGCCCGGTGATGCGCGACGGCAGGCTGCTGATCGACGGCGGCATCTACAATCCCGTGCCGTTCGACCTGATCGAACTCGACGCCGACATCATCATCGCCGTCGACGTGGTCGGCGCGCCGACCGAGGCGGGCCGCAAATTCCCGACCTCCGTCGACCTGATGTTCGGCGCCACGCAGCTGATGATGCAGTCGATCATCGCCAGCAAGCTGAACCAGGGCCGGCCCGACATATTGATCAGGCCGGCGGTGTCGAAATACCGCGTGCTCGATTTCATGAAGGTCGAGGCGCTGATGGCCGAGACGGTGGCGATCAAGGACGAACTGAAGCGCGAGATCGAAAAGGCGATCGAGGCCCGCGCCAAGGCCGAAACCAGCAAGCGCACCAACCGTCTCGGCGGATGACAGCCGTCAGGCGTCCGGCGTCAGCGTCCGCTGGACCATGAGCGTCTCCTTCGTAAGTGGGCGCGGATCAGCTCGCGATTGGCGCCAATCTCAGCCCCACTTCATCTCGCCGGTGGCAACCTTGGAGCCGATGTCGAGCGCAACGCCCATGCCGAGACGGGGGAAGCGGGCTTCCATGGCGCTCTTCAGCGCGGCAGCGTCCTTGGCCTTGGCCAGTTCTTCCTCGAAGGCGATGAGATACGTCTTGGTGTGCTCGACGCCTGAAAGGTCCGTAGCGGCCTCAGGCGTCATGTGGCCGGGCACGACGATGGCCGGCTTGCGCGCCGCGATCTTTTCGAGATTGGCGAGCCAGGCGGCGCGCTGTTCCTTGGTCGGCGTGTCGGCGGTCCAGACATGCACGCTGGCAAAGATCATCACCCCGCCGAACACCGCGTTCAGTGCCGGCACGAAGAGATAGCGCCGGTTGGCGAGGCCTTCCGCGGCGACGATCTCAATGGTCTCGCCATCGACGCTGAGCGCCTTGCCGTCGAATGCTTCCGGGATGACGATATCGGCCAGCGCCTGCGGGCCATTCTCCTTGAGCTGCGGCCCCCAGACGGCGAGCTTCTTTTCGACATTGCCGTTGATGGCGGCCACCGTCTCGGCCGCGGCGATCACCTGTGCCTGCGGGAACGCCTGCTTGATCGGCTTGAGGCCGAAATAGTAGTCCGGGTCGGACTGGCTGACATAGATGGTGGTGAGCGTCTTGCCGGTCGCCTTGATCGCCTCGGCCACGGCCCGGCCGTCGGGGTAGGTGAAACCGCCATCGATCAGCACGGCTTCGGTGGCGCCGGAGACCAGCACCGGGGCGCGGAAGAAGCCGTTTTGCCCGGCCGGAAAATGCTTCCAGGAAAGCCCGCCGGCCGCATGGCCGAGCCCGGCGGGAGCAAAGACCGCGGCGGCGCCGGCGGCGAGGGTGGTTTTCATGATGGCTCTCCGTGTGAACATGGATGTCTCCTGGGAATGCGGAATTCGGCAGCCTCGATGCACGCAAGATGGCAAAAGCGGTATGCGTATTGAAGGCCAACAAAATAGACGTAATGTATGCCATTGCCTGACAATGAGACTGCCATGAGCGAAGCATGAACCTGAACCGGCTGGCCTATTTCGCGGCGGTGGTCGATGCCGGCTCGTTCACGCGGGCCGCCGAGCGGCTCGGCATCACCAAGGCGGTCGTCAGCCAGCAGGTGGCGCGGCTGGAGCGCGATGTCGGAACGACGCTGCTGATCCGCACGACGCGGCGCGTCCATCCGACCGAAGCCGGCCGGACATTCCATGCCCGCTGCCTGCAAGTCCTGCAGCAGGCCGAGGATGCCTTCGACGAGCTCGCCCAGGCCGCCGCCGAGCCGACCGGCACGCTGCGCATCGCCGCCTCCAACGACTACGGCACGTCGGCGGTGGTGCCGGTGGTCGCCGCCTTCAGCGCGCGCTATCCCGCCTGCCGGGTGGAGCTGACGCTGGGCGACGAGACGATCGACCTGGTTTCCGGCCACATCGACGTGGCGATCCGCATCGGCTGGCTGGCCGATTCCAGCCTGCAGGCGCGGCGCATCGGCACCTTCCAACAATTCATGGTGTGCGGCGCCGGCTTTGAAAAGCGGTTCACCGCCGGCGAACCGCAGGACCTTGCCGGGCTGCCCTTCGTCGCCAACATGGCGCTGCGCGAACCGCTGCTATGGCAATTTTCGCGCGGCGACAACGAGCAGCAGGCCGTGCGCATGCAGGCAACGATTTCGATCGACGCGACGCCGGCAGTGCTGGCGGCGGTCCGCGCCGGCGCCGGCCTGTCGGTGCTGCCGGACTTTTTGGTGCGGGACGAGCTGGCCGCCGGACGGCTGGTGCAGATCCTGCCCGAGTGGCGGCTGCCCGCGGGCGGCATCTACACAGTCTACCCCGCCGCCCGCTTCCGCCCGCCCAAGGTGACGAGGTTCGTCGAGATGCTGGTCGCGGCTGAGCAGAAGGTGGGGCAGGCGGGCAGGGGCGCTGATGGCCGAAGCTGCTAATCTCCCCCCTTGAGGGGGAGATGGCCGGCAGGCCAGAGGGGGTCGGTTCGACCGGGCGCGGCCTCCCTCTTGCGTCGGTGGGGGTTGGCGCATTACGCGAGACGACCCCCTCTGCCCTGCCGGGCATCTCCCCCTCAAGGGGGGAGATTGGCTCATCACGCCGTCCCAGCCGCATATTCCAGCGCCACCACGCCGTTGCTGAATTGCGTGGCCGAGATCAGCTCGAGCGGCAATTGTGCGCCGGGCGGGAACAGCAGCTTGCCCTGGCCGACGGCACCGGGGTAGCTGAGCAGCCTGATGCGGTCGACAAGGCCATGGCGCAGCAATTCCTGCGCGACGCTGAGGCTGCCATGCACATAGATGTTGCCGCCGCTGCCTTGCTTCAGCCCTCTGACCGCGTCCGGCAAGGCGCCAGTCAGCAACTCGGCCGGTTGCCAGTCAAGCGCCGTCAAACTGGTCGAGGCGACATATTTCGGCAGCGCGTTGAACCGGTCGGCAAAATCTCCGGTTTCCTTGGGCCACGAGCCGGCAAAGATCTCATAGGTCGTGCGCCCCAAAAGCATGGCGCCGCTATCGGCAAGCTCGTCGTCCTTGAACTTTTGCATTTCATCGTTCCAGGCCACGCTCGGCAGCTTCTCGACCTCGGCAATGCCATCGACGCTGATGAATTCGGTGATGATGAGTTTTCTCATGGCGGGTTCCTTCTGTCGGGGGACGGATGGCGCGAGCCTTATGCGACATGCGCCGTCAACTAGCGCGGCGCTTTTTCAGGGGCAGGGCTTTCCCTGTTCGCTTCCAAAGAGCGATGGCCGCCTCTGCACCTAAGCCGCCCGTCGTTCGGTCATGCCACAAGGTCCGCATCGGGTGTGGGGCCGGTCTTTTTTGCCTGTCCCCGATTGGATCTGGTTCGTAATTACGGGCTGCCTACAAGTTGGCAATACCGGCTTTCAGCAGTCCTTCGCGGACGTGCTGCACGTCAGACTCCTGGGCAAAGTGCAGGGTGGCGATAAATGGATCGAGGTCGAATTGGGGATCGAGCGTTCTGATCTTGCCCAGATGCGCCGCAGCCGCGATTTCGTCGCCGAGCCAGCCGTAGCAGGCAGCGGCGAAAGCGTGCTGAGCCGAGTCCATGGTCGACAGATGCATGAAAGCTTCGATCGCCTCGCCATACTGGCGCGCGGCGAAATGCGCCTTTCCCAGATGGCTCCAGAACCTCTCCGGGTGGTGCGGGTTCAACTGCATTGCCTTGCGGATCCATTCGATTCCCTCTTCCGGCCTCCCCAGCCATGTCAATAGCTCGCCTTGCTGCACCACCACGAGGTCGTAATTGGGATTGAGGGCCAGCGCCCGCTCTTGGTGGTAGCGCGCTGTGGTCAGCTCATTGTTGTTCACGTTCACTGCGGCGAGGATGCGGTGGACATCGGCATCGTTGTTGTCCAGCGCCAGCGCCCTGTCCAGCGCTGCCATGATGTTGTTCCAGACGGCATCCCTGTCTTTGCACCAGTTATGGACCCAGGCCTGGCCAAGAATGCAGGCCCGCCAGGCATGGGCATGGGCATAATCGGGGTCGAGCGTGACGGCCCTTTCTATCAAGGTTTGCGCGCGTTCATTATCGGCAATCGTGCTTCGGTGATGCAGCACCTTGGCAGCAAGCACACATTCATACGCGGCCATGTTTGCAGGTTTCGCCCGCGCGAGCTGGTCCCGCTGAGCCGCCTCGACACGACCGGGCAGCGTGGCTGCGATCGCCGCGGTCACCTCATCCTGTATAGCGAATATGTCGTCCAGCTTCCGGTCATATTTGTCTGCCCAGATATGAGCGTCATTCGCCGTGTCGATGAGCTGAACCGTCACGCGCACCCTGTCGCCGATCTTGCGGACGCTTCCCTCCACCAGGTATTGGACGGCGAGTTTTTCGGCCACCTCGCGCACATTCACGGCGCGGTTCTTGTAGACGAAGGCGGAATTGCGCGAGATGACGAACAGCTCATGGTGGCGGGAGAGTTCGGTGATGATGTCCTCGGTCAGTCCGTCCGCGAAAAATTCCTGCTCGGGGTCGCCGCTCATGTTGCTGAATGGCAGCACCACTATCGAAGGTTTCGAGATGGATCGCTTTGCCTCGACTTCTGGCAGGGCAGGACTGTCAAACCCAACGCGATAGAGGCGAACCGGGCGGCTGATGTTCTTCAACGTCTTCTCGCCCAGGTCCTCCATGGCAATTTCGAGACGGTCGGCAATTTGGGTCGCCACCGCTGCGGTCACGCAGATACCGCCGACGTCGGCGAGTTGCTCGATGCGCGAGGCAATATTGACGCCGTCGCCGAAAATATCATCATCGTCGAAAATGATGTCGCCGAGATTTATGCCGATCCTGAATTCGATACGCCGTTCTTGCGGCACATCCGAATTGCGGCGTTTCATGCGCTGTTGGATTTCCACGGCGCATTTCACGGCATCGGTCACGCTCTGGAACTCAACGAGCATGCCGTCTCCGGTGGTCTTGATGATCCGGCCCTTGTTCTTGGCGATGGCGGGATCGACCAGTTCTATGCGATGGGTCCGAAGACGTGCGAGCGTGCCGGATTCGTCGGCCTCCATTAGCCGACTGTAGCCCGCCATATCGGCAGCCAGAATTGCGGCTAGTCTCTGTTCCATCGCTGAACCAAGAACCAAGCCTACGCTTCCTGGGCTGCCAAATCCAGCACTTTGGGCTTGTGGCTGGAATCAAGAAGTCTTCCTACCGCAGCAGCAGGAAAGGGCGCCTTCCGCCTGGTGGCTGCGAACTCGATCGCATCGATCACGGGAGACGCCCCGATCCGCGCGGCGTCATGCCGGCGCGAACGGTGTTCGGGCCGTGCGAGCGGACGCCGCCCCGTGCCATTCAGTCCTCCCGGTCACCGCGTAGCGAGGCGAACATGTCCCGCACGCTGTCTTCGGAAACGCGGGATTCGCGATATCGGCCCTTGTACTCGTCCATCATCTGGTCGGCCCGATGCTCTTCGTAGTCGTTGAGCTCCGAATAGGCTTTCTGTATCTGCCCAAGCTCGTCGCTGATATCCACACCCAGGCTCGATCCGAAAAGCTCGTAGTCCTCTTGCAGGCCCTCAAATTCGTTGGCATTCCTGCATTCGTGAATCTCTGACGCAATCGACTGTCGCGAATTCTGGAAGGCGGCGCGCAAGGCCGCCAGGGTCGACACACTCTCAGGACCTTCCAGGTCCAACACGCTGACAATTTCTCCCTTTGAGAAAACCTTTTCCCAAATCTCCCCGCACCGGCTGACCTCACCAATCAGCACCGCGCAGGCCCACAAGAGAAGAGCTTTTCCCGCCTGGGAGGAGCGATATCCAAATCGTGGCGTCCGACGCGCAGCCAACGCCCGCCAAGCAGCCCGTCACCCTGCGTGAAGTGGCGGCCATTGCCGGCGTCAGCGTCCGCCACGGCCTCGAAAGCCCTGAACGGGCAGGGGCGGATGACGGCCGAGACGCGGACCCGTATTCGCGAGACGGCGCGGCGGCTCCTTTCGTCGGGCCTGCTGACCAACGACCTATCGCCGCGCTTTCGGCGCCCCTCGTGACGGTCACCGCCCCTGAAGCAACTCTGATGTCTGACGTCATCGTGCGATGCCAAACCGTTGCGCAGGCGGATGCGGGTAACGTCAGCAAAGTGGAACAATCCGGCAGCCGGCGGGTTTGTAGGATGAAGGGCGATCTGTTTCGGAGGAAAATTACGATGAAACGCGTCCTTACCCACCATGCGGTACGGCTGATGCTCGGCGGCGTAACCGCCTGTCTGCTGACGGTCGTCGAGATTCCCAACCCGATTGGGCCATCGTCGCTCGTGTCCGAGGCAAGGGCTGCCACCACCGTTTCGATCAGCACATTCTACGAAGACCTGTCTTCCCATGGTGATTGGGTCTCGTATCACGGAGCGACCGTTTTCGTGCCGGTTGATGTACCTGACGGTTGGCGTCCGTATACCGTTGGACACTGGGCCTATACCGAGCAGTATGGCTGGCTGTGGATATCCGACGAGCCATTCGGCTGGGCGACGTACCATTACGGCCGGTGGGGCTATGCCGACGATATCGGCTGGTACTGGGTTCCGGGCACCCGTTGGGCGCCGGCATGGGTGAGTTGGCGTCGTGACAGGGAGCACATGATTTGGGCTCCGCTGCCGCCGCGCCGCGATCCGGATTTGATTTCAATCGAGGTGACCTTCGACACGACGCCGGATTATTACTGGGTTGTGGTCCCCACCCGCGAATTCCTTGCTGCGGACATTTCTACCGTCGTTATCCGTGATGAGCCGGAGTTTGTGCGCATTGTCGAGGCAGCCGAGCCGGCCGGCGACGTCACGATCCAGAACAATGTGGTGATCAACAAGGTCATTGATGTTGATGTGATCGAGAAGGAGACGAACAAGGAGGTGACTGCCGTCAAGGTCAGCAAGACCGACGCGCCCGAGCAGGCCGGCAAATTGGAAAACGATACGGTCACGGTCTTTGAAGGTAAGGTGAAAGCCGATGCCGATGCCAAACCAGCTAAGCTCAAAGACATCGAGGAGGTGAAGCAGGTTCAGGCTGGCCGCAAATCGAAGCCGACCGAAGGCGCAGCAACGACCGAACAGGCCGAGCCGGAAAAGACCGCCAAGCCTGAGAAGCCGACGACCAAGGAGCAGCCCGCCGCCGAGCAGCAGCAGACCGAGCCCGAGCAGACGGCCAAGCCTGAGAAGCCGAAGACCAAGAAGCAGCCCGCCGCCGAGCAGCAGCAGGCCGAGCCCGAGCAGGCGGCCAAGCCTGAGAAGCCGAAGACCAAGAAGCAGCCCGCCGCGGAACAGCAGCAGGCCGAGCCGGAACAGGCGGCCAAGCCTGAGAAGCCGAAGACCAAGAAGCAGCCCGCCGCCGAGCAGCAGCAGGCCGAGCCGGAGCAGGCGGCCAAGCCTGAGAAGCCGAAGACCAAGAAGCAGCCCGCCGCCGAGCAGCAGCAGGCTGAGCCGGAGCAAGCTGCCAAGCCTGAGAAGCGGAAGGCCAAGGAGCAGCCAGCCGCCGAGCAGCAGCAGGCCGAGCCCGAGCAGGCGGTCAAGCCCAAGCCACAGAAACAGAAAAACAAGGCGTGCGATCCACAGACTGAGAACTGCTAGCTCAGCGGGTAGACTGCGGCACCGCGATTATTCGATCGCGGTGCCCGTCGTGGACCTAGGGCAGACATTCGCAGTTGCCTGCCCGAACAACCAGGCCATTCCCCCTTGCCATCCCCACATCCTTCGTCCTAATCTCCCGCTGAGAAAACCTTTTCCCAAATCGCCCCGCAGCCGCTGACCCCACCATTCAGCACCCGCAGGGGCCATAAGAGAAAAGCTTTTCTCAATGGGAGGATCGATATCCAAATCATGGCGTCCGATGCGCAGCCAACGCCCGTCAAGCAGCCCGTCACTCTGCGTGAGGTGGCGGCCATTGCCGGCGTCAGCGTCGCCACGGCCTCGAAAGCGCTGAACGGGCAGGGGCGGATGACGGCCGAGACGCGGACCCGGATTCGCGAGACGGCGCAGCGGCTTGGCTTTCGCCCGAACAGCCTGGCGCAGAGCCTGCTCAGGCGGCGCTCCTTTACCGTCGGGCTGTTGACCAACGACACCTATGGCCGCTTTTCGCTGCCGCTGATGGCCGGCGTTTCCGATGCGCTGGTCGATGCCGGCGTCTCGGTGTTTTTGTGCAATGTCGAGGACGACCCGCGCCTTGCCCAGCTGCATGTCGATGCCATGCTCGACAAGCGCGTCGACGGCATCATCGCCACCGGCAAGCGCATCGACCGCCATCTGCCGGTCGACCTCGCCAATCTCGGCATTCCGGCGATCTACGCCTTCACCGAGCCCGATCCCAGCGCCATCGCTTTTGTGTCCGACGATGCCGGCGGGGCGCGGCTGGCGGTCGAGCACTTTTGCCGGCTCGGGCGGCGACGCATCGCCCATGTCAGCGGTCCCCCGAGCTTTGCCGTGGTGCATGCCCGCGCCGAGGCCTATCGCGAGGTGCTGGCCGAGAACGGCCTGCCCGTCATGGAGCCGCTGCTCGGCCCGTGGTCGGAGGCCTGGGGCCACGAGGCGGTCAGAAAACTGTTCGACGGCGACGACGGCACGCGCGAAAAGCCCGATGCGGTGTTTTGCGGCAACGACCAGATCGCACGCGGCGTCATCGACGCCTTGCGCGAGCGCGGTATCGGCGTCCCGGACGAGGTCGGCGTCATCGGCTTCGACAATTGGCAGATCGTCGCCGAGGCAACCCGGCCGCCGCTGACCTCGGTCGACATGAATCTCGCAGCACTTGGCCGCGAGGCCGGCCTTGCCTTGCTTTCGCTCGTCGGCGGCGAACCCGCTTTGCCGGGCATCAGAAAACTGCCGTGCCGGCTGGTGGTGCGTCAGTCATGCGGCCGTCCGCCGGACGGCTGAACGAAACGGGCCGTGTCGATAGTCACCCGCTTGGGGGCGCGGCTAAACTAAAACCATGTGGAGGAGAAGCATGAGAACCACCATTACCGGGCTCGCCATCGCCGCGAGCATTTTCGGCACGCTGGCGACGGCCGGCTCGGCTGCCGCCGACACCGCCAACATCTGGGTTCGCGCTGACGGCTCGAACTTCATGCCGCGCATCGTCGATGCCTTCAACAAGGGGCATCAGAACCAGATCAAGCTCGACATCATCCCCAATGCCGAAATCATTCCGAAATACGGTGCCGCCGCCGCCGGCGGCACGGCGCCCGATGCGCTGTCGCTCGACCTGATCTACACGCCGTCCTTCGCCGCGGCCGGCCAGCTGGAAGACATCACCGACTGGGCGAAATCGCTGCCTTATTTCGCCAGCCTGTCGCCGGCGCATGTCAAGACCGGCACCTATAAGGGCCGCATCTACGGGCTGCCGTTCTCGGCCGATAGTTCGGTGCTGATCTGGAACAAGAAGCTGTTCAAGCAGGCCGGCCTCGACCCGGAAAAGGGCCCGACCAACTGGGCCGAGATCGAAGCCGACGCCGAAAAGGTCAACGCGCTCGGCGGCGACATCAAGGGCTTCTATTTCTCCGGCAATTGCGGCGGCTGCAACATCTTCACCTTCACGCCGCTGATCTGGGCCTCGGGCGGCGATATCCTGACCGAGGACGGCTCCAAGGCGACGCTGGATACGCCGCAGATGCGCGGCGCCATCGACCTCTACCGTTCGATGGTCAAGAAGGACCTGGTGCCATCAGGCGCGCAGACCGACACGGGCTCCAACTTCTTTGCCGCCTTCGCCACCGGCAATATCGGCATCTCGCCGTCCGGCGCCTTCGCCATCGGCGCGCTCAACACGCAATATCCCGATATCGACTACGGCATCACCTTCCTGCCCGGCAAGGACGGCGCCTGGTCGTCGTTTGCCGGCGGCGATAATTTCGTCGTCACCAAAGGCACCACCAAGGTCGCGGTGGTGAAGGAGTTCCTCGATTTCGCCTATTCGCTCGAGGGCCAGACGATCCTGGCGAAATACGGCAGCCTGCCGGTGCGCGGCGACATCGCCAATGAGGCGCTGAAAGACCTCGACCCGCGCTACAAGGTCGCCGCCGAAGCCATGGCCAAGGGCCGCACGCCCTATTCGGTGGTGTTCAACGACCTGATCAACTCGGCCAACGGTCCGTGGAACCAGATGATGAACGAGGTCTTCTTCGGCGAAGACGTCGACGGCGCCATCGCCAATGCGCAGGAGACCATGCAGTCGATCATCGATTCGGCGCCGCAGAAGTAAAGCGCCCACCTCCCCCTTGAGGGGAGGTCGGACCGCAGGTCCGGGTGGGGTCGTTGCGGCAGTGCTCGACGCTTTCTTTTCTGTTGGAGCACTTCGCAGGCGACCCCACCCCCGGCCTTCGGCCGGACCCTCCCCTCAAGGGGGAGGGGGACGTCCCACTAATGGAAGACCCGCATGACCACCGTCACAGCAATCTCCGCCCCGGCACGCCCCAGAAAACTCGTCGGCGCCGGGCGCCGGCAGTGGATCGGCCTGCTCTATGTCGCGCCGGCCGTTGCCCTTGTCGTCGTCTTCTTCATCGTGCCGCTTTGCATGACCGCCTGGATGTCGCTGCACAACTGGCCGCTGATGGGCGCGCGTAGCTTTGTCGGGCTCGACAATTACTGGGCGATCCTGCGCGATACCCGCTTCTGGAACGCGCTGAAGTTCACCGGTTATTACACGGTGGTGGTGACGATCGCGATTTTCGCCGTCGCCTTTCCGCTGGCGCTGTTCATCGAAAGGCCGCGGCAGCTGACCGGCCTTTACCGCACGTCCTTCTTCATGCCGGCGGTCATCGGTTTCGCCTCGGCCAGCCTTTTGTGGTCATGGCTGCTCAACGTCGATTCCGGCCTGTTCAGCCCAGCCGCCTTCGAGCTTGGCCTGACCGAGAAGAAATTCAACCTGCTGGCGACTTTCCAGCCGGCCTTCTGGTCGATCATCGCCATGGTGGTGTGGAAGGTGGCGGGCTTCACCATGATCATCCTGATGACCGGCCTGCAATCGATCCCGCCGGATCTGCAGGAAGCGGCGATGATCGACGGGGCAGGGCCATTCGCGCGGTTTCGTGCCATCACCTTACCCCTGATGCGCCGCACGCTGGCGCTGGCGCTGATCCTGTCGGTGGCCGGCTCGATCCTCGCCTTCGATCAGTTCTACATCATTCTGCGCGGTGGGCCGCGCAACCAGACGCTGACCGCCGTCTACTGGATCTTCAACCAGTCCTTCGTGTCGTTCAAGCTCGGTTATGGTGCCGCACTTTCAATGGTGCTGCTGGTCATCCTGGTCGCGCTCAGCCTCATCCAACTGCGGCTGCTGCGCCAGCCCGAGGGGGTCGACTGATGGCGCAGGCAAGGAGCCGCAAACGCCGCATCGGCCTGCAGATTGCCGAGCACTCGACCGGCATCATCGCATCCATTCTGTTCCTGGCACCGATCGCCTGGACGGTGCTTTCGGCCTTCAAACCGGCGCAGGAGGCGCGCCAGCCGCCGCTGCCGCCCTGGCCGACCAGCGGCATCTCGCTCGAGAACTACGCCACGCTCAACACCTTCGGCGACGGCCTCTGGCTGCCGGCGCAAAACAGCATCTATGTCTCTGTGATGACGGTGGTGCTGTCGGTGATCGTCAGCGTGCTTGCCGGCTACGGTTTCTCGCGCTTCCGCTTTCCGCTGAAGAACCTGCTCTTCGTCGTCATCCTGTCGACGATCATGATCCCGTTCCAGTCGATCCTGACGCCGATCTTCCTGGTTCTGACCAAAATCGGCCTGCACAACACACTGACCGGGCTGGTCTGCGTCTACGTCACGCTGCAGCTGCCGTTCTCGATCTTCATGATGCGCAACGCCTTCGACGCGGTGCCGCGCGAGATCGAGGAAGCCGCGCGCATGGATGGCGCCAACAATGTCACCATGCTGCTCAGAGTGATGCTGCCGCTGGTCTGGCCGGGCATCGTCACCATCGCGCTGTTCGCCTTCCTGGGCGCCTGGAACGAGTTTCTGGCGGCCCTCGTGCTGATGACCGACCAGTCCAAATTCACGCTGCCGATCATGATGACCGCACTGCAGTCCGGCCGCTTCGGCGCCATCGACTGGGGCGCCGTGCAGGCCGGCGTCACCGTGATGATGGTGCCGTGCCTGGTGCTCTTCCTGCTGCTGCAGCGCTTCTATATCCGCGGCCTGATGGCAGGGGCCGTGAAGTGACCAATCGAACCGAACCGGAGTAAATTGATGACCGCATCGCAATCCGCCAGTCAGGGCGCCAAGCCGAAACTCGCCTTCCGCCCGCTGCCGGTACCGCAGGTCGACGTGCGCGGCTTTTGGGGCGACCGCGTCGATGCCGTCGCCTCAAAGACCGCCGGCATCCTCTACGACCGCTGCGTCGAGGCGCGCATGCTCGAGCAGATCGATCCGGACCGGCCATCGCCCGGCGTCGTCATTCCGTTCCACTCACCCTCGCCGGACGAGGCCGCCACCGCCGGCAACGAATTCACCGGATCGACGGTGACCACGCAGATGTTCTGGGACTCGGATTGGGGCAAGACCATCGAGACCGCCGCCTATTCGCTCTACCGCCGCCGCAACGAGGAGCTCGAGAAGAAGATCGACGCCGTCATCGACATGTACGGCAAGCTGCAGCAGCCCGACGGCTATCTGTCGAGCTGGTACCAGCGCATCCAGCCGGGCCTGCGCTGGACCAATCTGCGCGATTGCCACGAGCTCTATTGCGCCGGCCATCTGATCGAAGGCGCGGTCGCCTATTATCAGGCCACCGGCAAACGCAAGCTGCTCGACATCATGTGTCGCTACGTCGACCATATCGCCGAGACGTTCGGTCCCGAGCCCGGCAAGAAGAAGGGCTATTGCGGCCACGAGGAGATCGAGCTGGCGCTGGTCAAGCTGGCGCGGGTGACGGGCGAGCGCAAATACATGGAGCTTGCCAAATACTTCATCGACCAGCGGGGACAGCAGCCGCATTATTTCGACGAGGAGGCGCGCGCCCGCGGCGCCGACCCCAAGGCCTATCATTTCAAGACTTACGAGTACAACCAGTCGCACAAGCCGGTGCGTGAACAGGACAAGGTCGTCGGCCATGCGGTGAGGGCGATGTACCTCTATTCGGGCATGGCCGATATCGCCACCGAATATGGCGACGACACGCTGCGGGTGGCGCTCGACCGGTTGTGGGACGATCTCATGACCAAGAACCTCTACGTCACCGGCGGCCTCGGGCCGTCCTCACACAATGAGGGTTTCACCGCCGATTACGACCTGCCCAACGACACCGCCTACGCCGAGACCTGCGCTTCGGTCGGCCTGGTGTTCTGGGCAAGCCGCATGCTCGGCATGGGTCCCAACGCGCGCTACGCCGACATCATGGAGCGGGCGCTCTACAATGGCTCGATCTCCGGCCTGTCGCTCGACGGCTCGCTGTTCTTCTACGAAAATCCGCTCGAAAGCCGCGGCGCCCACCACCGCTGGAAATGGCACCGCTGCCCGTGCTGCCCGCCCAATGTCGGGCGCATGGTGGCCTCGATCGGCAGCTATTACTATGGCCTGTCGGACACAGCACTGGCAGTCCATCTCTATGGAAACGGCACGGCTCGTTTCGATATCGCCGGGACGCAAATAGAGCTCACCCAGACCAGCAATTATCCATGGGACGGCGCGGTCTCGATCTCCGTCGAACCGGAAGCTCCGACCGAGTTCACCTTGCATCTGCGCCTGCCGGCCTGGTGCCGCAAGGCAACGCTCAAAGTGAACGGCACCGATATCGATCTGGCTACTGTCACCAGCGACGGCTACGCCGCGATCCGCCGCGAATGGCGCAAGGGCGACCGCGTCGAGCTCGATTTCGAAATGGCAGTCGATCGCCTCTACGCCAATCCGCAGGTGCGGCAGGATATCGGCCGCGTTGCGCTGGCGCGCGGCCCGCTGATCTATTGCGTCGAGGAGACCGACAATTCCAGCCAGCTGCACCGCATCTCCCTGCCGCGGACGGCCGACATCGAGACACACAAGCAGCCGAACCTTCTGGGCGGTGTCGTCACGCTTTCGGCGATTGCCACAAAGGAGGCTTTCGAAAACTGGGAAGAGGGGCTCTACCGCACCGAACCGCCGGCGATCGAGGAGGCAAAAGTCACCGCCGTGCCGTACTTTGCCTGGGACAACCGTGATCCCGGCGAGATGCTGGTCTGGCTCAGGGACGAATGAAGCCCGACGGCGGCGCCCGACCGATCTCCTCGGCCACAAGCTCCTGCAGCTGCCAGAGGTTGCGGTCGCGGATGCCGCAGGCGTCGAGATGGCGAATGGTCTCGAACAGATATTCGGCGCCCGAACCCCAATGGCCGACGGCCGTGGCCAGGGTCGCCGCTATCGCTCGTTTTTCGAGCTTGCCGGCATAGCGCGGATTGGCGGGATCGACAACGAAACCAAGCGCTTGGCCCATGCCGTTGCCCGTCCTGACCTGCAGCCAGCGCGGCACGTTGACGGCCGGCAGGATGGTCATCTCGCGGCGCAGCAGCGCCTCGAGATTGGCCGCCACGGGCTCGGCGATCTCGAACACCATGCCCTGACATTGGCCGCCGCGGTCGAGCGCCATCATCAGGCCGGGCTGCTCGACGGTGCCCCTGAAGCGTTGCACAGTAAAACAGAACGAACGGTGCCAGCCCGTCGCCACGGCCCGTTCGCCACCACTGACCTCGCCGGCCGGCTTCCACAGCAGCGAACCATAGGCGAACAGCTTCACCGGCCCGGCCGGCGCGCCGGCCAGCACCTCGTCGCGAATGCGCGCGTAATCGGCATCGGTCATGTAGACCATGCCCGGCGTCGGCCCGGCGTCCTCGACCGCCCGCAAGGTGCGGGCGACCAGTGCCTCGGTCAGCGCCATCGGTTTCTTGCGTGGCGCCGACTGAGGCGGCGACGCAGCGGAAATAACCTTGCTCATCCTCATGCTCTCAGCTTTGCCGCCATGTTGCCGAAGGCTGGAGGATTCTCAAGGGCCGAGTACGCCGACGCGGTATCAGAATCGGAACTGGCGTGTACAACAGCGTGACTGAATCCCACAAAATACGTGGCGGACTTTTGCGCGTCGAATTCCAGCCACGGCACCGCATCGCTCTGCCGCGAACGGCTGAGATCGAGGCGCACAAGCAGCCGAACCATCTGGACCGCCGGCGGGCGAGGAAACGAATGTCACGGCCGTGCCGTATTTCGCCTGGCACAACCGCGACCCGGCGAGATGCTGGTCCGGCACAGAAGCGCCGGATAGCGGTATCGCCAATTTGAGCCGCGTGCACGCCTTGAATTCGCCGGGGCGCGCGTCATCTAGCTTTGAGTGGCGCCTGCCATTTGAACGGGTGGAGGCAGATTTTGGCGCTCGAAGCTGTCGCGCGTCCGAACGCCGGTCGCCGCTTTGTTGCGGTAGCCGTCGTCACGGTGCCGTTGGCGTTCGTCGTCAGTGGGCTGGCCATTCGCTATGCCGCATTTGCTTCGGTTTCGGCAGAACCCGGCTTCGCGGCCTATGCCCAGGCGCTCTGCCGCTGGGATTGCGCGTGGTATGTCGGCATTTCCGAACACGGCTATGAGCGCTTTCCCATTCCAGGCCAGAGCAATGTCGGACGCTGGGGCTTCTTCCCGCTCTATCCGATGCTGGTGGCGGCCATCCGGTCTGTTTTCCCGTTCCCGACCATCCTGGTCGCATCGATCACATCGATTGCGTGCAGCTATGCCGCCTGCCTGGTGGCGTGGCCACTGCTCGAGAAGAACATGCGCGCTTATGTGCTGTATTGCGCCTTCCTGCTCAGCGGCCCGTTCTCCTATCACTTCACGACTTTCCTGACCGAACCTCTTTTCGTGCTCCTGACTTCGTGCGTTTTTCTGGCGCTCAAACGCTCCAGCTATCTGGCTGCTGGACTGTCATCGGCTCTCCTGTCGGCAACCAGGCTCGTCGGAGTGCTTGTTGTATTCGCGACCGTCATTCAGATGTTCAGGGATTATCGCGCAAAGGGCGGGCCGACGCTGTCGTTCCCGCGTTGGCTGCTTGGCCGACCGGATCTGCTCGTCGCGATCTTCATCTCGCCTGCCGGTCTATTCGCCTACGTCCTGTTCCTCCATCTGACCGTCGGCGACGGCTTTGCCTTCCTGCATGTCCAGCGCGCGTTTGGACGGGTGGCGGGCAATCCGCTCGCTTTTGTATGGGATGGGCTCTCGGCCCTTCCGACAACTGGACGGCTGCCTACGGCGCCGCAATGGAGCGCGCTCGCCGCACTCATAGGACTGGCGCTATCGGCGGTTCTGGCGGTTCGCAGGCAGTATGGCGCCGCGTTGTTCTGCGCCTGCTGCATCATCCTGCCGCTGATCACGAACTTGGCGTCGATGGTCAGATACGTCGTCGGGCTTGCGCCTCTGACAATGTTGCTAGCCATGCTGCTGTCCGTGTCGAAGCTGACTTATCTCGCGGCTCTGGGCCTCTTCCTAAGCGCCTGTTATTTCATGACCGTGGCATGGATCGGAGGCTATCTTGCCCTGGTCTAGCTTTCCGGAGCCATATCGGCGCTCCGCCTCGTTCGGCGGCTACGCGCTGGCGGCGGTTCTGGCGGGAACAGAAATCGTCATTCTTGCGCTTGCTCTTAATCCGAATGTCAACGCCGATTATCGCGCCTATTACATTGACCGGACGACGACCTGCCTCAATCGCGATGCGGTCGGCAGCTATACCCTAGGCGAGACGGTGTCGTTCCGGTCCGACGGCGCCAAAAAGGCAGCCGGCATGAGGGTCTGCGGCTGGTCGGGGCCTGTTGCCGACGGCACCCATTCCTTGGGCGAGACCTCGCGGCTTCGCCTGAAGATACCGCCGCTCCGCGACAGCGTGACGGCCACGCTGCAAATGGCCGCCGTCATTCGCCCGCCGCAGGTCACGCAGCGGGTTATGATTTCGGTGAATGGCGTTCGGGTGCATGCGGTGACGCTGTCCGGCAAAGAGCCGCGAACGGTCTCGTTCGTCGTTCCAACGGCGGCCCTCGCCGAGACCAGAATACTCGATGTCGCCTTCGACTATCTCGACGGCATTCCGCCAAGTCCGGCCGCCAGCAACATCTACAAGCGCGCCATCAAATTGTTGTCGTTCCGGCTCGATCCTATTGAGCCGGGTTAGGGCAGGCGATCGCGTTGCTTGCCGGGTCTTCGCTGCGCAAAAACCCAGCGATCGAGCACGAGAAAATTGACCGCCGGAACAAGCAAGCATGTAACCAGAATGGCAATGATCGGCGGCAGACCGAGTTTCGCCGTCAAAAGCAACGGCGCCGCGTAGGCAACGGCGAAGCCTGTCGCCGTCAGCAAGAAAAACCGCGGAGCTTCCGATCGATGCGATCCGTTCGATGCGAAGGTCACGAACTTATGGGCGAGATAAGAAAACACGGCGGCTGTAGTGTAAGCCGCGAGCGAGGCACCGACCGGCGAGAGACCGAACCGTTGCCATCTTACCAAAGCGGTGGCCAGCACTGCATAAAGGATCGTTGCGGCAATGCCGACCGACCCGAAGCGCGCCAGCAGCCTCAGCCCGGCGTCGCTGGTCGAACGGCCCTCAGACATGCGCACTGCACGCATACTGCGCTCCAAGCGGCAAAGGCGCGAATACCCGCTCGACCCTTCTGGCCAAGGGCTTTGCCGATGGCAGCAGCAGGAAATGCTCGGAGCGGATGTCCCTAAAGCCGGTCTTGTGAAACAGGGACGCTGCGTTGGCGGCGTTGAGAAGGACCGCGTCGTGGTCGAATGGACACCGAAACACCGCAAGACGCGTCAGTGGATTATAGGGATTGTGCTCGATTATGCAGGCGACGCCGCCCGGCCGTACGACGCGCCGCATTTCCAGGAAGAAATCGAGCCAGGAGGAGGACGGAACGTGATGGACGACGCAACTGGCGAAAGCCAGATCGAACGTGCCGTCCTCGTAAGGCAGCCCCTGCGTGCTGCAGGTCCTGTAGGCCACACGCGGATTGTGTTGGCTGGCGTGCAAAATCGATTCTTGCGAGACGTCGCAACCATCGAGGCTGTCGAAAGCGCCGTCGAGGTAGGGGTGGAGCGAACCGACGCCGCAGCCGACATCCAGCGCTCTTACAGCCGACCCACCCTGCCGAAGCTTTCGCTCGACCACCAGACGCCGCAGCAGATCCGTCTTGGCGACAAGGAAGAAGTCGTGGCTTAGTCCGGAAAACCGGATGGACCCTTCGACTGCCTCGCCATAGTTGGATTTATAGCTGTCGAAGAGTTCGGCCATTGGCGGGGACTCCACTCCTGGGTGTGTGAAACGATCGCCGGCGCTCACCGGAGCCGGCACGCATCGCCTCGTCGAAGCCGGTGAGCCGATCGATCACATAAAGCGGGCGGCGTTTCACCTCGGCATGGATGCTGCCGACGTAGAGTCCGACCACGCCGGTCATGAAAAGATTGATCCCGCACAGGAGCGACACGATCACCACCGTGGATGTCCACCCGGCAATGATACCGGTTTCAAAAAACCAGGCAAAGATGGCGTAAGCGCCAAAGGCCCCCGCAAGCGCGGAAATGGCCAATCCGCCCCAGAGCGCCAAGCGCAACGGCTTCTCGGAGAAGCTGACGATGCCGTGAACTGCGAGGTGCATCATTTTCCAGAATGGGTATTTGGTCTGGCCCAGGGTCCGCGCGTGGCGCTCAAATGGCACAGCCGTCTGCTTGAAGCCCATCCAGCCGAACATGCCCCTGACGAAGCGGTCATGTTCAGGCATACGCTTGAAGGTTTCCAGCGCCTTGCGGCCGACCAGGCGGAAGTCACCGACGTCGCGCGGAATATCGACCGAGGTCATTTGCTCCAGCAGTCGATAGAATAGACTTGCCGTAAAGACCTTGAACCAGGATTCGCCCTCGCGCTTGACGCGGCGAGCATAGACGATCTCAAAGCCTTCCTTCCACTTAGCCACCAGATCGAGAACGACTTCCGGCGGGTCTTGCAGGTCGGCATCCATGACGATGACGGCATCGCCCGCAGCGGCGTCCATACCGGCGGTAATCGCCACCTGGTGGCCGAAGTTGCGGGAAAATTCGATCAGCCGAAAGCGCGGCTCGGCGGCGACCACTTTTTGAAGGTATTCGACGCTTCCATCGACGCTTCCGTCATCGACGAATATGGCCTCCGTTTCGCCGTCCAGCCGGCCGATAAGCGAACTGATCCGCTCGATAAGCCGAGGCAGCACCTGTTCTTCATTGTATATGGGCAAGACCAGCGAGTAGCGCGGCGGTGACCTGTTCACCGTCATTCCAGCCCCTTGGACCACAGACTCTCGCATGCGGTTGAAAATGGAACGCAAGCTACAAAGTTCCAAAGGCAGTTAAGAAACTGCTAATTTAGCTAGTTCTGAAGGTAATACCGGTCCTCGAGGAGGACTGAAGGGTGTCGTGGTGACGTCGGACGTCCGCATCGAAGCGTGGAATTATCGGTAGGCTGCCGGCGCGATCGGCCTGAAGGGAAGCAGCCGCTGAGGCATAACCCTTTGACCGCATTGCCTGCTCCCGGACTTGCCCGTTGAAGCAGCGCTACGGGTGACCTGAGCGTGCGGGCCGACCGCTTTTGCTGCATTTCAGACATGGCTCATGGAACATGGTCGCCGAGCCCGGCCGAGTATCGCGCTTGCAAGGCCGGCGAGCGTCCTGACCGGCAACCTATCGTACCGGGCTGGGCCTAAGCTGGCCGCAGCCGGTACGACACAACGCTTTGCCGGCCTGACGAGGACCGCCGTCAGGCAGCAGGCCGGATGTTTTGGTTCACCCGGAAGAGGTTGTTCGGGTCGTATTTCTTCTTCAGCGTAGCCAGGCGCTCGTAGTTGTCGCCATAAGCCGCCTTGATTCTTCCCTCGCCCTCGTCATCCATCATGAAGTTCAGGTAGGCGCCACCCAGATCGAACGGATGCACGGCTTCCCAGTAGGCCTTGGTCCAGCGCGTCACCGGCCCCGCTTTCTGTGGGTCCGGATCGATCCCGGCGATGACCATCGACCAGGTCGCATCACGGTAATTCCAGGGTGTCTCGTCTTTGCCGACGCGATGGACCGCGCCGTCGATCGGATAGAGGTGCATGAGCGATAGCTCGCTCGGTGTTTTCGCCGCCTGCTTGAGATGAGCGTCGATCGCCTCGTCGGACAGGGTCTTGACAAAATCGCCCCGCCAATACCACTGCATCCCCTTCGGGTAGAGCCCATCGAACATGCTCTGCACCGCGGGATAGGGCATCGTTCCCATCCAGTTGAACCAGGGCGCGGGCAGCGCATCGAGTAGCGGGGCCAGCGCCTCTCTGCCCTTTTCCTCCGGGCCATTATAGCAGCACATCAGCAGACACATCCGCTTTCCCCAAAACTCTTCCGGGAACGGTGCGCTCGAGAGGATGGTCTTGAGCCCGAGAAAGATCCCGAGTTCTTCGGGCGCGTTCGGCAGGAACTCGCGATAATGCTGCATGATGGTGCGGGCGTGGCGCTGATCCCAAGCGATCGGCCCCGCAAAGACCATGCTGACCTGGTGGAGCTGGAACACGAAGCTGGTGACGATGCCGAAATTGCCGCCGCCGCCGCGAAGCGCCCAGAACAGGTTGGGGTTTCGCTCCTTGCTGGCGGTGACGAAGCTTCCGTCGGCAAGCACGACATCGGCCTCGACCAGATTGTCGATGGTCAGGCCATATTTGCGCGTCAGATAGCCATGGCCGCCGCTCAGCGTCAGTCCGGCGACCCCGGTGGTCGAGATGATGCCCGCCGGTACGGCCAGGCCAAAGGCATGCGTGGCGTGGTCGAGGTCGCCCTGAGTGCAGCCCGGGCCTACCCGCGCAGTACGGGCATCCGGGTCGACGCGCACGCCGTTCATCGCCGACAGGTCGATCACCAGACCGTCGTCGCAGCTCCCCAATCCTGGTCCGTTATGGCCGCCGCCACGTATCGCAACCAGCAAATTGTTGTCGCGGCCGAAATTCACCGCTGTGATCACGTCGGCGACGTCGACACAGCGGGCGATGATCAGCGGCCGCTTGTCGATCATGCCGTTGTAGAGCTTGCGGGCCTCGTCATAGCTGGCGTCGCCGGCGCGGATGACTTCGCCCCGCAGGCTTGCTGCGAATTTGGTGATGTCTTCATCGTTCATGACATTCCTCCCTGTTATTGGACCTGTCGGCCGGCCGACGAAACGCTAGTCCCGTCCGCTGCTCCCGCAAATGTCACATCGTCCATTTCTGTTGCCCGATCGTTCAGAGTAGGATTAGACCGGATGGGTAGTTGCTCGGGCGGCTGTATTGCCGGATAGTTCGAGATGCCTGGCCGAAAACCTCGTTGTCAAAGGGAGTAGCCGATCGTTTCCGGAGGTGTAGTGCATGGATGTCCTTTCCGATGTGCTCCGAGCCGTTCGCCTCACCGGTGCGATCTATTTCGACGTCGACGCTAGCTCTCCCTGGGTCGGCGAGTCGCCGGGCACGGCCGACATTGCCGCCGCCATCATGCCGGAGGCAGAGCACATCATTTCTTTTCATGCCGTGATGTCGGGCTCGTGCTGGGCCGCGCTGGGAGACGATTCGGTGCCCCCGGTGCTCGTGAACGCCGGTGATGTCGTTGTCTTCCCCGGTGGTGTGCCGAATGTGTTGAGCTCCTTGCCCGGGGCACGGGGCGAACCCAATATGGCGATGTATTATCGGCCGATAGACGAGAGCCTGCCGTTCGCGGTGATCCATGGTGGCGGCGGAGACGAGCGGACCCGGTTCATTTGCGGGTATCTTGGCTGCGATGCACGTCCCTTCAATCCTCTCCTCGCCGCGTTACCGGCCATCCTGTGTGCCCGCAAGCCCGCCGATGGAAGCAGCTGGGTTATCGACCTTTTTCGGCTGGCGCTGGCCGAAGGTGGCAGTGGGCGGGCGGGCTGTGAAACGATCCTCGCCAAGCTGAGCGAGCTGATGTTTGTCGAGATCATCCGCCGCCATCTCGAGACCCTCCCCCACGATTCGCGCGGCTGGCTGTCAGGCCTACGGGATCCACATGTCGGCGAGGCGCTCCGGCTCATCCACGCTCGCCCCAGAGAGGAATGGACATTGGACCGGCTCGCCCGCGAAGTAGGGCTCTCGCGCACAGCATTTGCGAGCCGCTTTACCCACTATGTCGAGGTCTCGCCCATGCACTATCTTGCTCGCTGGCGTCTGCAACTGGCGGGACGTTTGCTCGAACGGCCCGAAATGAGCATCGCGCAAGCGGGTGCCGAGATCGGCTACGAGTCGGAAGCCGCCTTCAATCGCGCCTTCAAAAAGTTCGTCGGCATTCCACCTGGCACCTGGCGAAAGGGACGGTCGGCGTTGCTCGAGGCTCAGAGATTGCCCGCTGGCGTCGTGCAATAGGAAAGAATTAGCAGGGCGTTGACGCTTCGGTCTGCGTGCAGCGTCCCAATGCTCGAAAGCCCCTGGCACAAAGCGGTAGACGATGACCGGCCGCCTCGACGCTTTCGGCGAGGCGTTTCAGGCTTCGCGCCTCAATCCTTCGCGCGCTCGACATAGGCGGCATCGGCCGTCATCACCACCACGCGGGTGCCGGCGCTGATGTGTGGCGGCACCAGGGTGCGCACGCCGTTGGACAGCGTTGCCGGCTTGTAGGATGACGACGCCGTCTGGCCCTTGGTCACCGGCTCGGTCTCGACCACTTCGAACGTGGCGCGCTGCGGCAGCACCAGCGAGATGGCGATGTTGTTGTATTGCGAGATCTGTACCGGCATGCCTTCCACCAGATAAGGCGCCATGTCGCCGACCACACTTTCCGGCACCGCGACCTGATCGTAGGTCTCCGGGTTCATGAAGTGAAAGCCTTCGCCGTCGCGGTAAAGGAACGTGTGCTCGCGCTCCTCGACATAGGCGCGCTCGACCTGCTCGGTGGTGCGGTAACGCTCGGAAACCTTTACCCCGTCGGAGATACGCCGCATGTCGAGCTGGGTGACCGGCGTACCCTTGCCAGGATGAATGTTTTCGGCAAAGAGGATCACATAGAGCTTGCCGTCCTTTTCGACGACGTTGCCTTTGCGTAAGGAGCTGGCGATGACCTTCACGGGTTTCCATCCTGATAAAATTTGTTGGCGCAAATCGGCTGGAGAGGCCGTTGCGTGCGGCCTAGCGCATCTTGGCCGCAATCGCCAGCCCTCTGTGCAATTCCCCTGAAGCCGATGACCGCCGCCTCGCCCTGGTGGACGCCGCATGTCCATGCCGACCGCCGGCCGCGGCTGATCCTGCGCAATGCCATTGCCGCCGGCATGCGCGATTGGTTCGCCCGCCGCGACTTCGTCGAGGTGGAGACATCGGCCCTGCAGGTCTCGCCCGGCAATGAAGCGCACCTGTCGGCCTTTGCCACCGAGGCGATCGGGCCCGACGGCGCCCGCCAGCCGCTCTACCTCCACACGTCACCGGAATTCGCCTGCAAGAAGCTGCTTGCCGCCGGCGAGGAGCGCACCTTCAGCCTCGGGGCTGTCTGGCGCAACCGCGAGCGCGGCCCCTTGCACCATCCGGAGTTCACCATGCTCGAATGGTACCGCGTCGGCGAGACCTATGAGAGCCTGATGCGCGATTGCGCCGAGCTCGTCGCGCTGGCGGCCGAACGGGCCGGAGCGAAGCGTTTTAGCTTCCGCGGCCGCGAGGCCGACCCGTTTGCCGAGCCGGAACGGTTGAGCGTCGCCGAAGCCTTCATGCGCCATGCCGGCATCGATCTGCTGGCGACGGTTGCAGCCGACGGCAGCACCGACCGCGCGGGCTTGCATGCCGCCCTGGTCCAGGCCGGATTGCGGACCGCGCCCGACGACAATTGGGCCGACCTGTTCAGCCGGGTGATGGTCGAAAAAATCGAACCGGCGCTGGGGCAGGGGCGCGCCACCATTCTTTTCGGATATCCGATCTCGGAGGCGGCATTGGCCCGGCCGAGCGCCGACGATCCGCGCACCGCCGAGCGCTTCGAGCTTTATTGCTGCGGCGTCGAGCTGGCCAACGCCTTTGGCGAGTTGACGGACCCGGCCGAGCAGCGCCGGCGCTTTGCCGCCGAAATGGACGAAAAGCAGCGTGTCTATGGCGAACGCTACCCGATCGACGAGGATTTCCTCGCCGCGCTCGCCATCATGCCGAAAGCGAGCGGCGCGGCACTCGGCTTCGACCGGCTGGTGATGCTCGCCACCGGCGCGCTCCGGATCGACGAGGTCATCTGGACACCGGTGGTCGGTTCCTGACGATAGGTTTTGCTGACCGACGCGTCAGATTTGGAACCAATTACATGGTCAGGCCAGGCCGCCGCTGGCTGCGTCGGGCAGAAGACTAGCGACGACGAGCAGGATGATCAGCAGACCCATCATCAGTGTGCCGGCGGCGGTGATTGCTGGGAGAGCTTTTCGCGCGGGCCGTTGCATTGGCCAGGAACTCCATCACGACGACCTCATGGGCGGAGCGCTGCAACCGTTCCGTGTGTTGCCGCCATCATGGCGGGCCGGCATAGTGCTGGCGGAGTGCTCGGCGCAGCGGAGCTACCGGCCGTCGTACTCAGAATGGGCTTCGGCACAATGCCAGACAAGAACGCGCTGGACACAAAGCATGGCGGCGAATGGAGGATGTCCTGGCGCTTGGTCATGCTTGCGGCCGCAGCGATTAACGTTGTGATGCTCTTGGCCGCGCTGTTCGCAGCGCAAAGTCTTAGTCTGGACGCTACGATCTTCTATCGAGATCCATCTGCAGCCGCCGATGTCGGCTTCTATACGGGGTGGATTTCGTCCCTAGGTGCTTCGCTATGGATCGGCACCGGTGCGGTGACCCTGTTTGCTGGTCTGCTCACGCGCCGATGGGATTGCACGTTTCTCGGCGGCCTTACCCTGGTCATGGGCCTCGATGACCTGTTGTTGATCCATGAGGACGTGCTGCCCGTTTTTGCGATACCAGAGATTGTTGCGATGATTGCCTACGCCGTCGCAGGGTTGTTCTGGTTCTTTCGGCTGCGACGGAAGACATTCGACGGCACGATCGTGTTTGTGGCCGCGGGCTCCCTACTCGCGATGTCAGCAGCGATCGACCAGCTGGGAGAGCTGTTTCCTACCCCGGGTTCGGCGGTCGACATCGCCGAAGACGCCGTCAAAGAGCTTGGCATTTTCCTTTGGGCGGCAGGTGCCGTTGGGTACGCGGCGATGGTGACACGATTGGGCCGCCCGTGGGTGGATCCACCCGATCCCAACTCGACAGGCTGACTGTCGCACACGCCGTATCTTCGACTAGCGCCGACGCTGCCAGCGGTGCGGCCGTCGCGACCGCCGTACGACATTTCTAGTCGATGATTTCGGTCAACGAACTGATGTTCACCGCCGACCAGATCGCCTCGACGACCTACAAATATCTGGAGGTCTATACGGCCGCCTTCGTCATTTACTTCATCGTGAGCTACCCGGCTTCGATGCTGATCCTGAAGATTGAAGACCGCATGAAACGCGCTCCCGCCGGCTGAGATCGCCGCCCAAATCGCAGTGACGGCGACCTTGATCCTGGAACTGCACGGCTGCCCAGAAAGAGATGGAAATGAACAGGACTTTGCACCCCGACGGCATTGCCTTTGTCGATGGCGGCTACGTTCCGATCGCGCAAGCCTCGATCCCGTTGATGGACTGGGGGTTCACCGGCGGTGACGCGTGCCAGGATACGGTTTCGGTGCGCAATGGCGCATTCTTCAGGTTGCAGGATCATCTCGACCGCTTCGAACACTCCTGTGCCCGGCTGCGCTACGCCATGCCCGTCGAGCGCAAGGCAATCGAGACGGTGCTGAAGTCCTGCGTCGAGATGACGGGGCTGGCCAACGCGACGGTGCAGATGATCATGACGCGCGGGCTTGGCCCGCCAGGATCGCGGGATCCGCGCCTGTGCAAGAACAGGTTCATGGCGTTCTGCGTGCCGTTCGTGGTCGTGGCCAACGAAGAGCAGCGCAAGCGCGGGCTCTCCGTCTGGATTTCCAGCCGCTGGCGACTGCCGCCGGACTCCGTTCCCTCGCAAATCAAGAACTACAACTGGATCGACTTCGTGCTCAGCCTCTTCGACGCTTACGATGCGGGATGCGAAACCTCGCTGATGAAGAACCATCTCGGCACCATAAGCGAAGGTCCGGGGTTCAACGTCTTTGCGCTGACGGGCAGTGTTCTCTCGACCCCGGGATACAATGTGCTCGAGGGGATAACGCGCCGTTGCGTCATCGAAATCTGCCGGGAGATCGGGCAGGCGGTCGAGGTGAAATCGATCTCCGAGAGCGATCTGGCCGGCGCCGATGAAGTGTTCGCCTGCAGCACGGCAGGCGGCATCATGCCGATCACCAGCGTCAACGGCAAACCGATCGGCGATGGAAGACCGGGGGCGTTGACGACGCGGCTGGGCGAAATCTACTGGGCCAAACGGGACCAGGGCTGGCATGCAACGCCTGTCGACGTCCTCTGAGGTATCACCCCGAGGCGGATATTTGACCAGTTCGACACTGTTGGTCCACAACAGAGCGATGGATCATTCCGAATTGTGGAGATGCCGGCGATGCCGACAGCGGTTCCTTTTTCCCTTGTTGGCATCGATCATGTTGTCTTCCTCGTCGATGACATGAAGGTCGCGCTCGGCTTCTATCACAGCGTCCTGGGTTGCCAGCCCGGGTACTCCTACCCGGAACTGGGGATGGAGCAGATCTGGTGCGGATCGTCGCTGATCGTCCTGTGGGACATCACCCATCCCGGAGGCCGCAAGGCCGCTCCGCCAATCGCCGGCGGACGCAATGTCGACCACATCTGCATCGCCACAGGGCCGTTCGATCACCAGGCGATGCGGGCGCATCTGAAGAGCCACGAGATTGAAATTCACCAGGAGGCCTTTCATGGCGGCGCCCGAGGAATGGGCCATTCCTTCTATATCCACGATCCTTTTGGCAACAAGATCGAGATCAAGGGACCAGCAGAATATCCGGACGGAAGAGCGACAGTTGCCGGGGCTTGACCGGCCCTGCGTGGCAGTCGGGCCTGCCGGCCCGCCCGTCGCAAATCCCGCGTCGGCACCGTTGCCCGGCCTTGAAACCAGGTCCGGCTCCTCCATTTAACCCGCAATAGCGCGCAACTTTCCGAACGAGGAAGCGCCAAGTTACTGGCCTGGACAATTTAGAGTGACCGCCCGCCGTCGTCTTGGCGGGCAATCGAGCGTCTTCCTCGTCGTTGTCAGACGAAGGGAGAGACAAAATGGCAAAGGTCGTTTGCGTCCTCTATGACGATCCGGTCGACGGTTACCCGACACACTATGCGCGGGACGGCCTGCCGAAGCTCGATCGCTACCCCGGCGGCCAGACACTTCCAACGCCAAAGGCCATCGATTTCGAACCGGGGGTCCTGCTCGGCAGCGTGTCGGGCGAACTCGGCTTGAGGCCGTTTCTCGAAAGCGCCGGGCACAGCCTGGTCGTGACCTCGGACAAGGACGGTCCCGACAGCGTTTTCGAACGCGAACTCGTCGACGCCGAAATCGTCATCTCGCAGCCGTTCTGGCCGGCCTATCTGACCAAGGAACGCATAGCCAGGGCAAGCAGGCTGAAGCTTGCGATCACCGCCGGCATCGGATCCGACCATGTCGATCTGCAGGCCGCGATGGACCGCGCCATCACCGTCGCCGAGGTGACCTACTGCAACTCGATCAGCGTCTCCGAGCATGTGGTGATGATGATCCTGGGACTGGTGCGAAACTACATCCCCTCCTACCAGTGGGTCGTGAAAGGCGGCTGGAACATCGCCGACTGTGTCGCGCGCTCCTACGATATCGAGGGGATGCAGATCGGAACCGTCGGCGCCGGCCGAATCGGCAGCGCGGTGCTGCGCCGGCTGAAGCCGTTCGACGTCGGATTGCACTACACCGACCGCCACCGTCTGTCCGAGGCGGTCGAGAAGGAGCTCGGCGCCACATTCCACCAGGACCCAGCCTCCATGGTCGGCGTCTGCGACGTGGTGACGATCAATGCGCCCCTGCATCCGGAGACGGAGAACCTGTTCGACGAGGCGATGATCGCCAGGATGAAACGCGGCGCCTATCTGGTGAACACGGCGCGCGGCAAGATCTGCAATCGTGACGCCATTGCGCGGGCGCTGGAGAGCGGCCAGCTCGCAGGCTATGCCGGTGATGTCTGGTTCCCGCAGCCGGCGCCCAGGGACCATCCGTGGCGATCGATGCCGCACCATGGCATGACGCCGCATATTTCGGGATCGTCGCTCTCCGCCCAGGCGCGCTATGCCGCGGGCACCCGCGAAATCCTGGAATGCTGGTTCGAAGGCCGGCCGATCCGGGAAGAGTATCTGATCGTTGATGGCGGCAAGCTCGCCGGCGCCGGCGCGCATTCCTATAGTGCCGGCGACGCCACAAGCGGTTCGGAAGAGGCGGCGCGCTTCAAGGCCAAGACGTGATCGAACAAGGCGTGATCCAGGCGCTACAAATTCGTGCCCGGTCGCTGCTTGCCACGGCGGGCCAGAAGATTAGCGACGACGAGCAGGATGATTGACAGCCCCATCATCAGCGTGGCGGCGGCGGTGATTGCCGGGGAGAGCTTTTCGCGCAGGCCGATGAACATTTCGAGCGGCATGGTGCGTTGGTTGGCACTGGCCAGGAACTGCACCACGACGACCTCGTCGAACGAGGTGACGAAGGCGAAAGCAGCCCCTGACAGCACGCCGGGCAGGATCAGCGGCAGCATCACCCTGAAGAATGATGTGATGGGCTTTGCTCCGGAGATGGCGGCAGCGCGCATCAGATTGCGGTCGAAGCCGGTGAGGCTCGCTCCCACCGTGACAACGACGAAGGGGCTGGCGAGCGCGGTGTGCGCCAGGATGATGCCGGCATAGGTGCTGGCCAGGCCGACACGTGCGTAGAACAGGTACGAGCCGACGGCGGTGATCACCACCGGCACGATCAGCGGCGATAGCAGCAGCGGCATGACGATGCGGCGGCCGGGAAACTTTTCGTCGGAAAGCGCAATCGCTGTCAACGTGCCGAGTATTGTCGCGATCAGCGTCGTCCCGAACGCAACGATCAGGCTGTTGCCGATCGCCGATTGCCAGCGTTGGGTGCCGAGCACGACCGCGTACCAGCGCGTCGAAATCCCCTCCAGCGGAAAGATGAAGAAGGCGCCGCTGTTGAACGACAAGGGGACGGGAACGAGGATCGGCACGAGGAGGAACAGGATCACCATGCCGCACCACAGCCAGAGCAGGGTGATGCGGATTCTTTCGCCTGTCGTCGGATAGGGAGACAGCAGCATGGCTACACCAGCTTGAGACGGTCGAGGCCGAGGATGCGGGCGAAGATGCCGAACAGCGCCAGGGTGAAGACGAGCAGGATGAAGCTCAGCGCTGCCGCCATCTCCCAGTTCAGCTCGACATTGACGTAGTTGGCGATGAAATTACTGATCAACTGGTCGCTTGCCCCGCCGATGAGCGCCGGCGTGATGTAGTAGCCGAGGCAGAGAATGAAGGTGAGCAGGCAACCGGCCATGACGCCCGGAAAAACCTGTGGAAGATAGACGCGGCGGAACGCGGTGAAGGGTTTTGCGCCGAGCGAATAGGCGGCCTTCATCTGCGAGGCCGGGATCGTGCGCATGACGCTATAGATCGGCAGCAACGTGAACGGCAGTTGGATGTGGGTCATGGCGATGATCAGGCCTATGCGGCTGTACATCAGGTCGAGCCGGTCGTCGGCAATCCCGAGCCACAACAGCAGATCATTGACCAGGCCGAATTTCTGCAGGAGCACTGTCCACGCCGCTGTTCGCACCAGGATTGACGTCCAGAATGGCAGTAGCACCGCGACGATGAGGATGGCGGCGAGGCCCTTGGGCACGGAGGCGATGAGGTAGGCGAGGGGGAAGCCCAGTATCAGCGTGGCCAGCGTCACCGCCGCGGCGACGAAGAATGTGCGCATGAACACCTGCAGGAATATCGCCTGTTGCGGCGGCACTCTTTCAATGCCTCCGTCGGCGTTCGAGCGCAGATCAAGCGCGCTCAGCAAGTAGAACGACGTCACGCTGTGGGTGCCGCTCTCGATGACCGGCCATGTGCCGGGCGCCGACCAGAACGGCACGGCTTTCATCACCTCCAGCGGCGGCCTGTCGGCAGCCTCCAGTTGGCGTACCGTCTTGAGCACCTGGCTGCGCGCACCGGGCAGGCGGGCGTTGAGGCTCTTGGCAAGTTCGTAGGCGGTGCCCTTGGCCTGGTTGCTCCGGAGGTCGGCGGCAAGGGCCAGGAAGGCGGCATCGCCTGGCAATCCCGCGCCGTTCCAGCCGCGCAGCGCCTGGCTGGTCTGCGGCAGGGCGTCGGCAATCGTCGGATCGTAGACGGCGCGCGACAGAAGCAGGACGATCGGGATGCCGAAGCTCAGCGCCAGTAGCACAAGCAAAGGCGCCGCCAGCGCCAGCGACCGTAATCGATCGCCGAACTCAGCGCGCCGAAGCTTTGCCGTGACGGATTTCGCCGCCTTGGCATCGGCGGCCGACCGGTCGCGCGCGATGCGCGGCCGGTCCAGCTTCGTGGGCTCAAGCGCCGTCATTTTTCCTACTGCGCGAGCCAGGCGTTGAAGCGCTTGACCAGATCCTCGCCGTAGTCGCCCCAGAATTCGGTGTCCGCGACCAGATAAGCGCTCATATGGTCGGGCGCGTTCGGCAATTTGGGCAGCGCGTCCGGCGCGACAAAGGCAGCTGCATCGGTGCGCACCGGCCCGTAGGTGATGTAGCTGGCGAGCTTGGCGTTGTTTTCCGGCTGGCTGATATAGGCAAGATATTTGTAGGCCAGCTCTGGGTTCTTGGCGCCCTTCGGAATGGCGATCATGTCGTATTCGAGGATCTGGTTGTTCCAGACGATCTTGAATGGCGCGCCGTCCTTGTCGATCGCATTCTGGATACGGCCGTTCCAGGCGGTGGTCATCACCACTTCCTTGGATGCGAGGAGCTGCGGCGGCTGTGCGCCGGCATCCCACCAGACAATATCGTTCTTGATGGTGTCGAGCTTCTTGAAGGCGCGGTCGACGCCTTCCGGCGTGGCCAGCACCTTGTAGACATCGGCCGGCGCGACGCCATCGGCCATCAGCGCCCATTCCAAATTCTGCGCCGGGAACTTGCGCATCGCGCGCTTGCCCGGAAACTTGGTCGTGTCGAAGATGTCGAGCACCGAGGTCGGCGCCTCTTTCAGCACGTTGGGGTCATAGGCGAGCACGTCGCCATAGGCGTCGAGGCCGACGCCGCAGTCGAGCGCGGAGCCTTCGAGGAATTTTTCGCGCGGCGCGATCTTGGAATAGTCGAGGCGCTCGAGAATGCCGGCGTCGCAACCCTGCAGCACGGTCGCGGTCTCGACCGTCACTAGGTCGATCGGCACGTTGCCGGTGTCGACCATGGCTTTGACCTTGCCGAGATCGCCAAGATATTCCTGCTCGACGATCTTGGCACCGGTCTCCTTGCTGAACGGCTCGAACCATGCCTTGCGCTGGGCATCCTGCCAAGCGCCGCCGCTGGCCATGATCGAAAGCTCGTCGGCGAAGGCGACATGTCCTGAGGTGATGAATGCTGTGGCTGCCGCAAAGGCGAACAGCCGTGCTTTGGTGATTTTCATTGTTGTTATTCCCCTGTTTTCGAGATGGAACCGCCCGTTCCGGCATCTGCCGGAAAGGCGCGGCAGTCGTTGGGCGCGCAGGAAACTGTGACCGGTTCCCCGTTGCCCATGGTCGCTTCGGGGCCGACCTTGACGGTCAGCACCTGTTCGTTTTCCAGCCTGGCCAGAAGACGCTGGTGGTCGCCGAGATAGATGCGGCCATCGACCGTGCCGGCCAACGCATTTGCTCCGTTCGAAGCGGGCGCAAGCTTCAGCCGCTCCGGGCGGATAGCGACATGGCAGGCCGCGCCCTTCGCAACACCGATGGCCAGCGCCGTTACCGAACCGCCGCCGTCCAGCGCAACGCGGCACTCCTCGCCAGAGACGCGCTCGACCTTGCCGAGCAGGGTGTTGTTCTCGCCGATGAAGCTCGCGACGAACGAGCTCTCCGGAGCGTTGTAGAGATCATCCGGCGAGCCGAGCTGGGCGATGCCGCCATTGTTGAAGACGGCAACGCGGTCCGACATGGTCAGCGCCTCGCTCTGGTCGTGCGTCACATAGACGATGGTGACGCCGAGCATGGTGTGCAACTGCTTGATCTCGAGCTGCATATGCTCGCGCAGCTTCTTGTCGAGCGCACCGAGAGGCTCGTCCATCAGCACCAGGCTCGGCTCGAACACCAGCGCGCGGGCAAGCGCGACACGCTGCTGCTGGCCGCCCGAGAGTTGTGCCGGCCGCCGGTCGCCGAACTGCCGCAGCCGCACCATGTCGAGCGCGCGGCCGACGCGGGCTGCGACTTCCGCCTTGGTAATCTTGCGGACGGAGAGCGGGAAGGCGACGTTTTCCTCGACGCTCATGTGGGGAAACAGCGCGTAGTTCTGGAACACCATGCCGATGTTGCGTTCGTAGGGCGGCAGCCTGTCGACCGACCGGCCCTCAAGCGTGATGACGCCGCTGGTCGGCCGTTCGAACCCTGCAAGCATGTTGAGCGTCGTCGTCTTGCCCGAACCGGAGGGTCCGAGAAGGGTAAGGAACTCGCCGCGCGCAACGCCGAGGTTCAGCCGCGTTACCGCGAAGGTGCGCCCGTCATAGGATTTCTCGACATCGACGAATTCGACAAATCGCTGGCTGCCGGCATCGGCGGCCCGCGCAGGCTCGGCACTGTCGCGTGACAGGGCTGTCGCTTCGGCGGTCACGGACGGAAATCCGTCGAGCTGCGGCAGAGGCTGCTTGTTGAAACGCGGTGCTGCTTGCCGTGCATGTGTCGGTCTCGCGTGACGCTGCCGCACAAGGCGGCAAACCAAACTTGTATGCTCACACAATCGATCTCTAAAGGACCATAGATGCAGACAAGTTTGGCCGTCAAGCGGCTTTCGTCGGGATTGTGTGAGATTTTTCAGCCGGATTTTGGAAATATGTGCCGGACAAGTACTATTGTCCGGAGCATTGTCTTATGCTAGATGCGCCGGTAGCCAGAGCGTCAACACACCGAATCCGCCAATCCGCATGCTTCAGGACCTGCAACTCGCCTCGGATGAAGGCCCGGTCTACCGGCGCCTTGCCGACGCTATTGCCGAACGGATCACGGCCGGCACACTTGCGGTTGGAGACCGGCTGCCGCCGCAGCGCGAGATCGCCCGCGCACTGGGCATCAATGTCACCACGGTGACGCGCGCACTGTCGACGCTGCAGCAGCGCGGCCTGCTCGAAGCGCGGCCCGGACGCGGCACAACGGTCGCGGCACGCAACGGCGGCGAAAGGCCAGGTTTCGTGTCGGCGCCGAGCGACGACACCGGCGTAATCGATCTTTCCGTCAACAGACCTGCGACCTCGGCCTATCTCGACGCGCTCGGGCTGCTGCTGCCGCGCCTGTCCAAGGACCGGCACTATGCCACGCTTCAGGACTATCATCCGCCGGAGGGGCCGCTTTGGGCGAGGACGGCAATCGCCGAGTGGATGCGTCCGGTGGCAGGGGAAGGCGATCCCGGCCGCGTGGTGCTGGCGGCGGGCGCCCAGCATGGGCTGGATTGCGTACTCGGCGCGGTGACCAGGCAGGGCGAGGTCGTGCTCGCCGACGAAGTGACCTATCAGGGCGTCAACGCGCTGTGCCGGGTGCATGGGCTCGACCTCAGAGGCGTCGCGATGGACCGTGGCGGCATGCGGGCCGACGCGTTCGACGCTGCCTGCGCGCAGCTCCGCCCACGCGCGGTCTTCCTGGTGCCGACCCTGCACAACCCGACGACCATCACGCTATCCGAGGAGCGCCGGCTCGAGCTGGTAGCTGTCGCCCGCCGCCACAACGTCCTCATCATCGAGGATGACGTCTACCGCCCCCTGGCAGACAATCCGCCGCCATCGCTTGCCAGCCTCGAGCCCGAACTGACGATCCATATCGGCGCCATGTCGAAATGCCTTGCCCCAGGACTGCGCCTCGGTTTTGTGATCGCGCCACGCGCCATAGCCGGCCAGGTCGCAGCAGCTTTGCGCATCAACTGCTGGAGCATCAGTCCCTTGACGGCGCTAATCGGCGCGCGGCTGATAGAAGAGGGCCTGGCGGCGCGCATCATAGAAACGCAGAAGCAGGAGCTGCGCCAGCGCCAGGCCATCCTCACCGAAATCCTCGGCCGCTACGATGTCCAGAACCATCCAACCTCGACCCATGCCTGGCTGCGTCTTCCGGAACCCTGGCGGGGCGCGGGTTTCGCTCGCACCTGCCTGGAACGTGGCGTTGCCGTGCTCCCGGGTGATGCCTTCGCGGTTGGGCGCGAGCCGGTACAGCACGGCGTGCGCATCAATGTCGGCGCCGCGCGCTCGCTCGGCGATCTGCGCACGGCCCTGAACACCATGGCCGAATTGTTATCGGCCGGCCATCTTCAATTGCCTGGCTTCGTCTAGGAATTTAAAGATGGCAGCGTCCGAAACGGTCGAAATCGCCATTGTCGGTGCCGGCGTTGTCGGACTGGCGACTGCACTCCGGCTCGCAGTTGAGGGGCGCGAAGTCCTGCTCATCGACCCCAATGAGCCGGGCTCGGGTGCCTCGTTCGGCAACGCTGGAACGATTGCCGAATATGCCTGCATGCCGGTGGGCAATCCGGCTGTGCTGCGCGCGCTACCAAAGCTGCTTCTCGATCCTGACAGCCCTTTTTCCTTGCGCTGGCCGGCGCTGTTGCAGCTTGCGCCATGGCTGGTTCAATTCGTGCGGCAGTCGCTTCCGGCGGCCACCCGAGCCAATGCGCTGGCGCTCGCCGGGCTTCTTGCCGAAGCCCTGCCCGCCTGGGAGGAAATGGTGGAGGAGGCTGACCTGGCCGACCTGCTGCGCCGCAACGGCTGTCTCTACCTGTATCGTCGCGAGAGCGATTTCGCCAAGGCTGCCGGGGGCAGGGCGCTGCGCGCCGGGTTTGGCGTCCATCAAGAGGTTCTGGCACCGGAAGAGGTCGCCGCGCTGGAGCCTGGCTTGCCCGCGACGGGGGCCAGCGGTCTGTACTTCCCCGACTCGATGAATGTCACCGATCCCAAGACGCTCATGCGGCGGCTGCTCAATGCCGCGACCGCCCGCGGTGTGTCGGTAGCGCAGGCTGAGATAACCGGACTGCGGGTCGAGGCGGACGGTGTCAGGCTCAGCGGTTCCGGTTTTCGCGTCAAGGCGAACACGGTGGTGATCGCCGCGGGCGCGCAATCGCGGGCGTTGGCCATGCAGGCCGGCGACAGGATCCCGCTCGAGACCGAACGCGGTTATCATCTCGAATTCCCGACCGAAGCGCCTCTGCTCCATCGTCCGGTCTGCCCTGTCGATCTCGGCTTCTACATGACGCCGATGAACGGCCGGCTGCGTGTCGCCGGAACCGTCGAGCTCGGCGGGCTTGCAGCGCCGCCAAGCGCGCGCCGGCTGGCGCTGCTCGATCGCGGTGTCAGGCAGTTCTTTCCACAACTCGGCCGGCCGTCATCCGAGTGGCTCGGGTTCCGGCCGTCGCTGCCCGATTCCCGCCCGGTCATCGGTCCGTCGCGCGGCAGCTCCAGGGTGATCCATGCCTTCGGTCACGGCCACCTTGGCCTGACGCTCGCTCCGATCACTGCACGCCTGGTTGCCGAGCTGATCATTGGTCGCGGCGATCCAGCGCGTGTCGCGGCGTTTTCGGCTGATCGCTTCCGCACCTGATCGATCGAACATTTCGCCTTCGGGTTGAGATCAGGAGTCTGTTTCCGATCAGGCCGGCGTAGGTGCAAAATCAAAGATCTAAGCCGTCCTTTGTTCGTCCAGAAGGACGCACCAGCTCTAGATCGGTCGCGCCGACCTGGGGCTAGATGCCTCCTGATTGCCCGCTTCTCCCATTGCAGAAGCGGCACCGGGACAATAGATGGTGCAGCAGTGGCTGCCCTACTGTCAGCCGCAAGCAACAGGATTATGCGCATGACCGATACGCTCGACGCAGCGAAACTGACCGATCGCGTCGCGGCCCTGGTCGAGGCTGCCAAACGGGCCGGCGCCGATGCCGCCGACGCGGTTGCGGTGCGCGGCCGTTCGACCGGCGTGTCGGTGCGGCTCGGCAAGGTCGAAGGCACAGAGGCGTCCGAGAGCGAGGACGTCTCGCTGCGCGTCTTCGTCGGCAAGCGGGTAGCGAGCGTTTCGGCAACGGCGGCATCCGACCCCAATATGCTGGCCGAGCGCGCCGTCGCCATGGCCAAGGTGTCGCCCGAGGATCCCTATCAGGGGCTCGCCGATCCGGTCCTGCTGGTCAAGAAGCCGCGCAACCTTGATCTGTTCGATGCCACGGAGGTATCGGCGGACCAATTGAAGGAAGCAGCCCTTGCCGCCGAAGCGGCGGCGCTTGCGGTCAAGGGCGTCACCAATTCGGCCGGCAGCGGCGCCAGTGCCGGGCTCGGCGGGCTGGTGCTCGCCACTTCGCACGGCTTCGTCGGCCATTACGTCGCCTCGCGTTTTTCGCGCTCGACCAGCGTGATCGCAGGCGAGGGCACCGGCATGGAGCGCGATTACGAATTCTCCTCGCGCCAGCATTTTTCCGATCTCGACGCGCCGGAAGACATCGGCCGCAAGGCCGGTGAGCGCGCCGTACGCCGCATTGGCGCGCGCAAGGCTGCGACCGGGCCGGTCGACGTGGTGTTCGATCCGCGCGTCGCGCGCGGCATTGCCGGCCACCTTGCCGGTGCCATCAACGGCGCCGCGGTGGCGCGCAAGACCAGCTTTCTGCGCGACATGATGGGCAAGAAGGTGGCTTCGGCCGCAATCACCGTCACCGACGAGCCGCTCCGGCGCCGTGGACAGGCGTCGCGCCCGTTCGACGGCGAAGGCGTCGAGGGCGAAAAACTGTTCATGGTCGACAAGGGCGTGCTCAACCACTGGTTACTGTCGACTTCGGCGGCTCGGGAACTCGGCCTCGTCACCAATGGGCGCGGCTCGCGCAGCGGCTCGTCGGTCTCGCCATCGTCGACCAATCTCGCGATCGAGCCCGGGGAAAACACGCCGGAAGAGCTGATCAAGTCGCTCAAGACCGGCTTCTACGTCACCGAAGTGTTCGGCCAGGGCGTCGACATGGTGACGGGCGAATATAGCCGCGGCGCTTCCGGCTTCTGGATCGAAAATGGCGAGCTGGCCTATCCCGTTGCCGAGGTGACCATCGCCTCCAATTTGAAAACGATGTTCCTCAACATGGTTCCGGCGAGCGATCTCGACCGCAATTTCGGCACCGCCGCACCCACGCTTTTGATCGAAGGAATGACCCTTGCCGGAGCTTGACCCGGCCGTCTCGGCCGGCGCTACTGAAGACCTGCAGCTGCTGCGCGACGCTGCCCGCGAGGCGGGGCTCATCGCCATGCAATACTTCAACAACAATCCGCAGGTGTGGATGAAGGGCGGCACCTCGCCGGTCAGCGAAGCCGATCACGCCGCCGACAAATATCTGCGCGAGACCTTGCTGGCGGCCAGGCCGGACTATGGCTGGCTGTCGGAGGAAACCGTCGACGACCCGGTCAGGCTCGTCGCACGCCGCACCTTTGTCGTCGATCCGATCGACGGCACGCGCGGCTTCCTCGAGGGTCTGCCCACATGGTGCGTCAGCGTCGCTGTGGTCGAGAAAGGCCGAACGCTTGCCGGCGTGCTCGACTGCCCGGCGAAGGGCGAAATCTATTGGGCGCTGCCGGGCGAGGGCGCATTCCTGAATGGCAAGCGCATCAGCGTGCGTCCGCCGTCGGAAACGGCCGAAATCGCCGGACCGAAGGCGATGATCGACCTGATGCCGGCGAAATGGCACAAACGGCTGAAGCGCGTGCCCTATATTCCTTCGCTCGCCTACCGGCTGGCGATGATCGCCGGCGGCCAGCTCGACGCCACCTTCGTCAAGGCCAACGCGCATGACTGGGACATCGCCGCGGCCGATCTCATCCTGCGCGAGGCAGGCGGCGCCTTGCTCGATCGGCATGGCCGCGCGCCGCTCTATGCCGGCGAAGTGATCCGTCACGGACCGCTCGCCGCCGGCAGCGGCGAACTCCTCACCGTGCTCGCCGGCGTCATCGCCGGGCTGGACAATTGACCACTATCAATAGTTCCAAAGTCGGCGGCTTTGGTCTAGACCTGTCCCAAACTCACGATATGTGAAGGATCGACATGGCCGCTGAAGACGGAAAGAAACAGCTTTTGCACCTGGTGTTCGGCGGCGAACTCAAGAAGCTGGGCGGCACCGAATTCCGCGACCTCGACGCGCTCGATGTTGTCGGCATCTATCCGGACTACCAATCGGCGCACGCCGTCTGGAAGGCCAAGGCGCAAGCCAGCGTCGATAATGCCCATATGCGCTATTTCGTCGTTCACCTGCACCGCCTGCTCGACCCCGAAAACAAGGCTGCCGGTTGACATCGATGAACCATGAAGCGGTCAAGCGATCAGCCCCGCGGTCGGCGGTCAGACGTCGCAAGCCGAAGACGTTCTGGCGCAAGATCCGCGAACCGCTGGCGCAGTCGCGATTCGTCAAGAATGCGCTTGCCGCCCTGTTTGCGTATTTCGTCCGCCTTGTCCGCCTGACCAACCGCCTGGTCGACGGATCGGCCAAGTTTTCCGGCGGCGCCTATGCGCAGCTCGAGCCCGGAATTATCGCGCTCTGGCACGGCCAGCATCTGCTGACCCCGGCCTATTATCCCAAGGGACGGCCGCTGGTTGCCATGGTGTCGCGCAGCGCCGATGCCGAGCTCAACGCGCTGATGGTCGAGAAATTCGGCATCGAGGCGGTGCGTGGCTCTGGCGGGCGCGAAAGCGCAAGGCATCTCGACAAGGGCGGCGCCAAGGCGCTCATCGCCCTCAAAAAGTCGCTCGCCACCGGCAAGAATGTCGCCATGATTGCTGATATTCCCCACGGCACGCCGCGCGATGCGGGGCTCGGCGTCGTCCTCCTGGCGCGGCTGTCCGGCCGGCCGATCCTGCCTGCCGCAATAGCCACCAGCCGCCGCAAGGTGATCGAGGGCAGCTGGGACAAGACGACGATCAACTTGCCCTTCGGCCGCTCCTCGATTGTCGTCGGCACGCCTGTCTTCGTGCCGGCCAACGCAGACGCCGCGGAAATGGAACGCAAGCGCCAGGAGGTCACGGCCTCGCTCAATGCCGCGACCGCCGAGGCCTATCGCCTTGTGGACGGTTCGAAATGAGTATGCGCTGGGCCCGCGCCTTCCTGACGGCATACCGTTTCGCCGGGGCCGCCGCTTACCCGCTGGTCGGACCTTATGTCGCCTGGCGCACATCCAGAGGCAAGGAGGACCGCATTCGCCGGCGTGAACGCTACGGCGTCGCCGGACGCGAGCGCCCCGAAGGGCCGGTGATCTGGATCCATGCAGCCAGCGTCGGCGAGACCATCGCCGTCGTGCCGCTGGTCGAGAGCATTCTCGATTACGGCGTCAACGTCGTGCTGACGACGGGCACCGTCACCTCGGCGCAGGTCGCCGAAGAACGGCTGGGCGACCGCATCATCCACCAATATGTGCCGCTCGACCTCAAGCCGGCGGTCAGCCGCTTCCTCGACCATTGGCAGCCGGACCTGGCGATCATCGCCGAATCGGAGATCTGGCCGATGACCATCCTGGAACTCGGCGCCCGCCGCGTGCCGCAGGTTCTGGTCAACGGCAGGCTGTCCGACCGCTCCTTCAAGTCCTGGAAGAAGCGCGCCAACATTGCCGAAGCATTGTTCGAAAATCTTGCCCATGTCGTCGCCCAGTCGGACCTCGATGGCGAGCGCTTCCTTTCGCTCGGCGCCCGGCCGGTCACCGTGTCCGGCAATCTCAAGGTCGACACCGCGCCGCCGCCGGTCGACGAACGGGCACTGGCGGCGCTGAAACGCCAGATCGGCGGCCGCCCGACCTGGGCGGCGATCTCGACCCATGACGGCGAAGAAGCGGTCGCCGCCGAAGTTCACGCCATGCTGCACAAGCGCCACCACGGGCTTTTGACCATCATCGTGCCGCGTCATCCCGATCGCGCCGGGCAGCTGGCCGCCCAGATTTCCGGCATGGGCCTGAAACTGGCGCAGCGCAGCAAGGGCGACAGGATCACCGCCGATACCGATATTCTGCTCGGCGACACGATCGGCGAAATGGGGCTTTATCTGAGGCTGACGGAAATCGCCTTTGTCGGCCGTTCGCTGACTTCCGAGGGCGGCCAGAACCCGCTGGAACCGGCCATGCTGGAGACAGCGGTGCTTGCCGGCCGCAACGTCCAGAATTTTCGCGAGGCTTATCAGCGCCTGCTCGACAGTGGCGGCGCCAAGCTGGTGCGCGACCGCGATATGCTGGCCGGCGCCGTCAATTTCCTTTTGACCAACGAGGCGGCTCGTCACGAAATGATGGCGGCGGGTGCGGCGACCGTCGACGAGATGCGCGGTGCGCTGGCACATACGCTCAGGTCGCTCGAGCCCTATATCCAGCCGCTGGTCGTCAAGTCGCGCCTGAAGGGCGCGAACGGGCGCTGACGTGACCTCGGAAGCGCCGCCCTTCTGGTGGGAAGAGCCGGACTGGCGGGTCATGGCGCTGTCGCCGCTCTCCGCCATCTATGCGCTCGTCGCCGGTCGCCGCATGCGGCACGCGCCGCGCGAAAAAGTCGAGGCGCCGGTGCTCTGCGTCGGCAACTTCACCGTCGGCGGCACCGGCAAGACGCCGGTGGCGATCGCATTGGCCGAGCAGGCCCGGCGCATGCAGCTCAATCCGGGTTTCCTGTCGCGCGGGCATGGCGGCTCCTTCGCGCAGCCGCATATCGTCGATCCGCACCACGACGCCGCCAAGCATGTCGGCGACGAGCCACTGCTTCTGGCCGAACACGCGCCGGTCGCGGTGACACCGAACCGGGCCGCCGGCGCCAGGCTTCTGCTGGAGAAGCTCGGCTGCGATTTCCTGATCATGGATGACGGTTTTCAGAGCGCGCGCATCCACATCGACTATGCGCTGGTCGTCGTCGATGCGCGCCATGGCATCGGCAATGGCCGCGTCATCCCCGGCGGGCCGCTGCGGGCAAACATCGTCGACCAATTGGTCTTCACCAGCGCCTTGCTGAAGATGGGCGACGGCATCGCGGCCGATACGGTCGTGCGCCAGGCAGCGCGCGCCGGCAGGCCGATCTTCGAGGCGCACACCGCCCCGAGCAGCAAGATGACGTTGGCCGGCAGGCGGTTCCTGGCGTTCGCCGGCATCGGCCACCCCGACAAGTTTTTCGACACGGTAGGCGAGGCCGGGGGCGAGCTTGCGCTGACCCGACCATTTCCTGACCATCATTTCTACAGTGCGGACGAGCTTGCCGAATTGACGGCGACGGCACGTAAAGCCGAGCTTGGCCTCATTACCACCGCCAAGGACGCTGCCCGCCTGCGTCACGGCGCAGCACCGCCGGAATTCCTCCACCGGCTCGACGTGCTGGAGATCGATACCGTCTTCGAGCTCGGCCACGTGCCGCAACGCATCATCGACGAGACGCTGGATGCCTGGCGGCAGCGCCGGCTGAGGGGCTGACCAGCAGCTGAGCACTGAGGCGATGCGGGGACTGGAATTTGCAGCTTTCCGCCGGTTGAGCGTATTTTGTTCTTGCTTTGTGCCGGCAGCTATGCTACTAGTTTGGATATGGTGATGATTCGCCGGTGACCCGCCCTTGAGGCGGGTTTTTATTTCAAGATAACCTCTGAGGTTTCCGTGTTGCCGGCCTGACGCCGCGGCAGAGGGCGCAGGATCGCAACGGGACGGCTTCCATTTGCGTCGGACTAGCGTCGGCGGCGCAGTTCCGGATGCGCTTCGATCTCGCGGCGCAGCGAGGCGGCGGCATTCACATAGGGTTCCTGCCTGGCGACGCTCCAGTATTTGAGCTCGTCGAGCGGGATGCTCTCGCCGGTCACCGCACAGCGAACGAAGGCGCCGGGGCTGGTCACCTGGAAATCGCCATCGAGATAGCGGATGCGGGCTTCCTTGCCGCCGGGGCCTTCGAAACGGTTCATCATGGGGTGGTGCCGAAATTCATGACGATGTCATCGCCACAAATTGCGGCGAGGTCAAGCTTGGTTGGCCTTACCTGGTTCTGTTTCTGGTGACACTTGCTCGAACAAGCCGGCAAAGCGGATGCCAATGCATGTCGCGCAAAAGTGTGCGGCGGTCTTGCGCGACATGCATAAACACAAAAACCTGAAGCGCGTCGCATGAGGCCGGTCGAACGCGACGCGGCATCTCATTCTTCGGCGATGATAAACTGCTCGATCTTCTCCGCTGCCAGTCCGGCCTGGACGGCGATGCGCCGGGCGAGTTCGGCGGCGGCGGCGCGCGGGCGCCCCAGCGGCCGGTCGAGCCAGTAGGATATCGGGCTGAGCGCACTGCGTTCGTCTACGGCGACGATGCGGCCCGACTTCAATTGGTCCACCGTCAACGGCGGACGTGCCAGCGCAATGCCGAGCCCGTGCGCGGCGGCGTCGAGTACGAGGTTGTAATCCTCGAAACGGCGGTCGTGCGGCCGCGGCCGATAGTCCACCTCCTGCGCGGCAAACCAGGCGCGCCACGCCGAAGCGTCGGAATCGTTGATCACCGGATAGTCGAGCAGGCGGGCAGGATCTCCGCGGCCGATCTCCCTGGCCAATTCCGGCGAGGCGACCGGGAACACATATTCTTCGAAAAGCTGCACCGAGATCCGGCCCGGAATGCGGCCGCGCCCGCAGCGGATCGACAGGTCGATGCCCTCGTCGGCAAGATCGCCCTGGCGGATGTCGACGTCGAGCACGATGCGCAGCTTGGACGGGTGGTTCTCCAGCGCCGCCATGCGCGGCATCAGCCACAGCCCGCTGACCGAAGGGATCGAGGTCAGCCGCACCACCGCCGTGCCGCGCGGCTCAACCCAGCGATCCGAATTGCTGGCGATCAGGGCGAAGGCTTCCGTAGTGCGCAGATGCAGGCGATTGCCCTCGACGGTCAGCGAGACGCCACGCGCGCCGCGATCGAAGACTTTCAGCCCGAGCCAGTTCTCGAGCTTGGCGATCTGCCGGCTGACGGCGCCATGGGTGATGTTGAGCTTCTCGGCCGCCGCCGAAAAGCTGCCTGTGCGTGCCGCGGCATCGAAGGCGCGCAGCGTTTCAAGCGGCAGCATCGAGTCTGAGCTGTGATCCATAGTCACAGGTGATCCTCGATTTGTTCGTTTGTCAACCGCCCCACAATAGCGTTTCTCTACTTCATGGCATTGGATCGCGAGGACACCGAGATGACCGCTTACACCGGCACGTTGAATACGACACAGCGCATGGATGCCACGGCGGCCATCGCGGTGGCGCTGACGGTGGTCGGCTGGGCCTCCGCCTTTCCGGCGATCCGCGCCGGCCTTGCCGCCTTCGGGCCGCTGGAACTCGGCGCGCTGCGCTTTGCCATCGCCGCGGTTCCGGCGGCGATCTTCCTCGCGGTCAAGCGGCCGGCACTGCCCAGGCTCGATGAACTCTGGCGCTTTGTCTTCGGTGGTGCCGTCTTCGTCGCGCTTTACACGGTGATGCTCAATTTCGGCGAGCTGACCGTTTCGGCCGGTGCGGCCGGCTTCATCATCAATGTCAGCCCGATCTTCACTGCCATCATGGCGATGGCGCTGCTCGGCGAACGCTTCTCGGGCCTGGCCTGGGCCGGCACGTTCCTGTCCTTCGCCGGAATCGGCATCATCGCCATGGGCGAGGGGCAAGGGCTGCATTTCAACAATGGTGCGCTGCTTGTCCTCGGCTCGGCGCTGTGCTCGGCCGTCAACACCATCGTCCAGAAGCCGCTGTTTGGTCGCCACCACCCGCTGACCATCTCGGCCTCGAACATGGTGCTTGGCGCGCTCTGCCTGTCACCGTTCCTGCCAAGCGGCCTGGCGCAGGCGGCGGTCGCCGATACGGCCGGGCTCGGCGCGGTCATCTTTCTCGGCATCGTGCCCAGCCTGATCGCCTATGCCGCGTGGGCAACAGCACTTTCCCGGCTGCCGGCGGCGCGTGCCTCGAACTTCCTTTATCTGGTGTCGCCGGTGGCGACGCTGATCGGCTTCTTCTGGCTGGGCGAGGTGCCGACGCTGCTCGGCATAATCGGCGGCGCACTGGCGCTCGGCGGTGTCATCGTGGTGAATTTGAAGAGGTGAATCAGAGGGTACGAAAGGCTGGCTTGAATTAAAAAGAGCCGTATCGAACGGCTCTTTTTGATTTCCCCTCTCCGGTTTGCTTCGCAAACCACCTCTCCCCACCTTGTGGGGCGAGGAACCCAAGGTTTTCAAGGTTGCGGCCTTTGGCGATTAGCGTTTCCTCGCCCCCACTAAAGTGGGGGAGAGGTGGCCGCGGAGCGGCCGGAGAGGGGCTGCGCCAGCGGACGTCGTAAGCCGCAGGCCCTACCGTCGCCCGAACAGCCGCTCGATGTCGGCGAGCTTGAGCTCGATATAGGTCGGGCGGCCGTGGTTGCAGGTGCCGGAGCCCGGCGTCGCCTCCATCTGGCGCAGCAGCGCGTTCATCTCTTCCGGTTTGAGCAGGCGGCCGGAACGCACCGAGCCGTGGCAGGCCATAGTCGCGGCTATTTTGTCCAGCCGCTCCTTCAGCGTGTCGACCGTGTCGTTGTCGGCGATCTCGTCGGCGAGGTCGCGCACCAGCTGCTGGACGTTGGTCTCGCCGAGCATCGACGGCGTCTCGCGCACCGCAACGGCACCGGGGCCGAAGCGCTCGATGCCGAGGCCGAAGCGAGCCAGCGTCTCGGAGTGCATGGCGAGCCGTTCGGCGTCTTCCTCCGGCAGATCGACGATCTCGGGCAGCAGCAACATCTGCGACGGCACCGCGCGTGAGTGGAGGGCATTCTTCAAGGCCTCGTAGACCAGCCGCTCATGCGCCGCATGCTGGTCGACGATGACAAGCGAATCCCTGGTCTGGGCAACGATATAGTTCTCATGCACTTGCGCGCGCGCCGCGCCCAATGCCGTGCCGAGCAGCGTCTCCGCCGCTTTGTTTTGCCCGGCGCGCACGTCGGCGCTGTGCAGCGGCCCGGCGTCGAAGGCCGCCTGGTCGTCCTCGCCGAAGCCGCCGCCCATATCGAGCGGCCGCTGTGGCGAGCGGGCAGGATCGAACCCGGCAAAGCCGGAGGCCCGGTAAGCGGCCTCGTAGCTACGATGGCCGTTGGCCGGGCCGCCATGCGCATAGGATGCCGCGCCTGGCCGGAACGCCGCCATCATGCCGGCGGCCCCGGTGGTGGCGGCGCGGATGCCGGCATGGGCCAGCGCTTCGCGGATGGCGCCGACGATCAGCCCGCGCACCAGCCCCGGGTCGCGGAAGCGCACGTCTGCCTTGGCCGGATGGACGTTGACGTCGACGATCGCCGGATCGAGCGTCAGGAACAGCACGGTGACGGCATGGCGGTCGCGCGGCAGCACGTCGGCGAAGGCGCCGCGAATGGCGCCGGCGATCAGTTTGTCACGCACCGGGCGGCCGTTGACATAGGCGTATTGCTGCAGCGCGTTGGCGCGGCTGAAGGAGGGGACCGAGACATGGCCAGCGAGATGCACGCCGTCCCGCATCGCGTCGATGGCGATCGCATTGTCGGGAAAGTCGGCGCCCATCACCTGTGCCACCCGACGCAGCCGGCCTTCCGGGCTGTCGTCGGTCGCCGGCAGTTCCAGCGTCGAGCGGTCCGGGCCGGCAAGGGTGAAGCGCACGGCGGGGAAGGCAATGGCGATGCGCTTGACCACGTCGCCAATGGCCGAGCTTTCGGCGCGCTCGCCCTTCATGAATTTGAGCCGCGCCGGCGTGGCGAAGAACAGGTCGCGCACCTCGACCGTGGTGCCGCGATTGGCCGCCGCCGGCCTGACGGCGGAGACGCGGCCGCCGTCGATACCGATCTCGGCGGCGTTGTCACTGGACGCGGTGCGCGAGCGGATCGACAGCCGCGCCACCGAGCCGATCGAAGGCAAGGCTTCGCCGCGGAAGCCAAGCGAGCGAATGTCGTGAATGTTGTCGGCGAGCTTGGAGGTGCAATGGCGCGCAATCGCCAGCGCCAATTCCTTTTCCGGAATGCCCAAGCCGTCGTCGCTGACGCGGATCAGGTTCAGCCCGCCACCGGCGGTGACGATCTCGACACGGCTTGCGCCGGCGTCGAGTGCATTCTCGACCAGTTCCTTGACCACGCTTGCCGGGCGCTCGATGACTTCGCCGGCGGCGATCTGGTTGATCATCGTTTCGGAAAGCTGGCGGATGGGCATGGCAGCACTATAGGCGGATTCGTGGTCGATGCGGGAGGGCGGAATTGAGGAAATCCACGCAGCTGACCACGGCCGTGCACTCAACTCATGAGCTTGGGCAGCGCTGCCGCCAAAGCATCGACGGCAAGGCGGACTTTCATCGGCAGATGAGGCGTCTGCAACCACAGCGCATGGACATCATAGAGAAACTTCGGCTGTTCCGGCAACAGCGGGACAAGGACACCCGCCTGAATGCGCTCGCGAACCAGCCAGTATGGCAACCAGGCGAGCCCCATGCCGGCGGCCGCGGCATCGGCGATGGCATCGAGATCGTCGAGCCATAATCTGCCGACGGGCTTAACCTGCATCGCGGGCTGGCCGTTGTGCGGAAACAGCCACGGCTGAACGGCACGCCCGGAACGGCGGTAGATGATCGCGTCATGGCTGCCGAGGTCATCTATCTGCTGCGGCTGGCCGTGCCTGTCGAGATAGGGCGGCGACGCGCAGACGACCATGTGCTGGCGCGCGATGCGACGCGCTATCACCCCGGTCTGGTCCTCCAGATCGCCCGTGCGGACAGCGAAGTCGCAGCCATCCTCGGCGAGGTCGGCGATGGCATCGCTGAACGATAGGTCAAGTTCCAGCGCGGGATATTGCTGCGCAAGCCCGAACAGGATCGGGGCAACGCAGCGCCGGCCGAAATGCATCGGCATGAGGACGCGCAGCTTTCCGCGCGGCTCGGCAAGCTGGTCGGCCGCCAACGCATCCGCGGCCTCCGCTTCAGCAAGCACCAGCCGGCAGCGTTCATAATAGGCGCGCCCGAAATCCGTCAGGCTTTGGCGGCGCGTGGTCCGGTTGATGAGGCGCACGCCCAGGCGCTCCTCGAGAAACCGGACATGCTTGCCGACCATCGGCCCGGACAGATCGAGAGCGGCCGCCGCGGCTGCGAACGAGCCCAGGTCGACGGCTTTGACGAACACGGCCATGCTAGTAAGGCGATCCATATTCAAAACCCACAGTTTCTGCTGATCTACTCAAACGGCCATTTATCCGCCTGATCGCCGCTGGCATAGCACATTCAGTTCAAATATTTTGGAGTCGTGACCGATGGCACGTGTCGTTCGTTTTTATGAGCTGGGTGGTCCCGAGGTTCTGCGCATCGAGAATGTCGACATGTCCGCGCCTGGGCGGGGCGAGGTTCAGATCCGTGTCAAGGCGTTGGGCCTCAACCGGGCCGAGGCGCTGCTGCGTTCAGGCAGATATATCCAGACCGCGCCGTTGCCTTCCGGTCTTGGGCTCGAGGCGGCGGGTATCGTCGAGATGGTCGGTGAAGGCGTGGACGGGTTTGCGCCGGGCGATGCCGTCAGCGTGGTGCCGCCATTGTCGATGGCCCGCTGGCCTGCCTATGGTGAGATTGCCACATATCCCGCCGAGCTCGTCGTCAAGCACCCGCCATCGCTGAGCTGGGAAGAGGCCGCCGCAGCGTGGATGCAATATCTCACGGCCTGCGGTGCGCTGGTCGACATTGCCAAACTTGGCAGGGAGGACTTTGTCGTTATCACCGCGGCGTCGAGCAGCGTCGGACTTGCGGCGATCCAGATCGCCAACATGATTGGCGCGACCCCGATCGCGGTCACACGGACATCTGCCAAGAAGCGGGCTCTGCTTGAGTTCGGCGCGATCCACGTCATCGCCTCGGCAGAGGAGGATCTGGAAGCCAGGCTGAAGCAAATCGCCGGCCCGGACGGCGTGCGCGTGGTGTTCGACGCCGTCGGCGGCCCGATTTTCGAGCCTCTGACGGCAGCGATGGCTCCGGGTGGCATTCTCATCGAATATGGCGGCTTGAGCCTCGATCCGACACCTTTTCCGCTACCTGCAGTGCTGGCAAAGACACTGACGCTGCGCGGTTATCTCGTCCATGAGATCGTGCGCGATCCGGTCCGGCTGCAGGCCGCCAAGGCGTTCATCCTTGACGGACTGAGCTCGGGTTCGCTGAAGCCGGCAATCGCCAGAACCTTTCCGTTCGACCAGATCGTCGAGGCGCACCGTTATCTCGAATCGAACGAACAATTCGGCAAGATCGTCGTAACGGTTTGACCGGGCATTTATCGGCCTCACGCTTGCGCCGCCAGCCAGTCCCGAACCTTGCGGGCATTGTCGCTGAGCTCGCGGTTCCTTGACCAGATGACATGAAAGCCCTTGCCGGTCGTCATCGTGTGGCCGGTGACGCGCACCAGCAGCCCCGATGCCAGCAGCCGCTCGGCGAGGTGACCCCAGCCGAGCGCGATACCTTGCCCTTCCATGACTGCCTGGATCACCAGCGCATAGTCGTTGATGCGTAGACCCCGTCCGGCATCGGCGATATCGACACCGGCCGAGGCGAACCATTCGTCCCAGCTGGCGGCCTCGCGAAACGGCTCTTCGAGATGGATGAGGCGGTGCGATTGAAGGTCCGCGACACGCTCCGGCAGCCCGAACCGGGCCACATAACTAACACCGGCAACGGGGAATATCACTTCGTCGGCCAGCGGCAGCGAATGATAATCCGGCCATTCTTTTGGCTCGCCGCCGCGGACACCGAGCGGGATATCCTCGGCGATGATGTCGAGATCGCGGTCGGCGGTCTGGATGCGCAGGTCGATGCCCGGCAGTTCGTCGCGAAACTGCTGCAGGCGCGGCATCATCCAGAATGAGGCGAAAGCGGTCGAGGCGGCGAGCGTCACATGAGCGCCGACGGCGATCTGGCGCAGGTCTTCCGCCGACTTGCGAATGTGCGACAGGCCGAGCGAGACGTCGGCATGGAAGCGGTCGCCGGCCTCGGTAAGGCTGACTTGCCGGTGGCGGCGCTGGAAGAGTTTCGCGCCGAGCTGCTCTTCGAGCCCACGGATCGCATAGGAAACGGCAGCCTGCGTCATGCCGAGCTCGCGCCCGGCGGCGGTAAAGCTCGACAGCCGCCCGGCGGCCTCGAAGACGATCAGGCTGCCGGCCGACGGCAGCAGGTGGCGTAAGTTTCGCATAAGCTGAGCTTATACAAGAGATCAGGATTTTCCAGCGTCACAGCTGCATTTTGTCTGGCTAGATTGGTCACCAACAGGAATATGGAGCCTCCATGAACGCACCGGCCGTTGAAGTGAGCGAACACACCAATCGTCGCGCGGGTGGCCGCCTGGGGCGCAAGGCGCTGCGGGGAGCTCCCGTAGCGTCATTTCCGACCCTGGTTCGCAAGATTCCGGTGTATCAGATGGTCCCGGACGAGGCGGTGGAGCTCATTCACCAGGAATCGCTCAGCATCCTAGAAGAGGTGGGATGCGAGTTCCGCGACGACGAGGCTATTGCAATGTGGAAGGCGGCGGGCGCCGATGTCTCGGAGACAAGGGTCCGCATAGACCGCGCCCTGCTGATGGACCTCGTATCGAAGGTCCCGTCGGAGTTCACGCTCAATGCGAGGAATCCCCAGCGTTCCGTACGTGTGGGTGGCAACAACTCAATCTTCGTGCCGATGTACGGGGCGCCTTACGTGCGCGACCTCGACAACAACAGGCGCTACGGCACACTCGCCGACCTCAACAATTTCCACAAGCTCGCCTACATGGCGCCGGCGCTGCATTCGTCGAGCTCGATCATCTGCGAGCCGATGGAAATCGCGGTGCCGAAGCGTCACCTCCACATCATCCATTCGGCGCTGAAGCACTCCGACAAGCCGTTCATGGGCATCGTGACCTCCAAGGATCGAGCCGAAGACACGATGGCGATGGCAGGTATCGTGTTCGGCGAGGACTATGTCCGCGACAACCCGGTCCTGGTGGCCATCACCAACTGCAATTCGCCGCTGGTCTGGGACGCCACCATGCTGGACGCGATGAAAGTCTATGCGCGCCACAACCAGCCGCTGATCCTCGCGCCGTTCGCCCTTTGCGGCGCCTCGACTTCGGCCTCTGCCGTCGGTGCGGTCGCGCAGGTCAATGCCGAAGCGCTGGCGGGCGTCGCGTTCACACAGCTCTTGCGTCCGGGTTCGCCGCAGATCTACGGACAGTTCATGGTGACGGTCGACATGAAGACCGGCGCTCCCATGGGCGGCACGCCGGAGGCGGCCCAGATGATGTATCTCATGGGCGCTCTGGCGCGGAAGTATCGGCTGCCGTGGCGCACGTCCGGTTTCCATGTCGGCTCGAAGCTGAACGACGCCCAGGCGGGCTACGAGGCGAACATGCTGATGCATGCGGCCATCCTTGCCGGCGCCAACTACATCTGGCACTCCGCCGGTTGGCTCGAGGCCGGCCTGACCTGCGGCTATTCGAAATTTGCCACCGACTGCGAGCAGCTTGTCGGCTGGTACAAATATGCTGGCGGGCTGCCATTCGACGATTTCAAGGAGGCTATGGCGGCTATCCGCGAGGTCGGACCGCAGGGCCATTTCCTTGGCACCCAGCACACGCTCGAACATTTCGAGTCCGCCTTCTTCATACCGAGCATCATGGATTTCAATTCGTTCGAACAGTGGAAGGCGGAAGGAGCAAAGGACCACGACACCCGCGGCCGCGAGAAAGCGCGCAACATGCTCGCCGACTACGAGGAGCCGAAGCTCGATGAGGGCATCGCCGATGGTCTCAAAGATTTGATTGCGCGGCGCGAGGAGAAACTGCCGGACAGCGTTAGTTGATAACGGGCGAAGACCCGATGGGAACCATAACGGAGGAAAAAATGTCACTCTTCAGAAGCAACGGTGATCGCGTACCGAGCGCCATCGAAGCGATGGCCAGCGAGGCTCGTGCAGGTCGTGTGGATCGGCGCGAGTTTCTGGCTCTGGCAAGCGCGTTCGGCGCATCGACGGCCTTTGCCTACGGCATGATCGGCCTTGCCGTGCCGCAGCGGGCTTTGGCTGAAGAGCCGAAGAAAGGCGGCACGCTCCACGTTTCGATGTCGGTGAAGGCACAAAAGGATCCGCGCACCTACGACTGGGTGGAACTTGCGAACATTTCACGCTGCTGGCTGGAGCCGCTTGTCCGCTACACCCGCCAGTTCACTTTCGAGCCGGTTCTGCTCGAAAGCTGGGAGGTCAACGACGACGCCACGGAATACGTGCTGCATGTTCGCAAGGGCATCGCCTGGAACAACGGCGATGCTTTCAGCGCCGATGATGTGGCCTATAATCTGACGCGCTGGTGCGAAAAGGCTGCCGCCGGCAATTCCATGGCCGCGCGCGTCGGTGCGCTGATCGATGCAAAGACCGGCAAGGCCAGGGAAGGGGCGATCACCAAGGTCGACGACAACACGGTGAAGCTGAAGCTGAACGAACCGGACATCTCGCTGATCCCGAACTTCACCGACTATCCGGCGCTCGTGGTCCATCGCAACTTCGACGCCGATGGCGCCAATCCGATCGAGAAGCCGATTGGCACCGGGCCGTTCGAACTGGTGTCCTATTCGGTCGGCCAGAAAGCGATCGTCAAGCGTCGTGAGACTGGCAAGTGGTGGGGCGGTGAAGCGCTTCTCGACGGCGTCGAATTCATCGACTACGGAACCGATTTCAACGCCTCGATAAATGCATTCGACTCCGGCGAAATCGATCTCAACTTCGAGACGCCGGCCGACTTCATAGACATTCTCGACAAGATGGGGCTGGTAAAATCGGAGGTCGCGACAGCGACCACGCTCGTCGCCCGGACCAACATCACGAACAAGCCCTATGACGACAAGCGGGTTCGCAACGCCCTCCAGATGGCCGTCGACAACAAAGCGGTGCTCGAACTTGGCTACGCCGGGCGAGGCACTGTTGGTGAAAACCACCACGTCAGCCCGATTCATCCGGAATACTACGCGCTGCCCAAGAAGACACGCGACGCCGCGGGGGCCAGGAAGCTGATGGCGGAGGCCGGGCAGGCCGACTTCGAGCATGAACTGATCACCGTCGAGGACGATTGGCAAAAGAACACCGGCGACGCTATTGCCGGCCAGTTGCGCGATGCCGGGATCAAGGTGAAGCGCACCGTGCTGCCGGGTTCGACCTTCTGGAACGACTGGACGAAATACCCCTATTCGATGACCATCTGGTACATGCGCCCGCTTGGCGTCCAGGTGCTGGCGCTCGGCTATCGCACCGGCGAGGCCTGGAACGAAACCGGCTACTCGAACCCTGATTTCGATGCCAAGCTCAAGCAGGCTCTCTCGCTTATCGACGTCGAGAAGCGCCGCGAGGTCATGAAGGATATCGAGCAGATCCTGCAGGATTCGGGCGTCATCATTCAGCCGTTTTGGCAGAAGCTGTTCAGCCACATGAACGAGAAGGTGAAGAACTACGGTGTCCACCAAACCTTCGAGATGGATCTCCAGAACGTCTGGCTGAACGCCTGAGTTGCCAGCAGAGGACGCGTTGCAGGATTTCATGGACCGCAAGAAAGCCGACAGGCAAGATGCGTGGTACTGATAGCTTCCGTCAGTGAACAATCGGGGACACGCATGAAACTGCCACTTTTTGTTGCCGCGCTTTCGATGGCCTTGCCGGCGGCCGCGTTTGCCGGCCCTGCTGCCAACGCCGTGAAGTTCTTCTATGTCCCGTCGGTCAAATTCGAGGCCGATGCGCAATATCGCGACCGCTTCACCGCGCCAGTGACGAAACTGTTCGAACTGAACGACAATGCGGCAAAGAACCATCCGGATGAAGTTCCCTGCATCGACTTCGCCCCTGGTCTCGATGCGCAGGACTATGACGAGAAGACCGTGGCCAAGACGCTGACCCTGGCTGAAACGCTCAATGGCGACAGCGCCGAGGTGACGGCGACGTTCAACCTTTTCCCGGAAGGCGATGATTCCAAACGCGAAATGGTCTGGTCGTTGAAAAAGGTCGACGGCCAGTGGAAGATCGCCGACATTACCTCGAAGACCAGCGGCTGGACGCTGAGTGCGCTCGAATGCCTGGCCGGGCAGCCGCCGGAGTGATGCCGTGCTCTGCTGCCGTCCCTGGGTTCTGGCGACTGCGTGGCTGCTGGCCGGATTGAGCAGCGCCGCCGCCCAGGGCTTGTTGGGCGCGCCGGCCGACAGTGCGGCACCTCCGCCGGCAGTTTTGCCGCCGGCAGAAAACGCGCCGGCCGCACCCGTGCAGCCTGGCTCGCCGACTGCGGTGGTGAAGCCGTTCTACGAGCATGCCGGGCTCGAGGTCGATCCGGCTCAGCGGGGCCATTTCACCGACCCGGCAAAGTCGGTGCTGGACAAGAGCGACGCGCTGCGGAAGTCGGGGCAGGGCGAGTGCCTCGATCCCAACATGGCGCTCGACAATGCCGAATACGACGAGGCGGAGATCGACAAGAGCCTGAAGACCATCGAAGCGGTCAAGGGCGATGCGGCCAAGGTGGTCGTCGCTTTCGTCGTCTCCGGCAATCCGCACCGGCTGGAATGGAAGTTCAAAAAGGTCGACGGCGACTGGAAAATATCGGACCTGCTCTCGGTGACCGGCGAATGGGCGCTAAGCCAATACCAGTGTGAGTGAGAACGGAACCGATGAAGATCAGCAACATCCGCGTCACCCACGTCAACGTCCCGCTCGATGCTCCGTTCTGGTGGACGGCTGGTCTCTACGGCGGCGCCTCGAAATCGATCATCGAGGTCGAGACGGACGAAGGCGTGGTCGGACTGGGCGAGGCGCCATGGTGGCATTTCGGCGAGGTGATCAAGGCCGAGATCGCGCCGGCGCTGATTGGCGCCGATCCGCTCGACATCGCCGACTGCGAGGCGCGCTGTGTGCCGCCCTGGCAGATCACCGCCAACACCGGCGAGAACGCAGCCACGGTGGCGTTCGGCGCCGTCGAACTGGCGCTGTGGGATATAAGAGGCAAGGTCTTCGGCATGCCGCTCTATAAGCTGCTCGGCGGCGCGGTGCGCAAGGACATTCCGTTTTCGGAATATTTCGCCTTTCGCCCCGCTCAAAGCGGAGCCGGCGGCGAGATGACCGCCGAAGCGATCGTCGACTACTGTCTCGGCATGCGAGAACAGCACGGCTCGACGATCTTCGAGGGCAAGCTGATCATGGGCGATCCCGAGCTCGAGATCAGGACAGTGCGCATGCTGCGCGAGGCGCTTGGCGACAAGGCGCAGATCAAACTCGATTCCAACATGCAGTGGTCGCTGACCACAGCGCGCTGGGTACTGCGCGAGATCGAGCCGTTCAACATCCGCAATTACGAGGATCCGGTCGCGACCTTCGAGGAGATGGCAGCGCTGCGCCAGCATTCGCGCATTCCGTTCTCCACGCACATCCCGGATCTCAGACGGGCAGTCGCGCTCGGTGCGCCGGATTACTTCGTCTGCAATTTCGCAGCACTCGGCGGATTGTCGAAAACTCTGAAATTCATCGCCGCCTGTGAGGCGATGGGCAAGGGGTTCTGGTGCTATTCGAACGATCTCGGTATCATGACATCGGCTTATCTGCACGTCGTGGCGGCGACACCGTGGATCACCGAAGCGTCGCAGTCGCTGTTTCGCTGGCAGATCGGCGATGTCATCAAGGACGGTCCTTTCCGCCAGACGGGCAATACGGTGCGCGTGCCGGAGGGTGACGGGCTGGGCGTCGAGCTCGATCCGGCTGCGATGAAGCGCTGGGCGGGCCACTTCGCCGAACACGGGCCGATGGGCCATTTCAGCGACCCGAACAATCCCGGCCGCTACCGGCGGCTCCCGCTCAACTGATGCAACGTATTTTCCTCAGAAACTCAGGCTCACCCGCGCCCGCGATAGGGGGCGACGCCGGTGTCGGGCAGCCACACACCTTCCGGCGGCGCACCGGTTTGCCAGAACACGTCGATCGGAATGCCGCCGCGCGGATACCAGTAGCCGCCGATGCGCAACCACAATGGCTTGGTCGCGGCGATGATGCGGCGGCCGATCATGACGGTGCATTCTTCGTGGAAGGCGCCATGGTTGCGAAACGAGGTCATGAACAGCTTGAGCGACTTCGATTCCACCAGCAGCGCATCGGGTGCGTAGTCGATGACGATATGGGCGAAGTCCGGCTGGCCGGTGACCGGGCAGAGCGAAGTGAATTCCGGGCAGGTGAAGCGAACGATGGCCGGCGGGCCGTCGCCGCGCGAAAACGGCACGGTTTCCAGGACTGCCGCTTCAGGGCTCTGTGGCGCCTCGACGTTGGTGCCGAGCTGGGTGAGGTTTTTCGTATCGGTCATGAGCAGGTTCCTTGCTGCATGTCGCCCAAAACTGCGCAGCGATTTTGGGACAGCGACATGCGTAAAAACAAAAATTTGCCGCTCATTAGCACAATTTGAAACAGCAGGAAGACGATGACTAGCAATGACCCGCTCCTCCAGCCCTATCAGCTCAAGCATCTGACGCTGAAGAACCGGGTGATGTCGACCAGCCATGAGCCGGCCTATTCCGAGGACGGCATGCCAAAGGAGCGGTACCGGCTCTACCATGCCGAAAAGGCCAAGGGCGGCATGGCGCTGACCATGACCGCCGGTTCGGCGATCGTCTCGCGCGACAGCCCGGCCGCTTTTGGCAATCTGCATGTCTATGACGACCGTATCGTGCCATGGCTCGCCGAGCTTACCGATGCCTGCCACGAGCACGATTGCAAGGTGATGATACAGATCACCCATCTCGGCCGCCGCACCGGTTGGAACAAGGCCGACTGGCTGCCGGTGCTGTCGGCTTCGCCGGTGCGCGAACCGGCGCATCGCGCCTTTCCCAAGACTATCGAGGACTGGGATATCGAGCGCATCGTCGCCGACTATGCGGCGGCCGCCCAGCGCTGCCAGGCAGCCGGTCTCGACGGCATCGAATTCGAGGCCTACGGCCACCTGATGGACGGCTTCTGGTCGCCGGCCACCAACCAGCGCGACGACGATTTCGGCGGCTCGCTCGACAACCGGCTGCGCTTCACCGGCATGGTGCTCGATGCGGTGCGTGCCGCGGTCGGCGAAAAGTTCGTCGTCGGCATCCGCATGGTCGCCGACGAGGATTTCGAGAAAGGCCTGTCGAAACAGGAAGGCGTCGAAATCGCCAGGCGGCTGGCCGGCTCCGGCAAGGTCGATTTCCTCAATATCATCCGGGGCTCGATCGAGACCGACGCCGCGCTGACAAAAGTCATCCCGGTGACCGGCATGCGCTCGTCGCCGCATCTCGACTTTGCCGGCGAGATCAGGGCGGCGACCAAATTCCCGACCTTCCACGCGGCGCGGATTTCCGACGTCGCCACCGCGCGTCACGCCATCGCCACCGGCAAGCTCGACATGGTCGGGATGACGCGTGCCCATATCGCCGACCCGCACATCGTCAAAAAAGTGATGGAGGGCCGCGAGCACGAGATCCGTCCTTGCGTCGGCGCAACCTACTGCCTCGACCGCATCTATGAGGGCGGCGAGGCGCTGTGCATCCACAATGCGGCGACGGGCCGCGAGGCTGATATCCCGCATATTATTCCGAAAACCGAGGGACCGAAGCGGAAGGTGGTCGTCGTCGGCGCCGGCGCCGGCGGGCTGGAGGCAGCGCGCGTCGCCGCCGAACGCGGGCACCAGGTGACGGTGCTGGAAGCATCGAGCCGGGCCGGCGGCCAGGTGCGGCTGGCAACGCAGAACCCGCGCCGCAAGGAATTGATCGGCATCATCGACTGGCGTCTGGCCGAACTCGACCGGCTCGGCGTCGAGATCCGCTACGATACCTGGGCGGAGAAGGACGACGTGCTGGCGCTGTCGCCCGACGTGGTGGTGATCGCCACCGGCGGGCTGCCGCAGAACCCGCCTCTGACGGCGGGCGACAATCTCGTCACCTCGAGCTGGGACATCATGGCCGGCAGCGTCAAGCCGGCCGAGAATGTACTGCTCTATGACGACAATGGCGGCCATCAGGGCATGGGTGCTGCCGAACTGATCGCCAATAGCGGCGCCAGGCTGGAGCTGGTTTCACCAGAGCGCTTCTTCGCCCCGGAAATGGGCGGCATGAACCATGTGCCCTACATGCGCGCCTTCCAGGAAAAGGGTGTCACGGTGACCATCAACACACGGCTGCGTTCGGTGCGACGCGAGGGCAACCAGCTGATCGCCGAGCTCGCCTCCGACTTCGCCGATGGCTGGCGCGGAGAGCGGCGGGTCGACCAGGTGGTGGTCGAGCATGGCACGCTGCCGCTCGACGATCTCTATCTGGCGCTGAAGCCGCTGTCGAAGAACGCCGGCGCGATCGATTACGAAAAGCTGGTCAGTGGCGGCGACATCTTTCCGGTGCGCAATCCGCAGGGTGGCTTCGTGCTCTTCCGCATCGGCGACGCAATCGCCTCGCGCAACATCCATGCCGCAATCTATGACGGCATCAGGTTCGGCTTGCGGATCTGAGGAATATTTGGATTGATTGGTGGCGCGCAGCCGAACCTCCGTACGGAGAGCCACCACGGTACTTCGGTCCGGTCTGCGCGCCGCGCACGCCGCCGGCCATCGCCGGGCACCGTACGATCTTGCGATTGCGGCAGGACGCTCAAAACATCCTGGCGGTAGCCATGCAAAACACGGTGATGACCAGCAGCCCGCCGGCGATGCGTTCACCTTTTGTCATCTTCGCGCGCAACTGGGTCTGCTTCGCCGCATCAGCGCCGGCCAGCTGTCTGCTGGCGGAACCCACCAGTGCGCCCTGAACCGCGGCGGCGATCAACGCAGTCAAGATGCCCAGCGCCAGGACTTTCTCCATGGAGCCGAAAGAGCCGTTGTGGAAGAAATACCAAAGCAGCAAACCCGTAAGGAAAACCACGCCGGCCGCGCCCATTTGCGGCCGGAAGAAACGTTCCGCCCTGATCTCCGGTTCGCGGGCAACCGCGATGGTGGTGCCGGCCCAGAACATGCCCGCCATGACGTGAAGGCCGAGGACGATGATGTAGACATATTGCATGACCGCATTTCCTCTCTTGCCCGCCGCTAACCATATTGATAGATATCAAATGATTAGATGTCAATGCATAAGCTCGAGCCGGTTCCATAGGCTTTGCCCTTGTTCTAGTGTTGGACCATGACGCCCTTTGACCGCCCGCCGATCGGGATGAATCTCGCCCGCACCGCCAAGCTGGTCGCGCAGGCTTTCGACGCTGCCTTGGTCGAAGCCGGCGGCACGCTGCCGGTCTGGGTCACTTTGCTGTCGGTCAAGTCGCGGGAGCTGGCCAACCAACGCGAGCTAGCCGGCATGATCGGCATTCGGGGCGCAACGCTGACCCACCATCTCAACGCCATGGAGACCCAAGGCCTGCTGATGCGGCGCCGCGATCCCGAGAACCGCCGGGTTCACCAGGTGGAGCTGACCCAAGCCGGAGAGGCATTGTTCCTGAAATTGCGCACCGCCGCGTTAGCCTTCGACAAGCGGCTGCGGAAAGGACTGTCCGACGACAGGCTGGCGGAGTTTGCAGAGGTGCTGGCCGCGTTGCGGGCCAATGTCGAGGGTTAGAAATTAAGGCTAGCAAAGGCCTGCGCGAATTTCGCTGAAGGATGCCAGGGCTACACTCTCGGCGGTGCTTGATGAGGTCGTCGCGGGAGAACCGGCCGTCATCACCCGGCGTGGGCGCAAGCAGGCGGTCATTTCGTCGTTTCAGGACTACGAAAGACTCCGCGTGTGCCCAGCTTTGGACAATTGCTGGCAGCATTTCCCGGTGATGAGGATGACCTTCCGCCTCGGCTTATCAGGTCGGTTCGCAAGGCCGGACCATGACGGATCTACGCCCGGCTGCCCTGCAGCACCGTCAGCCTGGCCTTCTTGGGCGCCCGTGCCACCAACCATTCGCGCACCCTGTCCGGGGGCATCGGGAAAGCGATGGAATAGCCTTGCACCTGGTCACAGCCGATCGCCATCAGCGAGTCGAGCTCGGCTTCGGTTTCAGCGCCCTCGGCAACGATCGAGATGCCGAGACCGCGAGCCAGTTCGGTGAGGGCACGCACGATCTTGGTGTTGCCGCCGTTCTCGTTGATGTTCTGGACGAAACGGCGGTCGATCTTCAGCCGGTCGATCTCGTTTGGATTGACATGGCTGAGCGATGCGTACCCGGTGCCGAAATCATCAAGCTCAAGATGGATGCCGGCGGCTCGGATGTGCCGCAGCTTTGCCGCGATACCGGTCTTCTCGTCGTCGAGAATGACGGATTCGACGATCTCCAGCGATAGTTTGTGCGCTGGCAGGCAGGCCCTCTCCAGCGTATCGAACAGGAAGACTTCAAAATCTGCCTCGCGCAGCTCCGAACCGGACACGTTGACGGCGATCCGTCCGAAGGTGATGCCTGCGCGGTTCCATTCGGCTGCTTCGTCGATCGCTTTGGCAATGACGATGCGGCCAATCTCGGACATCAAGCCGCATTTTTCTGCGATTGGAATGAACTCGCCCGGCGCGATCATGCCGCGTTCGGCATGCCTCCAGCGAACCAAAGCCTCGATACCACTGATGGCGCCGTCCGACAGCGACACCTGCGGCTGGAAATAGACTTCGAACGCCTTCTCAGAGATGGCGACCCTGATGTCGAGCTCGAGCTGCTTTCGATTGTCGAGTTCGCGCCTCAGCTCATCGGAAAAGAACGACAAACTGCCGCCGCCATGCTTCTTGGCTGAATACAGCGCCAGATCGGCATGGACGAGCAGGTCCTGCGCATTGTCGGCATCGATCGGATAGACCGCAATCCCGGCACTTACGCCCGGATGGATCGTCGTTCCCCGGAAAATGACCGGCTCATTGAGTTTGGCCAGCATGCGCCTGGCGACGATATCGATGTCTTCGGTGCTGCCGGCGTCGTTGAGGACGACGACGAATTCATCGCCTCCGAGACGCACGTTGAGATCCGACGTCCGGCAGGAATCGCGCATCCGCTGCGCGGCCACCACCAGCACATAATCGCCGGCGGCGTGGCCGAGCGTGTCATTGATCTGCTTGAACCGGTCGAGGTCGAACTGCACCACGGCAACCCGTTCACGCCTTCGCCGCGCACCACTGATGAACGTATCGAAATGATCGGTCAGGAAGGTGCGGTTGTGCAGGCCGGTTAGCCCGTCATGCACGGCAATAAAGGCCACGGAATTGCGGGCATCGACCAGCTCGCGCGTCCGGCGCAGGATGGCATTCGACATCGGCCGGAAAATGAAAAGTGCCACCAGCAGGATGACGCCGATGGTCGAGTAAAACAATGTGCGATGAAGATCGAGGAGCCTTTCGGAGCGCTGGTCCGCGTAGGCGCTGATGCGCTGGCCGAGTGCTGCGTAGCCCGACAATGTCGCGTTGGCAACGGAAGCGTTCAGGTTGACGCGCTCCTCGCCGCCCTTGTAGCCGCCGCTGCCGGTCGTGTTGAGCCGTGATTCGAATGAAGAGATCAGGCGCTCGCCGTTGGCGATAAGCCCGACCGAGAAGTAGTCGAGATGGTACGGCTTGGCGAAAAGCACGCTCTCGATCGATTTCGGATCGAACCTTGCTGGCGACACCGGATCGGCGGCGGTCCGCTCGAGCAGCAGATCGTAATTCTTCTCGAACTCCACCGTCGCTTGCTTGAGCGCAGTAACCAGGGCGTGTTGTTGATCGCGCGAGGCGCTGCCTGTGGCGCCGGCAAGAAAGACGATGCGCTGCGACAGGGCTTTTTGTGTGCTGACGATATCGAGCAGCGCCTGATTGTGCCGTTGGGTAGACATCATCTGTTGCAGCAGGATGAAGGAGGCCACGACCATGGCGGCTATGATCAGCAGAGCCAGCCAGTAGCCGGATTTGATGAGGAGTATGAGCCTGCCTGAAACGGTGTGCACCGGCTGCTGCGACATTTTCTGAGGCGGCCTCTCGCCAACGAATTCTTGTGCGATAACCTTTGGCTTCAAAGTGTTAACAGGTTTGGGACGGCAGCAGGCCGGCGGCGGCGACCGTGGCGGGAAACCCGCAAAGTGGTTATTGCAATCTTTCGCGGCGCCTCCGCATTTGAATATCGTTGCCTCTGCCGTGCCATTGCCGCCACCGGAGCGGTCGCTTTTGCGATGGATTTTTCTTCCGCGCGGCGCGACAGTCCTCACCGATCTCAACAGGGCCCGATCATGACCGCAGCATTCCTCTCCCACATCGACAGCGAGCTTGAAGGGCTGAAATCGGCAGGCCTCTATAAATCCGAGCGGGTGATAAGCTCGACGCAATCGGCCGAGATCGAGGTCGGCGGTGAAAAGGTGCTGAATTTCTGCGCCAACAATTATCTCGGCCTCGCCGACAGCGCCGAACTGCGCTCGGCGGCCAAGCAGGCGCTCGACCGCTACGGCTACGGCATGGCGTCGGTGCGTTTCATCTGCGGCACGCAGGAGGAACACAAGCAGCTCGAGGCGACCATTTCTGACTTCCTCGGCATGGAGGACACCATCCTCTACGGCTCCTGCTTCGACGCCAATGGCGGCCTGTTCGAGACGCTGCTCGGCGAAGAGGATGCGGTCATCTCCGATGCGCTGAACCACGCCTCGATCATCGACGGGGTGCGGCTATCGAAGGCAAAGCGCTTCCGCTACGCCAACAACGACATGGCCGATCTCGAAGCGCGGTTGAAAGAGGCGCGCGACTGCCGGTTCCGGCTGATCGCTACCGACGGCGTGTTCTCGATGGATGGCATCATCGCCAATCTGAAGGGCGTCTGCGACCTCGCCGACAAATATGATGCGATGGTCATGGTCGATGACAGCCATGCAGTTGGTTTCGTCGGCAGGAATGGCCGTGGCTCGGTCGAACATTGTGGCGTCGAGGGCAGGGTGGACATCATCACCGGCACGCTCGGCAAGGCATTGGGCGGCGCGTCCGGCGGCTACACGTCGGGCAGGAAGCAGGTGGTCGACTGGCTGCGCCAGCGCTCGCGGCCCTATCTGTTTTCCAACACGCTGATGCCGGCGATCGCCGGCGCGTCGATCCGGGTGTTCGAACTGATTAAAAATGGCGATGCGTTGCGCCAGCGTCTATATGCCAATGCGGCTCGGTTTCGCTCCGAGATGGGCAGGCTCGGTTTCACGCTGGCCGGCGCCGACCACCCGATCATCCCGGTGATGCTTGGCGACGCGACGCTGGCGCAGGAAATGGCGGCGCGGATGCTGAAGCGCGGTATCTATGTCATCGGCTTCTCGTTCCCGGTGGTGCCGAAGGGCCAGGCGCGCATCCGCACGCAGATGTCGGCCGCCCATTCCAGCGCAGATATCGATCGTGCGGTTGAGGCGTTCGCCGCAGTCGGTCGCGAACTCGGCGTGATTTCCTGAACGGCCGGGACCGAAAAGCGATTCCGGATCAAGAGATTCAAGCGACCAAGGTTCTGGGGACAAAAGAATGTCGAACATGATGAAGGCGCTGGTCAAGGCCAAGGCCGAGCCGGGCATCTGGATGGAACAAGTGCCGGTGCCGGAAATCGGTCCGAACGACGTTCTGATCAAAATCAGGAAGACCGCGATCTGCGGCACCGACGTCCACATCTACAATTGGGACCAGTGGGCACAAAAGACGGTACCGGTGCCGATGGTGACCGGCCACGAATTTGTCGGAACCGTCGCCGATTTCGGCACGGCGGTGACCGAGTACAAGCTCGGCCAGCGCGTTTCCGGCGAGGGCCATATCGTCTGCGGCCATTGCCGCAACTGCCGGGCGGGCAGGGGGCATCTGTGCCGCAACACGCTCGGCGTCGGCGTCAACCGGCCGGGCGCCTTTGGCGAATACCTGGCGATCCCGCAGCACAATGTGGTGCCGATCCCCGACGACGTGCCCGACGAGATCGCCGCGATCTTCGATCCTTTAGGCAATGCGGTTCACACCGCATTGTCCTTTGATCTCGTTGGCGAGGACGTGCTGGTCACCGGCGCCGGGCCGATCGGCATCATGGGTGCGCTGGTGGCGCAGTGCGTCGGCGCGCGAAAAGTGGTCATCACCGACATCAACCCGGTTCGGCTGGCGCTGGCGAAAAAACTCGGCGTCCAGCATGTGGTCGACGCATCGAAGGAAAAGCTTCGCGACGTGATACCGGTGCTCGGCATGACCGAAGGTTTTGACGTCGGCCTCGAAATGTCTGGCGCCGCACCCGCCTTCCGCGACATGATCGATACCATGAACAATGGCGGCAAGATCGCCATTCTCGGCATCGCGCCGACCGGCTTCGAGATCGACTGGAACAAGGTGATCTTCAAGATGCTGCATCTGAAGGGCATCTACGGCCGCGAGATGTTCGAGACCTGGTACAAGATGATCGCGCTGGTGCAGGGGCCGCTCGATGTCAGTGGCCTGATCACCCACCGCATCGGCATTGACGACTATATTTCGGGGTTCGAGGCGATGAAGAGTGGTAACTCCGGCAAGGTGGTGATGGACTGGTAGCCGATCGGCCGGTGCCATTGCAGATACGCCGGAGGGACAGCACCCCCCTCTGGCCTGCCGGCCATCTCCCCCGCAAGGAGGGAGATTGGCAGTTCTGGCCGCACCACCCAGTCTGCAACGCTGGCAATTAGCGAAAGTCGACACCATGTCTGATCTCCCCCCTTGCGGGGGAGATGTCCGGCAGGACAGAGGGGGGTGGGAAGGATCGCTACGGAACAGCTTTTAGCTCTTTTGTCGACCTCTCTAGCGCCGCCAGCCCTTCCGCTATCGCGGCACGCTCGCCATCGCTGAACTTGGCCAGAAGCTCCCGCTCAAAAGCCTTTGCCAGCGGCACCATCTCGCGATAGGCGGCGCGGCCAGCTCCGGTCAGCGTCAGATGCTCGACGCGGCGGTCTTTTTCATCCAGCGTTCGCGTCAGCCATCGCCGCCGTTCGAGCTCGGCGACCGCGCGCGAAACCTTGGTCTTGTGCATGGCGGACTGGTCGCCGAGCGCCGTCGCCGTCATCGTGCCGTGCTGTCCAAGTCCGGCCAGCGTGCGCCATTCGGGCCGGGTCAGGCCGTGGCGGTCCTTGTAAACCCTTGAGAATTCGCGGCTGACGGCATCGGCAAGCCGGTAGAGCCGGTAAGGCAGGAAGGATTCGAGTTCGAGGATTTCCGGTTCCATTTTGGCCTTGACTGAGCAGGCTGGCGGCTCGCGCCGAAATCACCATTGATGGTTACATTTTCAATGGTTACAAATGAAACCAATCTGGTCAACTCGGAGCATCTTTTCGCGTAGACGATGCTCCGGGACCGTGAATTCGGGAGGATGCCATGGCCTATTCCTACATGCCGGGTTTCGGCAATGACTTCGAAACCGAGACTTTGCCGGGCTCGCTACCGCAAGGCCGAAACTCGCCGCAGCGGCCGGCCTACGGCCTCTACGCCGAGCAGCTTTCGGGCTCGCCTTTCACCGCGCCGCGCGGCACCAATGAGCGCTCCTGGCTTTATCGGATAAGGCCGAGCGTCAGGCATACCGGTCGCTTCAAAGCGGCGAATTATCCGCTGTGGAAGAGCGCGCCCAATGTCGGCGACCACCAGCTCGCGCTCGGCCAATACCGCTGGAGCCCAGTGCCGATGCCGAAGGAGCCGACCGATTTCATTGCCGGCATGCGCTCGATCACCACCGCGGGCGACGTGCTCGGCCAGAGCGGCATGGCGGCACATGTCTATGTCGCCAACCGTTCGATGGCCGACGATCACTTCTTCAACGCCGACGGCGAGTTGCTGGTCGTGCCCCAGGTTGGAGCCTTGCGCTTCGTCACTGAGATGGGTGTTATCGAACTCAGGCCGGGCGAGATTGCGGTGCTGCCGCGTGGTCTGGTGTTCAAGGTCGAACTGGTGGATGCCGAAGTGCGCGGCTATGTCTGCGAGAATTACGGCGCCAAGCTGACGCTGCCAGATCGTGGCCCGATCGGCGCCAATTGCCTGGCCAATCCGCGCGATTTCAAGACGCCCTGTGCCAGGTTCGAGGACAAGGAGACACCGTGCCGGCTGATCGCGAAATGGTGTGGCCAGTTCCATGTCACCGAGATCGATCATTCGCCGCTGGATGTGGTGGCGTGGCACGGCAACTACTCGCCCTACAAATATGATCTTGCGACCTTTTCGCCGGTCGGTGCGATCCTGTTCGACCACCCCGATCCGTCGATCTTCACCGTGCTGACCGCGCCGAGCGGCGAGGAAGGCACCGCCAACATCGATTTCGTCATCTTCCCGCCGCGCTGGCTTGTGGCGGAAAACACTTTCCGGCCGCCCTGGTATCACCGCAACATCATGAGCGAGTTCATGGGCCTGATTCATGGTCAGTACGATGCCAAGGAAGAGGGCTTCGTGCCCGGCGGCATCAGCCTGCACAACATGATGCTGGCCCACGGACCCGATGCGTCTGGCTTCGAAAAAGCCTCGCGCGCGGAGCTGAAACCGGTCAAGCTCGACAACACCATGGCCTTCATGTTCGAGACACGCTTTCCGCAGATGGTGACCCGCTATGGCGCCGAACTCGAAACCCGGCAGGACAATTACATCGACTGCTGGGCCGGCCTGAAGAAGCGCTTCAACGGCACGCCCGAAGGCGACTGGTCTTGAGCGCCGTCGCATGACGGATCGTCTGGTGCTTCTCGGCTCGAAGGGTGGTCCCGCGCTCCGGCCGGGCGGACCGTGGCCGAGTTCGTCGCTGCTGGAGATTGGCGGCCGCACCCTCGTCGTCGATTGCGGGCTCGGCGTCACGCGCGGGATGACCGATGCCGGCATCAGCCTGAAGGCGCTCGACCTGATCTTCATCACGCATTTGCACTCCGACCATGTTCTGGAACTCGGACCCCTCATCCACACCGCCTGGACCGCCGGCCTGGCGGCGCCCGTCACTTTGTTCGGCCCGCCCGGCATCGGCCATTATTGGCAGCGCTTTTGCCAGGCAATGGAATTCGACATCGAGATCCGCATCGCCGATGAAGGCAGGCCGGATCTCCGCGACCTGGTTTCGATCGTCGAATTTGGTGAAGGCCAGGTGGCCGAAGAGCGCGGTCTCAAAATATCGGCCTTGCGCGTCGACCACCCGCCGGTGACGGACTGCTTTGCGCTGCGCTTCGATAATGCGGGGCAAGGCGTCGTCTTTTCGTCGGATACGGCGTTCTTTCCGCCATTGGCGGATTTCGCCCAAGGCGCCGACATACTGGTCCACGAGGCCATGCTGGAAGTGGGTATCGAGCGGCTGGTCGCCAAGACCGGCAACGGCGCAAGGCTAAGGGAACACCTGCTTGCCAGCCACAGCTTTGCCGAGGAGGCCGGACGCATCGCCAGCGATGCAGGCGTCAAAAGACTGGTCCTCAACCACCTCATCCCGGCCGACGATCCCGAGATCGGCGAGGCCGACTGGATTGCCGCCGTCAGGAAAACATGGGCCGGCGACTTGACGATCGCCCGCGACGGCCTTGTTGTGGAATTAAGCAGCGCCAAAGCTGTGCCAGGAGAGGAGACCGCATGAAGCTTGCCACCCTGAAGGACGGGACGCGCGATGGAAAGCTCGTCGTCGTCTCGCGCGACCTGACGCGATTTACCGATGCTTCGTTTCTGGTGCCGACGCTGCAGGCGGCGCTCGATGACTGGCGTCGCATCGCGCCGCATCTCGCTGCGATGGCTGAATCGCTGGAGAACAACGCGGTGCCGTCGGCCCGCTTTCACGAGCATGACGCTCTTTCGCCGCTGCCCCGCGCCTATCAATGGGCCGACGGCTCGGCCTATGTGAACCATGTCGAGCTGGTGCGGAAAGCGCGCGGCGCCGAGATGCCGGCAAGCTTCTGGACCGATCCGCTGATCTACCAGGGCGGCTCGGACGCTTTCCTCGCACCGCGCGACCCAATCCGCATGACCGACGAGACCCTTGGCATCGACATGGAAGGCGAGGTCGCCGTCATCGTCGACGACGTGCCGATGGGTGCTGGCCTCGATGAGGCGCGGGCAGCGATCCGGCTGGTCATGCTGGTCAACGACGTGACGCTGCGCGGCCTGACCGGACCCGAGCTCGCCAAGGGGTTCGGCTTCTTCCAGTCGAAACCGTCATCGGCCTTTTCGCCGGTAGTGGTGACGCCGGACGAATTGGGCGACGCTTGGGATGGCGGCAAGGTCAGCCTGCCGCTGCTGGTCGATCTCAACGGCAAACCGTTCGGCCGGGCGAACGCTGGCATCGACATGACCTTCGACTTTCCGGCGTTGATTGTTCATGCCGCAAAAACGCGGCCGCTGGCTGCCGGCACCATTATCGGTTCTGGCACCGTCTCCAACAAGCTCGACGGCGGACCGGGCAAGCCTGTCTCGGTGGGCGGCGCCGGCTATTCCTGCATCGCCGAGTTGCGTATGATCGAGACCATCGAGGCCGGCGAACCGAAAACGCCGTTCCTGCGCTTTGGCGATACCGTGCGCATCGAGATGAAGGACAGGGGCGGGCATTCGATCTTCGGCGCCATCGAGCAGAAGGTCGAGAAATACGAGGGGGCAAGAGAATGACGGGCGAGACATTCTATCTGCTGTGCGGCGTCTGGGCCCTCGTCATGCTGGCGATCTTCATCCTGGCGATCCGGCTGAGCTATCGCATCGAGGCGCGCTCGCCCGGCCTGACCAACCGCAGCGGCTTTCCGCGCAAGGCGATGATGTTTCACACCGTCACCAACACGAACGTCGCTGGAGACCAGGAAACGCAGGCCATGCGGCGGCGCATGATCGGGCTGCTGCTGATTGTTTTGGCTGGGTTTGCGCTTCTATCGGCGGGTGTGTCGCTGTTCCGGGTCGCGCCGTGAAGTCATGGACCTGCTGAACCATTTCCGCCGCATGGCAGCTAACAATCTGTGGTCCAACGACCGGCTCTATCGTGCCGTGCTGCAGCTTGAGCCCGGCGAATTCGAGGCTGAAAGGATAAGCTTCTTCCCATCGATCAAGGCAACGCTCAATCACATCCTGGCGGTCGATTATCTCTATCTCGATTTTCTCGAAGAGGGCGGCGTCGGCGCCGCGGCCTACGACGAGTTCTTGCTCTTCGACGAAGCGGACGCGCTCTTTGGCAAGCGCACGGAGGCCGACCGGCGGCTGATTGCCTTTTGTGATTGCCTGTCGGAGGAGGATCTCGAGCGCAGCGTCGTCACCGACCGGCGCGAGGACGGCATGATACCGGAGCGGATCGGCGATTTGCTCGCCCATCTCTTCATCCACGACATCCATCATCGCGGCCAGGTGCACGCGATGCTGTCCGGCACCTCGGTGAAACCGCCGCAACTCGACGAGTTCTTCCTCGATTACGATGTGAAGTTGAGGAAAGCCGAAGTCGAGCGGCTGGGACTGGATGATCAGACCAACGCGACGTCGTAGGCTGAGAAATGCCGATCCGCAGTGACCACCGTCAGACCTTCAATTTGAGCCTGTGCGATGAGCAGACGGTCGAAGGGATCGCGATGATGGAACGGCAGATGCTCAAGCCTCGCTGCGTGTAGTTCATTCACACCGAGGATCGGAATGCCGTTCGATCGCAAGATTTCCACGATGTTGCCTGTGAGCGTGACTTTGCCGAGCGATTTCTTAATGGCGATCTCTGCTACCGAGACGGCGCTGACGACCACATCCTCGCCCGCAAGAAAGATGTCGCGATGGTGATCCGAAAGGCGTGAATCCGCGTTGAGTACCCAAAGCAGAATATAAGTATCCACCAGATATTGGCGGCTCATTTAATGTACTCGTCCCATTCGGGACCGAGTTCATCAAAATCATCCGATATCCGAATTTGGCCTTTCAGGGCCCCAAAAAGGCCTTTGCTCCCGCCGGCCCGGGTGGGCGCGCTTAAGGTCGCCACCACCTCTCCATGCCGCGTCAGATGGATCTCTTCGCCGGCCTGGGCACGTTTCACCAACTCGGAGAGTTGGGCCTTCGCTTTTGCCATCGGAACATTCATGGTCGGACCTCTTATGACCAGAATTTAGGTCATAACTAATCAAACCACAAGACACCTCGGCCGAGCTGGTTACGCTGCCTTGCCGTCCACCTTCAGCACGCCGCGCTTGATCTGGTCCTGCTCAATCGATTCGAACAAAGCGCGGAAATTACCCTCGCCAAAACCTTCGTCGCCTTTTCTCTGGATGAATTCGAAGAAGATCGGCCCGATCACGGTTTTCGAAAAAATCTGCAGCAGGATCTTGGTCGTGCCGCCGTCGACCACGCCTTCGCCGTCGATCAGGATGCCGTGCTTTTTCATGCGCTCGATCGGCTCTTCATGGCCGTTCACGCGGGCAAAGGACATGTCATAGTAGGTCTCGGGCGGGCCCGGCATGAACTTCAGGCCGTTGGCGGCCAGCCTGTCGGTGGCGCCGTAAATGTCGTCGGTGCCGACTGCGATGTGCTGGATGCCCTCGCCATTATACTTCTTCAGATATTCGGCGATCTGGCTGGTCTCGTCCTTGGACTCGTTCAGCGGGATGCGGATCTTGCCGCAGGGCGAGGTGATGGCGCGGCTGACCAGGCCGGTGATCTTGCCGTCGATGTCGAAGAAATGGATTTGCTTGAAGCCGAACAGGTCGCGGTAGAAATCCCACCATTTGTCCATCTGGCCGCGATAGACATTGTGGGTCAGGTGGTCGAGATAGTAGAAGCCGACGCCTTCCGGCCTGGGATCGCGCTCGCTGAGCCAGTCGAACTCGGCGTCATAGGCCGAGCCCTTCTCGCCGTAAGTTTCGATGAAATAGAGCAGCGATCCGCCGATGCCGACGATCGCCGGCACATCGAGCGTCTTGCCGGCGCCTTCATAGGGCGTTGCGCCCTTGGCAACGGCATGATCGAACGCATGTCTGGCGTCGACGACCCGCCAGGCCATCGAGGCGGCGCAAGGGCCGTGCTTGTCGACGAATTTCATCGCATGCGTGCCGGGCTCGGCATTGACGACATAGTTGATGTCGCCCTGCCGCCAGACGGTGATGTCCTTGCTCCGGTGCTTGGCCACCGGCACATAACCCATGCGGGTGAACAGCTCGGCGAGCTTCTGCGGCTCGGCATGCGCGAATTCGACGAATTCGAAGCCGTCGGTGCCGGCGGGATTGGTTTTGCTGATCTTGGCGGGCGGTGCGTCGTGCGGGAAGGGACCCATGGCATTGCTCCGAAATCTGGCATTGGCCGCGTCGGCCGTATCTGGGCGCAATCATAGCGCGGAGCGAGTGCAAATTGCTTGCATTCAAACGCTTGAAATGGTCTGATCATGCGCGAGTTGTGCACTGCGGAGCCGAAATTCATGGATGAGGCGCGCATCGACCAGTTTGACCGCAAGATAATGGCTCTGCTGCAGGGCGATGCACGGCTGACCAACAACGATTTGTCGGAACGGGTGAACCTGTCAGCGTCGCAATGCTCGCGCCGTCGCCAGCGGCTGGAGGAGGACGGTTATATCAAGGGCTACCGGGCGGTGCTCGACCGCGACAAGCTCGGCTTTTCCCTGGTCAACGTCATCTCGGTGACGCTCGCCACCCACAACCGCGACAATGCGCGGCGTTTCGGCGAATTAGTGGCGCGGCTGCCGCAAGTGCAGGAAGCGCACGCGCTGACCGGCGAGATGGATTATATATTGAAAGTGGTGACGCCGGACCTGAAGTCGCTGTCGGAATTCGTCAACAGCGTGCTGCTACCGCACGAATCGGTGCAGCACGTGAAGACGGCGATCGTGCTGGAAACGCTGAAAGAAACTGGCGCGCTGCCGATTTAGTCTGGGTGAATTGAGCGCGATGTGTCGGAGGGACAGCACCCCCCTCTGGCCTGCCGGCCATCTCCCCCGCAAGGGGGGAGATCGGCAGCTCTGACCTCGCTGCCCCACTCCGCAACATTGAAAATTGGCGAAAGCCAACGCAACATCCAATCTCCCCACTTGCGGGGGAGATGTCCGGCAGGACAGAGGGGTGCGAAGGATTGCGGCGGCTAGCCTCTCACCCCTTCGACTGCTGGATAAGCCCATAGAGATTGGTGCAGCGGGCGCCGGACCGGCAGTAAGCGAAGACCGGGCCTTCAAGTTCATCGAGCGCCTCGGCATGGTCCTCGACATTCTCGGCCGTGATCTGGCCGCTGATGACAGGGATGTAGCGGAAGGCGAGCCCGGCGCCCTCGACCGCCGCCTTGACGGTGTCGGCTGATGGCTGGCCGGGCTGCTCGTCGTCCGGCCGGTTGCAGATCACGCTCTTGAAGCCGGCGGCCTTGATGGTCGCGACATCCTCGGGCTGGATCTGGCCCGAGACCGAATAGTCCTCGCTGATCTGACGGTATTCCATGGCTGGGGTCCTCGCAATCTGGTTAGCGGCAGTCTTGCCACTCCCTGACCCGGTCGGCAATCCGCGCGGAAAAGAAATCCATCCACGCAGATAGAGATTTCGATGCCAGAAATCCAGCCGGGCTAACGCCGTCTGTCGCCAGGACGCATCATGCGCCAGCCCGGCTGGATGAACCGGATCGGTCGGCTCAGCTGCCGAGGATCGCGCCTTTGATCTGGGCGATGTTGTTGTGCATCAGGTCGATATAGGTCGCGGCCGGGCCGTCGAGCTGCGACAGCGCATCGGAATAGAGTGTGCCGCCCACCTTGATGCCGGTCTCGCTGGCGATCTGCTCGATCAGCCGCGGGTTGGTGATGTTCTCGACGAAGATCGCCGCCGCCTTGTCCTGCTTCACCTGGCTGACCAGCTTGGCCACGTCGGCAGCGGAGGGCTCCGACTCGGTCGACACGCCTTCCGGGGCCAGGAACGTCAAGCCGTAGGCCTTCTCGAAATAGCCGAAGGCGTCGTGCGAGGTAATGACGACGCGCTTCTCTTGCGGGATCGACTGGATCGCCGCCTGCACTTCGCCCTCGAGCGCATCGAGCTTTTGCGTATAGGCGGCTGCATTGGCCTTGTAGCTGTCGCAACCCGTAGCGTCGGCCGTGCAAAAGGCGTCGGCGATGTTCTTCACATAGATCTTGGCATTGGCGATCGACTGGAAGGCATGCGGATCGGTGACCGTCTTGCCGCCATCGGTTTCCGCGCCTTCGGCGGCATCGGCCTCGGCGAATTCGGGTTTGAAATTGATCGGCGTGACCCCCTTGGTCAGCACGGCAATCGAAGCCTTGGTGGCGCTGGCGTCGACCAGGCGCTGCAGAAAGCCTTCGAAATGCAGGCCGTTGACCAGCACGATGTCGGCCTTGGCCATCGCCACCGCATCGGCGGGGCTCGGCTCGTAGACGTGGGCGTCGCCGTCCGGCCCGACGATGGTGGTCAGATCGATCCGGTCGCCGCCGACATTTTTGGCGAAATCGGCGATGATGGTGAAGCTGGCGACGACTTTTAACGGCTCAGCAAAGGCCGAAGATGCGCCAAAGACGGTTAATGTTATAACGCTCACGGCCAAAGCGGCGCGGATCGATTTCAGCATGGACAGGTTCTCCTTGTTGGGATCAGGCAGTTCTGTGGCGGTGATGAACGATGCGGGCGCGCAAGATGCCGCGCGTGCCGAACAGGATCGAGGCGAAATAGACGACGCCGGCGGACAGGATGATGGCCGGGCCGGAGGGCAATGACGCATGGTAGGACAACAGCAGCCCGGCAATGCAGGAGGCAAAGCCGATTACTGTGGCCAGCACGCACATCGGCTCGACGCGCGAGGTCCAGAAACGCGCCGCCGCCGCCGGCAGCATCATCAGCCCGACCGACAGCAGGGTGCCGAGCGCCTGGAAGCCGCCGACGAGGTTGAGCACGACGAGGCCGAGGAAGATGAAATGCACCGGGCTGCCCATCCGGCTGACCGAGCGCAGGAACAAGGGGTCGAGGCATTCGGCGACCAGCGCTCGCCAGAAGATGGCGAGGCTGACCAGAGTCACCACGACGATGCCGCCGATCAGCGTCAGCGCCTCGTTGTTGAGCGCCAGTACGGTGCCGAAAAGCACATGCATGAGATCGACGCTGGAGCCGCGGATCGACACCATAAGCACGCCGATCGCCAGCGAAATCAGATAGAAGGCCGCCATCGAGGCGTCCTCGCGCTGGACGGTGAAGCGCGAGACGGCACCGGCGCCGAGCGCCACGATGATGCCGGCGATCAGCCCGCCGACGGTCATCGGCAGGATCTCCAGGCCATAGAACAGGAAGCCGGCGGCAGCACCGGGCAGGATGGCATGCGCCATGGCGTCGCCGGACAGGCTCATGCGCCGCAGCATCAGGAACACGCCGACCGGGCAGGCGCCGAGCGACAGCATCATCGAACCGGCGAGCGCCCGCTGCATGAAGGCGTAGTCGGCGAAAGGAGCGACGAAAAGACCGTAAAGCACGTCCATCATGCCGCCCTCGGCCCGGAGCCGTGATGATGGTCGTGCAAGTGCTCGTGGCCACTGTGCTCGTGATCATGCTCGCCGGGCTCACACCATGGCGCGTTGTCTTCCCAGGCTTCGTGGAAGCGGCGCGCACGCAACAGATTCTCCGGCCGCAGCGTCTCTTTGGTCTCGCCCCAGGCGATCGGCTGGCGCGCCAGCAGCAGTGTTTCGGGGAAATTCTGCCGCACCAGATCGAGATCGTGGACGACGACCATGATGGTGCGCTCCTCCCCATGCCAGCGCTTGATCAGCGCGATCAGGTCGCCGACGGTCTTGCTGTCGACGGCATTGAACGGCTCGTCGAGCAGGATGAGCTCGGCATCCTGCAACAGCACGCGGGCAAACAGGGTGCGCTGCAGCTGGCCGCCCGAGAGTGTGTCGATCGGGCGCTTCTCGAAACCGCCGAGGCCGACCGCCATCAGCGCCTTGCTGACCGAGTCGCGGTCTTCCCTTGTATAGCGGCCGAGCATGCCGCGCCGCGGCCACAGGCCCAGCGAAACCAGGTCGACGACCCGGGCCGGAAAGGAGCGGTCGAGCTCCGATTGCTGCGGCAGATAGGCGGCGCGCACGCCCGGCGCCCGGATCACCGCGCCGGCCATCGGCTTCAGGACGCCGACGATGCCCTTCATCAGCGTCGACTTGCCGGAGCCGTTGGCGCCGACGACCGCCGTCAGCGATCCCTTGCGGATCGTACCATTGAGGTGGTGGATCGCAGGATGGCTGTTGTAGCCCAGCGTCAGGTCTCGGAAGGTCAGGCAGGTTTGGCTCATGTGACGATCCATGGGGCGACGATCGGTGCTGCAGGGGCGGATTCGATATGTGATGTTATTACATTAGTCAACAAGCCAATCGGGCGGAATTGCGGCCGGGCCGTCATGTTGTGTGCTTTGGCTTGGCTCAAGAAGTTCCGCTCGAGCGACCTTGCCCCCGGCGAACCCGGCCCCTAAACAGGCGCAGCTGACAAGAGGAGAAGGAATATCCAATGAGCATTCGTCGCATCGATGTGGGCCCGCGCATGAGCCAGATCGTCATCCACGGCAACACCGTCTATCTGGCCGGTCAGGTCGGCAAGCCGGGCGGAAACGTCGGTGCCCAGACCAGGGACATTCTGGCGGCGATCGACGAATTGCTGGCCAAGGCCGGCACCGACAAGACCAAGATCCTGCAGGCGATCATCTGGCTGGCCGACATGAGCACCTTCGCCGAGATGAACGCGGAGTGGGACAAGTGGATACCGCAGGGCAACACACCGGCCCGCGCCACGGGCGAAGCCAAGCTTGCCGGGCCGGAATATCTGGTCGAGATTATTGTTACCGCGGCGATTTGAGAATGCAGCTCTAACCCTCCCCCTCGAGGGGAGGGTCGGCGAGTAGTCAAAGCGAAGCGGAGACTGCGAGACGGGGTGGGGTCGGCGAGGTTGCTCCGCCCCCACCCCGCGTCACAAAATGCCGCCATGCGGCAATTTGCTCCGCGACCCTCCCCTCAAGGGGGAGGGTTAGGACCTCACCCCTGCGACGGCGTGAACCGCGCCACCAGCGTGTGGTTCTCCGCCGCGTAGGTGAACCGGACATGGGTGACGGGGTGTTCGGCGCTCCATGTCCGCCGCTCGATCACCAGGCACGGCGCGCCGGTCGCGATGTCGAGTGCCGCCGCGATATGCTTGTCGGCTGCAACCGCGCGAATGCGATGCTCGGCCGCACTCCATGGCACACGGCCGATCAGCCACGGACCGGGCGCGGTGTCGAAAAACGCCTCTTCGGCGGCCTCTGGCACGGCAGCCAGGTTAATCAGCCGCTGCTCGTGGGCGAATGGCCGCTTGCCGGCGAAATGCCGGCACTCCAGCGCCAGCACCGGCCCGGCGACGTCGAGTTCCAGCAGGGCGCGGTCGTCGGCGCTGCTGCGCCTTCTGCTTCGCGCCATGCGCTCATAGCGGTAGGGCAAGCCAAGTGCCTCGACCTCGATCCGGATGTCGTGGATTTCGAGAACGGCCGCCTGCGATTGCGGCCGCCGGACAAAACTGCCGGAGCGACGCCGGCGCTCGATCAGCCCGGCCTTGGCCAGTTGCGACAGCGCCTTGTTCACCGTCATGCGCGAACATCTGTATTCGGCCGTCAGTTCATGCTCGAACGGGATGCGGTGGCCGGGCGCCCAGGCGCCGGACAGGATCCGCTCGCTGATGTCAGACAGGATGCGCTGGTGCAGCGAAAGAACCTCGCCGCCGTCCGCGCCTATTCTCCCGATCATGCTCATGCCGAAAGCGCCGTCATCACCTTGCGGAAGCGCTCGGCGATAGCATCGCGCCTGGCATGCCTGCCTTCGCTCACCAGTTTCCTGCCATGCACCCAGACGCAATCGATCTTGGTGCCGTTGGCAAAAATCCAGGCGTCAAGGATTGCATCGCCCGCCTTGCCGGCCAGCGATGGATGCTTGCCGTCGAGCGAGACGAAATCGGCCGAGGCACCAGCGGCGATCCGCGAACCGCCGGCGCCCAGCGCGGCACTGCCACCATCGAGCGCTGCATCGAACAAAGCACGGCCGGTCGAGCCGCCGGCCACCGCCAACACGTTGCGGGCGCGGTGAGCGAGGCGCTGCGAATATTCGAGTTGCCGCAACTCATCGGGCAGGCCGATCAGTACGTTTGAATCCGAGCCGATGCCGAAGCGGCCGCCATGCTGCATGAACAGGGGCGCGGCAAAGGTGCCGTCGCCGAGATTGGCCTCGGTGATCGGGCAGAGGCCGGCAACGGCGCCGCTTTTCGCCATCTGGATCGTCTCGGCTTCGGTCATGTGGGTAGCGTGGATCAGGCACCAGCGCTGGTCGACGTTGGCGTTGGCAAGCAGCCATTCGACCGGCCGCGCCCCGGACCAGGCCAGGCAGTCCTCCACCTCCTTCATCTGCTCGGCGATGTGGATGTGGATCGGCCCGTCCGGTGCAAACATTGTGAGCGCGGCGAGTTCCTCCGGTGTCACGGCGCGCAGGCTGTGCGGGGCGACGCCCACGACGCCTTGATTCAAGCTGCGAAGGGATTCGCGGCTTTTCTCAACAAGCTGCGAGAACTGATTCACATCGTTGATGAACCGCCGCTGACCTTCATTTGGCGCAGCGCCGCCGAAAGAGGAATGCGCGTAGAACACCGGCAGCAAAGTCAGCCCGATGCCTGTATCGGACGCTGCAGCAATGATGCGCTCCGCCATCTCGGCGATATTGGCATAGGGCCGGCCGTCGCGGTCGTGGTGTAAATAGTGAAACTCGCCGACGCGCGAGAACCCGGCCTCCAGCATCTCGACATAGAGCTGGGCCGCGACCACTTCGACCTGGTCCGGCGTCATCGCCAGCGCGAAGCGGTACATCACCTCGCGCCAGCTCCAGAAACTGTCGGCGGAAGGCCCGCGCAATTCGGCAAGGCCGGCCATGCCGCGCTGGAAGGCGTGGCTGTGCAGGTTCGGCATTGCGGGCAAGAGGATGGCATGGCGCTCGTCGCCAGGCAGAGGCGAGGTATTCGCCTCGACCGTGGCGATCCTGCCGTCGGAGATGACGATCCGCACATTGCTGTGCCAGCCGTCGGGCAGAAGCGCCTGTTCCGCAAAGATTGCCGTCACGTTTTTCTCCAAATCCCGGCCTGCCATGCGATGATAGCGCTTGCAGTGCCTTTTGATATGTATATACATAATTGCCACCGATTGAAACGGAAAAGATGATGACTGCACAGAGCAAAAGCCGGGCAGGGGAGCTTCGCCTCTGGCGCAATGCGCGCCTCGCAACCATGGCCGAAAGCAACCCCGGGTTAGGCATCGTCGAGCACGGTGCGGTCGCCGCGCGCAACGGCCGGATCGTCTATGCCGGGCTGGAAGCCGACATGCCGGCAGCACTCCGCGAGGGCGCCGGGGCGACCGACTGCGAAGGCCGCTGGATCACGCCTGGCCTGATCGACTGCCACACCCATCTGGTCCATGCCGGCAACCGTGCCAATGAATTCGAAATGCGGCTGGCCGGCGCCACCTATGAGGAGGTCGCCAGGGCCGGCGGCGGCATCGTTTCCTCGGTCACGGCATTGCGCGCCGCCAGCGAGGACGAGCTGGTCGCCCAGTCGCTGCCGCGCCTCGATGCGCTGATCGCCGAAGGCGTCACCACCGTCGAGATCAAATCCGGCTACGGCCTCGACCTCGAAAACGAGAAGAAGTCGCTGCGCGCCGCGCGACGGTTGGGCGGTGAGCGGCCGGTGACGGTCAGGACCACTTTCCTCGGCGCTCATGCGCTGCCGCCCGAAGCAAAAGGCGACAAGGACGCCTTCATCGATCTTGTTGCAAAGCAGATCTTGCCGGCCGTCGCTGCCGATGGCCTGGCCGATGCCGTCGACGGCTTTTGCGAAGGCATCGCCTTTTGGCCCGAGCAGATCGCACGCGTGTTCGATGCGGCGAAGGCGGCGGGGCTGCCGGTCAAGCTCCATGCAGACCAGCTGTCCAATCTGCACGGCGCGGAACTTGCGGCGCGCTTTGGTGCGTTATCGGCCGACCACCTCGAATACACCGACGAGGCGGGTGCGGCGGCGATGGCGAAGGCAGGAACCGTGGCGACCATCCTGCCCGGCGCCTACTACTTCATACGCGAGACCAAGAAGCCGCCGATCACCCTGTTTCGCCAGCATGGCGTCAGGATGGCCGTTGCTACCGACAACAATCCGGGCACCTCGCCGCTGACCTCGCTGCTTCTGACCATGAACATGGCGGCCACGTTGTTCGGCCTGACCGTCGATGAATGCCTTGCCGGCGTTACGCGCGAGGCTGCCCGCGCGCTCGGGCTGCTTGGGCAGACCGGCACGCTGGAGGTCGGAAAATCCGCCGATCTGGCGATCTGGAACGTCGAGCGCCCGGCCGAGCTCGTCTACCGCATGGGCTTCAACCCGCTGCATGCCCGCATCTGGAGGGGACAATGACCGAACTCAAGCTGAGGCCAGGCAATGCGGCGCTGGCCGATTGGCGCGCCATCTATCGCGGCGCCGCACTGAGGCTCGACGATGCCTGCCGCCCGAAGGTCAAGGCCAGCGCCGAGGCCGTCGCCAGGATCGTTGCCAAGGGCGAGCCGGTCTATGGCATCAACACCGGCTTCGGCAAGCTGGCCAGTGTTCGCATCCCCGCCGCCGACCTCGAGACGCTGCAGCGAAACATCGTGCTGTCCCATGCCGCCGGCGTCGGCGAGCCGATGCCGGTGGCAATTTGCCGGCTGATGATGGCGCTGAAGCTGGCCAGCCTGGCCCAGGGCGCCTCCGGCGTGCGGCCGCAGACGATCGAGCTGTTGGAAGCGATGCTGGCTAACGACGTCATTCCCGTGGTGCCGGCGCAGGGCTCGGTTGGAGCTTCCGGCGACCTCGCGCCGCTGTCGCACATGACCGCGGTGATGATCGGCGTCGGCGAATGTTTTACCCCGCATGGCCGCTTTCCCGCCAAGGTCGCCTTTGTTTCGCATGGGTTGGAGCCGGTGACATTGGGCGCCAAGGAAGGCCTGGCGCTGCTCAACGGCACCCAGTTTTCGACCGCCTATGCGCTTGCCGCTTTGTTCGAGGCGGAAGTGCTCTACCAGTCGGCACTGGTCGCCGGCGCGCTGTCGACCGATGCCGCCAAGGGCTCCGACGCGCCCTTCGATCCACGCATCCATCTGCTCAGGAAACATCGCGGCCAGATCGAGACGGCCGAGGCGTTGCGCAATTTGATGGCCGGGAGTGCCATCCGTGAATCGCACCGCGTCGGCGACGAGCGCGTGCAGGATCCGTATTGCCTGCGCTGCCAGCCGCAGGTGATGGGCGCAGCACTCGATGTGCTCCGCAAGGCCGCCGACACGCTCGGCACCGAGGCCAACGGCGTCACCGATAATCCGCTGATCTTTGCCGAGGATGACTCAGCACTTTCGGGCGGCAATTTCCACGCCGAGCCGGTGGCCTTCGCCGCCGACATGATCGCGCTCGCCGTCTGCGAGATCGGCTCGCTGTCGGAACGGCGCATCGCCATGCTGGTCGACCCGGCGCTGTCGGGCATGCCGGCCTTTCTCACGCCCAAGCCGGGTTTGAATTCCGGTTTCATGATCCCTCAGGTCACGGCGGCAGCACTGGTTTCTGAAAACAAGCAAAAAGCCTATCCGGCCAGCGTCGATTCGATCCCGACCTCGGCCAACCAGGAAGACCATGTCTCGATGGCGGCGCATGGAGCGCGCCGGCTTATCGGCATGGTCGAGAATGCGACGGCCGTCATCGGCATCGAATTGCTGGCCGCCGCACAAGGTTGCGATTTCCATGCACCGCTGGCCTCGAGCGCGGCACTGGAGGCGGTGCGCCGGCTGGTCAGGACAGAGGTGCCGCATCTCGACAACGACCGGCACTTCCACCCCGACATGGAGAAGGCCATCGCCATGGTACGCAGCGGCGCGGCAGTGGAAGCGGCGGGTGCGGTGGCGCTGCCGGGGGTGACGTCGTGAGGCCGTCGTCGCTGCGTTACGCCGGCATGGGTCGTGTTCCGTCGCGCCCCCCTCTGTCCTGCCGGACATCTCCCCCTCCAGGGGGGAGATTGGCAGCTTCGGCCCTGCGTTCTTGGAGATTGGCGAAAGCAGTCGTGACCGCCAATCTCCCCACTAGAGGGGGAGATGTCCGGCAGGACAGAGGGGCGCGCTGTCCCGCCAACCTCAGCCCGGCAACACCGAAACTTTCAAAGTCAGAAACAAAAAACCCGCCTCGAGGGCGGGTCGTCGGGCCAAATCAGCACCATACCCAAATTAGTAGCATAGCTGCCGGCACAAAGCAAGAACAAAATACGACACGGCCGGCAAAAAGCGAGGTCGGTGTTCACGGACAATTGCAAGGTCGCGTTCTGTCGCGCGGAGACTTCCGATGACCTCACCCTCCTGGCTCACCGTCACCCAAGGCACAGCACCCTTGCTGGTTTCGATCCCGCATACCGGCATTGCTCTCGCTGGCCTCGACAACCGGCTGGTGTCGCCCTGGCTCGGCCGCCGCGACTGTGACTGGTGGATCGACAAGCTCTATGACTTTGCCGAGAGCCTTGGCGCGACGGTGGTGCATACGGCGATTTCGCGCACCGTCATTGACGTCAACCGCGATCCGTCGGGCGTTTCGCTCTATCCCGGCCAGACGACGACCGGTCTCTGCCCGACCGAGACCTTTGACGGCGATCCGCTCTACCGTGAGGGCGAAGAGCCGGGACCGTCGGAGATCGACGAACGCCGCGAAAAATTCTTCGTACCCTATCATGCCGCTCTGCAGGCCGAGATCGACAGGCTGCGCGCTTTGCATGGGAAGATCGTCGTCTATGACTGCCATTCGATCCGCTCGGTGCTGCCGCGGCTGTTCGAAGGCAAATTGCCGGTCTTCAATCTCGGCACCAATGACGGCAAGAGCGCCGATCCCAAGCTGCAAGCGGTGGTTGGCCAGATCCTCGCCGAAACCGGCGAGAGCTTCGTCGTCAACGGCCGCTTCAAGGGCGGCTGGATCACGCGACATTTCGGCCAGCCGCAAGCCGGCGTCCACGCGCTGCAGATGGAGCTCTCCAACCGCGGCTATCTGCGCGAGCCCGAAGGCAAAGGCATGCCCGGCAATTGGCCGGTGCCTTACGACGCCGAATTCGCGGCGCCGATCCGCGTCACGCTGAGAAATATCCTGGAAACCGCGATCGCCTGGGCCGAACGCTGACGCGCGGTGCACCTCACTCGAAAGGGACAATCATGACCGATCCTCGCCACAACATCCGTGAAGTGCGGAGCCCGCGCGGCAGCGAGCTCAGCGCCCGCACCTGGCTGACGGAAGCGCCGTTGCGCATGCTGATGAACAATCTCGACCCGGACGTCGCCGAAAACCCCAACGAACTGGTCGTCTATGGTGGTATCGGCCGTGCGGCGCGCACCTGGAACGATTTCGATCGCATCGTTGCCTCGCTGAAGACGCTTGGCGACGACGAGACGCTGTTGGTGCAATCCGGCAAGCCGGTCGGCGTGTTCCGCACCCATCCGGACGCCCCGCGCGTGCTGATCGCCAATTCGAACCTCGTGCCGCACTGGGCGACATGGGAGAAATTCAACGAGCTCGATAGGAAAGGCCTGATGATGTACGGCCAGATGACGGCCGGCTCATGGATCTACATCGGCACGCAAGGCATCGTGCAGGGCACTTACGAGACCTTCGTCGAGGCCGGCCGCCAGCACTATGGCGGCAATCTCAGGGGCAAATGGATACTGACCGGCGGTCTCGGCGGCATGGGCGGCGCCCAGCCGCTCGCCGCGGTCATGGCCGGCGCCTGCTGCCTGGCCGTCGAATGCGATCCCGACCGCATCGATTTCCGGCTGCGCACCCGCTATGTCGACGAGCGCGCCGACACGCTCGACGAGGCTCTCGAGAAGATCGAGCGCTGGACCAAAGCCGGTGAGGCGAAATCGGTCGGCCTGGTCGGCAACACCGCCGACATCGTGCCGGAACTGGTGCGGCGCGGCGTGCGCCCCGACATCGTCACCGACCAGACCTCGGCGCATGACCCGCTCAACGGCTATCTGCCCAAGGGCTGGTCGCTGGCCGAGTGGCGCGAGAAGCGCACCAGCGACCCGAAGGCGGTGGAAAAGGCTGCCCGCGCGTCGATGCGCGAGCATGTCGAGGCGATGGTGGCGTTCTGGAACGCCGGCGTGCCGACGCTCGATTACGGCAACAACATCCGCCAGGTGGCAAAGGAGGAGGGGTTCGAGAATGCCTTTGCCTTTCCGGGTTTCGTGCCGGCCTATATCCGTCCGCTGTTTTGCCGCGGCATCGGCCCGTTCCGCTGGGCAGCACTTTCCGGCGATCCCGAGGATATCTACAAGACCGACGCCAAGGTGCGCGAGCTGACCCCTGGTAACTCCCATCTGCACAATTGGCTCGACATGGCGCGCGAGCGCATCGCCTTCCAAGGCCTGCCGGCACGCATCTGCTGGGTCGGCCTTGGCGACCGCCACCGGCTCGGCCTCGCCTTCAACGAGATGGTCGCCAGGGGCGAACTGAAGGCACCGGTCGTCATCGGCCGTGACCATCTCGACTCCGGCTCGGTCGCCTCGCCGAACCGCGAGACGGAGGCGATGAAGGACGGCTCCGATGCCGTCTCCGACTGGCCGCTGCTCAACGCCCTGCTCAACACCGCGTCCGGCGCCACCTGGGTGTCGCTGCACCATGGCGGCGGCGTCGGCATGGGCTTTTCGCAGCATGCCGGCATGGTCATCGTCGCCGACGGCACGCCCGAGGCGGCCAAGCGCCTGGAGCGGGTTTTGTGGAACGACCCGGCGACGGGCGTCATGCGCCATGCCGATGCCGGCTACGACATCGCGATCGAGTGCGCCAGGGAGAACCAGCTCAACCTACCCGGCATTTTGGGCTGAGCCGCGCCTTGCGCATCCTTCGGGCAGCCGAATACCGGTCGATGCCGTGGAAGAACGGCGGCGGGGTGACGACGGAGATTGCCGTCTCGCCGCCAGGTGCCGGGCTCGACGATTTCGACTGGCGCGTCTCGATGGCGCTGGTCGGGGGCGGCGGCCCGTTTTCCGGGTTTGCCGGCGTCGACCGGACTTTGGCCTTGCTGGAAGGCGCGGGCATGGTCCTCGACATCGCCGGCCGGCTGCCGGTCGAAATCACCAACGCTTCCGCACCGCTTGCCTTTCCAGCCGACGTGCCGACGCAAGCCACGCTGATCGCCGGTCCGATCACCGACCTCAATGTCATGACCCACCGCGCCCGGGCGACCCACACGGTCGAGCGCCTGCTGATTTCGGCTCCGACGAAAATCCGGGCTGGAGCCGATGAAACACTCATCCTGTGCGTCGACGGCGAGCTCAGGGTGGCCGGCGCGGCGCCCGTGGAACTTAGGCCGCTCGATGCGCTGTCGCTCGGGCCGCAAACGCCGGAACTGCGCCTGCATCCCGTCCGGCCGGCGATGCTGTTCGTGATCCGCATCGACCTCATTGCCGGCAACGATTAACGCCTGTTTCCAAACATGATCGCGATGCCGGCCAAATATCGCGTAAGCTGGTCGCTGCATCACGAAAAAGCCTGAATCTTCCGCCGATCAGAGGCCGAAACGATGCTCGGAGCGCTCGCCTGGACGTTGTCGAAAGACGACACCTTGTCGTGGTGCGGAAACAAACATTCGGCCAAGTGTTGCGATGCAACCAATTGCATTTGGACCGGTTTTAGGGACATTGCCGTGGCGGTGACGCCGCACTGCGTCCCCAACACGGAACCTTAGATGAATATCCAGACCAATCTCGCACAGATCGAAAAGACGAGCGCCAGCTTCCCGGCTGTCACCGACGAGCCGATACGCTCCCATTTCCTGCCGGAAGATCGGCTGCGAGCGTTGGGCGCAGCCCTTGCCAATGGCGACGCCAAGGATTTGTTCGGTCTGACGCCTTTCGATTTTCAGGCGCGCATCCGCGACAGCGCCAGGAAGATTCTCGATGTCTACCGTTCCACCAACGCTGCCCAGGCGAGGGGCGAAACGATCACGCCCGCGGCGCAGTGGCTGCTCGACAACAACTACCTGGTCGAGGAGACCATTTTCCAGGTCAAGCGCGACCTGCCGCGCCGCTTCTATCGCCAGTTGCCGACGCTGAAACTGTCCGACGGATCCAGCGTGCCGCGCGCGCTGGCGGTCGCATGGACCTATGTCGCGCATTCCGACAGCTCCGTCTCGTCGGCCATGTTCAAGGCGATCGTCGAAGGCTTCCAGTCCGTCGAGCCGCTGAAGATCGGCGAATTATGGGCGCTGCCGTCGCTGCTGCGCTTCGTCCTCATCGAGAACCTTCGCCGCATCGCGGTCCGCGTCAATCGCACGCGGGAACTGCGCCAGATCGCCAACGAGGTCGCCGACCGTGTGCTGGCGACGGACGACAGCGCCGACCGGCAGGCGATACTTTCCCATTACAGCGCCCATGCGCAGGACACTACCTTCGCCACCCAGTTGCTCTACCGGCTGCGTGACGGCTCGCAAAATGCCGGCAGGGCGCTGGAATGGCTGGAGGGCGAGCTGGAAAGGACCGGCTCCGACGCCGAGGAGATCATCCTCAGCGAGCACCACACGCTGTCCAGCGGCAACGTGACCACCGGCAACATCATCCGCGGCCTGCGCCTCATCAACGACATCGACTGGACGGTGTGGTTCGAGGGCGTCAGCCGCATCGACACCTTGCTGCGCGAACGCACCGATTTCGCCGCGCTCGATTTCTTTTCGCGCGACCAATACCGGACTGCGATCGAGGAGCTGGCACGCCGTTCTGACCTTTCCGAATTTCGTGTTGCCGAAAGGGCGATCGAACTCGCCGGCCATGCTGCCGATGCACCGGGCTCCGAAACCGGCCCGATCGCTCACACCGACGTCGGCTTCTTTCTCGTCGGCCCGCGCCGGATGGAGCTAGAGCGGTCGATCGGCTATCGGCCGACCATCGGCAAGACGATCAGCCGGACATTCCGCAAGACCGGATGGCTGGGAATCGTCGTGCCGGTGTTTGCGCTGACGGTCCTGCTTCTGGTCGTTTCCGGCAATGCGCTTGTCAATCTCGGCCTGTCGGTGCCGTCGATCGTCCTGATGCTGGCCCTGTTCGCAGTGCCGGCCAGCGAAGGCGCGCTCGCATTCTTCAACACCGTCGTCTCGCTGTTTTTGAAGCCGACACGTCTCATCGGCTATGATTTCAGGCACGGTGTGCCGGCCGAGGCACGCACACTGGTCGTGGTGCCGTCGCTGATCGGCTCGCGCGACGATGTCGAGGAGAACATCCGCAACATCGAGGTGCATCACCTCGCCAACACGGCGGGTGAGGTCTATTTCGCGCTGCTTTCCGACTGGCCGGACTCGAAGACCGAGATCGATACGGCGGATGTCGAAATCCTCGAATTCGCACGTGCCGAAATCGCCAGGCTGAATGCCCGCTATCGCTCGGAAGGCGCGCCGCGCTTTTATCTGCTGCATCGGCGCCGGCTCTACAACGCGTCGCAAGGCGTCTGGATGGGCTGGGAGCGCAAGCGCGGCAAGCTGCACGAATTGAACCTCCTGCTCCGCGGCGACAGCGACACCACCTTCCTCCCGCTGGAAGTGCCATTGCCGGAGAGCGTCGTCCACGTCATGACGCTGGACGCCGACACCCGCACCACTCGCGATGCTGTCGCCGCGCTGGCCGGCAAGCTTTGCCACCCGCTCAACCGTCCGCATTTCGACATGGCCCGGCGCGAGGTCATCGCAGGTTATTCCATCCTGCAGCCGCGCATCACTGCGTCGCTGACCAGCGGCGACGAGGCGTCGTTCTTTCAGCGTGTCTTTTCCGCCAATCGCGGGCTCGATCCGTACGTCTTTGCCGTGTCGGACCTCTACCAGGACATCTTCGGCGACGGTTCCTTCACCGGCAAGGGTCTCTACCATGTCGACGCCTTCGAGGCGGCACTGAAGGGCCGCATCGAGGAAAACACCATCCTCAGCCATGATCTGCTCGAAGGCGCGCTGGCGCGATCGGCCTTGGTCACCGACGTCGAACTGGTCGAGGACTATCCCACCCGCTATTCGGTCGATGCGTCGCGCCACCATCGCTGGGCACGCGGCGACTGGCAGCTTCTGGGCTTCATCCTCGGTCCGCGCTCAAACGTGCCGGCGCTGTCGCGCTGGAAGATGGTGGACAATCTGCGCCGCTCGGTGACGCCGATCTTCTGGGTGATGGCCGCGATCGCCGGCTGGACGCTGCTGCCCTTCACGCAGGCCGCGCAATGGCAGGCGCTGCTGATCCTTACGCTGTTCATGGCGCCCACCTTCGACATCGTCAACGCCATCCTGCCGAAGAGCGGCGACCAGACGCCGCGCGGCCATTTCTCGGCACTGGCGCGCGACGTTGCCTTCGGTACCGCCCTGGTGGCGCTGAAGATCGTACTGATGGCGCACCTAGCCTGGATGATGGGCGACGCAATCATCCGCACGCTCTACCGCCTGTTCGTCAGCCGCCAGAACCTGCTCGAATGGCGCACCGCCTCGCAGGCGCACAAGGGCGGCGACAACGATCTCGGCTCCTATTACAGTATCATGTACGGCGCGGTGATCATCGGCGTCGTCGGCCTCGCTGTGCCGGTGCTGGCCGATTCCACCGGCGCCTTCGTCGCCTTCTTCTTTGCCTTGTTCTGGATCGGCTCGCCCGCCATCGCCTGCTGGATCAGCCGTTCGGCCGAGACCGAGGACCGCCTGCGCATATCGGCCGCCGACATGCACGCGCTGCGCACCGTGGCGCGGCGTACATGGCACTATTTCGAGACCTTCGTGACGGCCGAGCATCACCATCTGCCGCCGGATAATTTCCAGGAAAGCCCGGCCCCCGTTGTGGCGCCCCGCACCTCGCCGACCAATATCGGCGTCTACCTGCTGTCGGTGATTTCGGCGCGCGATTTCGGCTGGATCAGCCTCTCCGACGCCGTCAACCGAATCGACGCGACCATGTCGACCATCGAGAGCATGCCGCGTGACCGCGGCCATCTCTTCAACTGGTATGACACGACGACCCTGAAGCCGCTCTATCCGCTTTACATTTCTGCCGTCGACAGCGGCAATCTCGCCGGCCATCTGGTGGCCGTGGCCGCTGCCTGCGCCGAATGGGCCGAAGCGCCGTCGGTGCATGTGCAGGGCGACTTCGAAGGCATCCTCGACACCGTCACTATCCTCGACGAAAGCCTTGAGGAACTGCCCGACGACCGGCGTCAATTGCGGCCCTTGCGCCAGCGGCTCGCCGACCGTCTCGACGGCATGCGTAGGGCGGTCGAATTGATCAAGGCGCAGCCGGAGATGGCGTCGATCCGCACTATCAACCTGGCCGTCCTGGCCGGCGAGATACGCAAGCTCGCGACGGCCATCCACACCGAGGCCGCGTCGACCCAGAGCGACACCATCGCCGATTGGGCGGCCAGGCTCGAGGCCACCTGCGAGGCGCATGTGCACGACGCGCACAGCGACGAAAACGCCGTCGCGGCATTGCGGGCCAAGCTTCTGACCTTGCGCGAGCGCACGCGCCGTTTCGCCTTCGAGATGGATTTCTCGTTCCTGATGCGGCCCGAACGCAAGCTCCTGTCGATCGGTTACCGGGTCGAGGAGCATCAGCTCGACGAAAGCTGCTACGACCTTTTGGCCTCCGAGGCGCGGCTGACCAGCCTGTTCGCCATCGCCAAGGGCGATTTGCCGACCGAGCACTGGTTCCGGCTCGGCCGGCCGATCGTCGAGATCGGCTTCCAGGGCGCACTGATGTCCTGGTCCGGCTCGATGTTCGAATATCTGATGCCGCCGCTGGTGATGAAGGAGCCGCAAGGCAGCATTCTCAACCAGACCAGCAAGCTCATCATCAAGCGCCAGATCCAGTATGGCCGTTCGAAGAACGTTCCCTGGGGGATTTCGGAAGCGGCCTACAACGCCCGCGACCGCGAGCTGACCTATCAGTACACCAATTTCGGCGTGCCCGGGCTCGGCCTGAAGCGCGGCCTTGGCCAAAACACGGTGATCGCGCCTTACGCGACCGTCCTGGCAGCGCAGTTCACGCCGCATGAATCCGTCCAGAACCTGGCCAGGCTGAGGCGGCTGGGCGCACTGGGCCGGCACGGTTTTTACGACGCGGTGGATTTCACGCCGCAACGCGTCCCCGAGGGCACCGACCACGCCGTCGTGCTCAACTACATGGCCCACCACTCCGGCATGTCGATTGCCGCAGTTGCCGATGCGATCTTCGAAGGGCGCCTGCGCGACCGCTTCCACAGCGATCCGGTGATCGAGTCGGCCGAATTGCTGCTGCAGGAAAGGGCGCCGCGCGACATCCCGACCGCGACCGTCAGGACCGAGGCCGACGAGCGCTCGAAGGACGAGACCGAGCTGGAAAGCCCGGATACGCGCATCGTGCTCGATCCGCTCAGGGCGCTGCGCTCGACCAGTGTCATGTCCAATGGCCGCTACTCGGTCATGGTCACCGCCACCGGGTCCGGCTACAGCCGCTTGGGCGAACTTGCCGTCACGCGCTGGCAGCCGGATCCGACCGAGGACCGCCTTGGTTCCTATATTTTCCTGCGCGACGCCAGCAACGGCGATTGGTGGTCGGCCACCGCCGAGCCGAAGCGCGCCGCCGGCGAGCGTGCGCAGACGCTGTTTTCCGACGACAAGGCGAGCTTCGTCAAATCGATTGGATCGCTGCGTTCGGAAGTCGAGTGCATCGTCATCTCGGAAGGCAATGGTGAGGGCCGACGGGTGACGCTCCACAATGATGGCCCCGCCGACCGGCATATCGAAGTAACCTCGTTTGCCGAACTGGTGCTGGGCTCCGAGCCCTCGGATAATGCCCATCCGGCTTTTTCGAAGATGTTCGTGGAAACCGAGATCGCGCCGAACAACGGGGCGATCTTCGCCACCAGGCGCAAGCGCGAAAAGGACGAACCCGACGTCACCATGGTGCATTTCGTCACCGACCCGTCTGGATCGGCGCGAGACGCCGAGGCGGAAACCGACAGGCGCGCCTTCATCGGCCGCGGCCGCACCATCACCGAAGCGGCTGCCTTTGATCCCGGCGCCAAGCTTGGCGGCCATTCCGGCTTCACCCTGGATCCGATCGCATCGCTTCGCCGGCAGGTGCGCGTGCCGGCCAACAAGAAGATTTCGCTGACCTTCTGGACCGTCGTCGGTACCCATCGCGCCGAATTGGATGCCGCCATGGCGCGGCTCGACCATCCGGAAAGCTTCGCCCGCCAGGCGATGCTCGCCTGGACGCGCTCGCAGGTGCAGACCCGACACCTTGGCCTCAGCCTGTCCGACGCCGCCAATGTGCAGAAGCTGGCGCGCTATCTGATCTATCCCGATCCGTTCCTGCGCCTTCCGGGCGAATCCATCGTCTCCGGGCTCGGCAGGCAGTCCAGCCTGTGGCCGACCAGCATATCCGGTGATTTTCCGATTTTCCTGGTCAGGATCGCCGATGTCGCCGATCTGGAGATCGTCGCCCAGGCGCTTCGCTTCCAGGAATACATGCGTGCCCGCGGCATGATGATCGATTTTGTCGTCGTCAACGAGCAGGCGTCATCCTACGTGCAGGACCTGCAGCGCGCGGTGGAGACGCTGTGCGAAAACAGCCGGTTGCGCGGCAAGGAGCTCGGACCTCGCCAGCACATCTTCGCGGTGCGCCGTGACCTGATGGAGGAAACGACCTACAGGACCTTGCTCGCCGTCGCTCGGGTGGTGCTGCATACACGCAACGGCACCATCTTCGACCAGATCGAGCGCGCCGAGGCCGCGGCATTGCAGGCGCGAGACGCCGCCCTCCAGCCGGCAGACCTTGCAGCCCTTCGCGAGCCGTCCTTGCCGGTGCCGACGTCGCAAGCATCTGCCGCCCAGGCACTGATCGAGGGCCGCGTCGACGGCAGCGGGCTCGACCAATGGAACGGTTTCGGCGGCTTCGACGGCGACGGACGCCACTACGTCGTGCGTCTTGCCGGCCGGCGCACGACGCCGCAGCCGTGGATCAACGTGATCTCCAACCCATCGTTCGGGTTCCACATTTCGGCTGAAGGCGCTGCCTTCACCTGGAGCCGCAACAGCCGCGACTATCAATTGACGCCATGGTCGAACGATCCGGTCACCAACCGCCCGGGCGAGGGCATCTATATCTACGATCATGCCAGTGGCAGGGCGTTCTCGCCAATGGCTGCAGTGGTGCGTGACCCGACAATGACCTACGAAACCTGGCACGGGCAGGGTTTTTCGACGTTCCGCTCAAAGCGCGGGTCGCTGTCGATGGACCTGACCCATGTCGTCGATCCCGTCGATCCGGTGAAGATATCGCGGCTGCGCATCCAGAATTCGGGTTCGGTGCCGATGCGGCTACGCGTCTATGCCTATGCGGAATGGGTTCTTGGCGGCCATCGCTCGCGCACCGCTGCAAGCATCGTTCCGTCGAGGGATGCCGCGACCGGCGCTTTGCTGGCGCAAAATCCCTATGGGCTCGATTTCGGCGAGCGGATCGCCTTTCTGGCCGCCGACGGTGCGGTGCATTCGGTCACCGCCGACCGCGGCGAGTTCATCGGCAGGCAAGGCACGAGCGAGTTTCCGCATGCCGTGCTGAGCGGCGCCGGCCTGTCCGGCCGTGTCGAGGCCGGCGACGATCCCTGCGCGGCCATCGCACGCGACATCGACATCGCTGCCGGTGGCGACGTCACGCTGCTCTGGCTGCTCGGCGACGCGGCCTCGCCCGAGGAGGCCAGCGCGCTGGTGCAGACCCATCGCTCCAGGGATTTCGATCAGCGGCTGGCCGACAACCAGCGCACATGGCGCGGCTTTCTCGACACCATCCAGGTCGAGACGCCGGACAAGGCCCTCGACGCCATGGTCAATCACTGGCTGCCCTATCAGAGCCTGGCCTGCCGCATCCGTGCCCGCTCTGCGTTCTATCAGGCGAGCGGTGCCTTCGGCTTCCGCGATCAGTTGCAGGATACCTTGGCCTTGCTGGCGCATGACCCCAAGCTGGCGCGTGATCAGATCCTCAATGCGGCGCGGCGGCAATTTCCCGAAGGCGACGTGCAGCATTGGTGGCTGCCGCGCACCGAGGCCGGCGTCCGCACCATGATCTCGGACGACGTGGTCTGGCTGGCCCACGCCACGGCCCGCTACCTGTTGGTGACCGGCGACACCGCGATCCTGAAGGAGCAACTGCCCTTCATCGAAGGGCAGCCGCTGGGCGAAGGCGAGCACGATGCTTTCTTCATCCCGGAAATCTCGAAGAAGACAGCCTCGCTCTATGACCATTGCGCGCGGGCGCTCGATCTTGCCGTCAAGCGCAGCAGCCCGGCCGGGCTGCCGCTGATCCTCGGCGGCGACTGGAACGACGGCATGAACCGCGTCGGCGAGCACGGCAAGGGCGAGAGCGTATGGCTGGGCTGGTTCCTGCTGAAGACGCTGGGCGACTTTGCCGCTGTCGCCAAGGCGGAGCGCGATGCCAAGCGCGTGCAAGCCTGGACAAAGCACGCCGAGGTGCTGAAGCGGGCGCTGGAAAGCACTGCCTGGGATGGCGAGTGGTATCGGCGCGGCAGCTTCGACGACGGCACGCCGCTCGGCTCGCGCAAGTCGGACGAGTGCAAGATCGACTCGATCGCCCAGTCCTGGAGCGTGCTTTCGGGCGAGGGCGACCCGGCGCGGTCGACGACGGCAATGGGGCAGGCGATGAAAGCGCTCGTCGATGACGAGCTCAACATCGTCAAACTGTTCACCCCGCCCTTCTCGAAGACGGAAAAGGATCCGGGCTACATCAAGAGCTATCCGCCGGGCGTCCGTGAAAACGGCGGCCAATACACGCACGCCGCGACATGGTTCGTCATTGCGCTCGCCGAGATGGGTCGCACCGACGATGCATACCGTTGCCTTTCGATGCTAAATCCGGTCAACCATGCGCTCGATGAAGCCGCGGCAGAACGCTACCGGGTGGAACCTTACGTCGTCGCGGCCGACATTTATTCCGGGCAAGACAAAGGCGGCCGAGGCGGCTGGACCTGGTATACCGGGTCGGCGGGCTGGCTTTATCGCGCTGCGGTCGAGAGCATTCTCGGCATAGAGCGCCGCGGACAGCGCATCCAATTCACGCCGAGACTTCCCAGCCATTGGGACGGCTATTCGGCAACCCTGAAGATGCTGGGCGCCGAGATCAAGGTACGCGTCGTCCGCGACAAAAAGGCCCGGGCCATCTCACTTGAAGTGAATGGCACGAAGACCAAATCTTCGTCCTTCGAGCCAAAAGCCGGAGACAATGCCGAGGTGGTCGTTAGAATACCGACCTAGATTCAAGGACTTGGAGCGTCGCTCAGGGTTCCCCAGGGCACGCACGGGCGCTCCAAGTGCCTCTACCGGTTATATTTGCGTTTGACCTTGCTGAATGCCTGCACACGACTTTAGACGTCGTGCCCGGGGTCTTGCTGATTAAAATTGTGGCAGTGCTTTCCAGCTGCCATGATTTTGCCGCAACGCTGACATTTCACCTTTTATCTCAAACTGTTAGACGATCACGGCAAATTTCGAAGCGTCGTCATCTTTTGTTCGCGGAATGGGAACGGAAGAGGTAGACGAGCATTGTTTTGCGACGCGTCAACCGATACGAGTCAAAAAATGACGCACTGCACCATAAATAATTGGCGGAGTAGCTGAAGTGTCACTTCTGCAAATCTACTGGCGAGCGCTCGGTTATCTCGCTGCCGACAGGAAACGCGTTGCGTTTATCTGCGGGGCGAATGTCGCGCTTGCCATTATCGCCATCCTCGAGCCGATCATGTTCGGCCGGGTGATCGATGCCATTTCGGACCGCGGCTCGGTATTCTCGACGCTCGCAATGTGGGCCGGCCTCGGCGCGTTCAACATTATCGCCTTCGTTCTGGTGGCGCGCGGCGCCGATCGCTTTGCCCACCAGCGGCGCAGCGAGGTTCTTTGCCAGTCGTTCGAGCGCGTGATCACCATGCCGCTTGCCTGGCATCATCAGCGCGGCACCTCCAATTCCCTGCACACGCTCCTGCGTGCCATCGAGACCTTGTTCAGCCTCTGGCTGGAATTTATGCGGCAGCATCTGTCGACCGCGGTCGCGCTGGTTCTGCTGGTGCCCACGGCGCTCAGCATGGATATCCGCATGTCGATGGTGCTGCTGGCGCTTGGCGCGCTCTATGTCGGCATCGGACGGCTGGTGATGCGGCGCACCAAGGAAGGCCAGGCGGCCGTAGAGCGGCACTACCACAAGGTATTTGCGCATGTGACCGACTCGGTCAGCAACGTCGCCGTCCTGCAGAGCTACAACCGCATCGGCCATGAGACCGAGGCGCTGAAGCGCTACGTCAAGAACCTGCTCGACGCACAGAATCCCGTACTCGACTGGTGGGCGATGGCCAACGCGCTGCACCGCCTGTCGTCGACGATTTCGATGATGGTGGTGCTGTTGATTGGCGCCTATCTGGTGACGCACGGCCAGTTGCGCATCGGCGACGTCATCGCCTTTACCGGCTTTGCCACGCTGCTGATTGCCCGGCTCGATCAGATGTCGGCTTTCGCCAACCAGATTTCCGAGGCACGCGCCAAGCTCGAGGAATTCTACTATCTCGAGGACTCTGCTTCCGATGCCGCCGAGCCCGACGGGCTGCGCGAGCTCGTCAACGTCACCGGTCATGTGCGTTTCGAGAATGTCTGCTTCGAGTTCGGCAATTCCGGGCAGGGCGTCGACGACGCGTCGTTCGAGGTCCAGGCCGGCCAGACCGTCGCCATCGTCGGCCCGACGGGCGCCGGCAAGACGACGCTCATCAACCTTCTGCAGCGCGTCTTTACCCCGTCCAGCGGCCGTATCCTGATCGACGGCATCGACACCCGCACGGTGACCCGCAAGTCGCTGCGCCATTCGATCGCCACCGTGTTCCAGGATGCCGGCCTGCTCAACCGCTCGATCGAGGACAACATCCGCGTCGGCCGTGCGGAGGCGACCTATGACGAGGTCCATGCTGCGGCCAATGCCGCCGCCGCCCAGGATTTCATCCTGTCGAAATGCGAGGGCTATGACACGGTCGTCGGCGAACGCGGCGGACAGCTGTCCGGTGGCGAGCGCCAGCGCATCGCGATCGCCCGCGCGGTGCTGAAGGACGCGCCCATCCTGGTTCTCGACGAGGCGACCAGCGCGCTCGACGTCGAGACGGAAGATCGCGTCAAGGACGCCATCGATGAGTTGCGGCGCGGCCGCACCACCTTCATCATCGCCCACCGACTGACCACCGTTCGCGACGCCGATCTGGTCGTGTTCATGGACAAGGGCCGGGTGGTCGAGATGGGCGGGTTCACCGAACTGTCGCTGCGCAACGGCCGCTTCGCCAGCCTGCTGCGCGCCGGCGGTCTGCTCAACGACGAGGAGGTCCGCCGCCTCAGCCGTCCGGTGAACGAAGCCGCCTGAGTGCTCTCCCTTCTCCCCTTGTGGGAGAAGGTGGCCTCGCGAAGCGAGGTCGGATGAGGGATGCTTCAGCTTGGCGCAAATCTTCATCCAAAATCCAGACTTCGGCGCACGGCAAATAGGATCATTGGCGCCTCACTCCGTCCAACACCCCTCATCCGGCTCGGCGCTACGCGCCGATCCACCTTGTCCCACAAGGGGAGAAGGGAAGACGCACCGCCGCTGTGGTTGCCGCCACTCCGCCGGGGGTCTATGTAAAGCCGCATGAGCGACACGACTTCACGCCTCTCCGGCTGGATGGATCTTGCCAACCCGACGCGGTTCGTCGCGCTGGCCGACAAGGTCGTGCCGTGGCTGGCGAGCGTGGCCGCCATAATCCTCGCTGTCGGTCTCTATATGAGCTTCGCGGCGCCTGAGGACTTCCAGCAGGGCATCACCGTGCGCATCATGTATATCCACGTGCCATTCGCCTGGCTTGCCATGATGTGCTACACGCTTATGGCGGTCTCCGCGCTTGGCACGCTGGTCTGGCGCCATCCGCTGGCCGACGTGGCGCTGAAATCGGCGGCACCCATCGGCGCCGTCTTCACCGCCCTTGCGCTGATCACCGGTTCGATCTGGGGTAAGCCGATGTGGGGCACCTGGTGGGTGTGGGACGCTCGGCTGACCTCGGTCTTCATCCTGTTCCTGATGTATCTCGGCATCATCGCCCTGACCCGCGCGCTCGACGATGCCGGGCGCGCCGCCTGGGCCGCCGCCATCATCACCCTGGTCGGGTTCATCAACATCCCGATCATCAAATTTTCGGTCGACTGGTGGAACACCCTGCACCAGCCGGCGTCGGTGTTCCGGCTCGGCGGGCCGACCATCGATCCAAGCCTGTTGTGGCCCTTGCTGGTGATGGCACTCGGCTTCACAGTGCTGTTCTTCGCGCTGCATCTGACGGCAATGCGCACCGAGATCCGGCGCCGCCGCGTCATTTCGATGCGCCGGGTTGCCGCGAGGCAAGCCGAGCGTTAGCCAACCGACAGGATCAAGCCATACGTCCTCGCGCCTTGAGCGGCAGCGTCTCGATCACCGTCTCGCCTTCGATCAGATGCACCTCGTCGAACAGGTTGGTGACGACGCAGCAATGGTCGGGCACGACCCGCACGCGCTCGCCGATGCGAAGCTCGGCGTCGCCTGACAGCGTGACATTGCCGTGCTCTTCGCTGAGGCTGGTCACTCTTGCGCCTGAAATGCCCAGCAGCTCGCCGAAATCGGCGAGCCCCAGCGTGTCGCTAGACAGGGCCTTGCTGCCGGCGTCGAGTATGGCGCGCGTCGGCGTTGGACGGCTGACCACCGTCGACAGCACCGTCAGCGCGCAATCGTCGAGGCTGCCGACGCCTTTGGCGACCTGGTAGCGGTCGAGATAGATGTAGGTGCCGGGGCGGTATTCGGTAACGACGGAATGCTCGCCGGAACGCCACATGTCGGGCGTGCCGCCGCTGGAGATACGATCGCAGGCAAGGCCGGATGCGGCAAGCGCTTGCTGCGCATCGGCGAGCCACGCCTCGGTCTCAACGGCGCGGCCCGCCCCCGGGTAGGTCATCAAGCCGCCGAAGACGAGCCCCCGGACCTTGTCGATCTCGCTCGCCAGCGCGACTGCTTCGCCGGCCGACTGCACACCGCAGCGGCCCATGCCGGTGTCGCATTCGACCAGCACCGGCAGGCGGTGGCCGGGATCGGTAAAGGTGGCGGCAAGTCCCATCAGGGTGTCCATGCTGTCGGTCGTCACCGACAGGGTTACGCGGCCGTGCAGCGCCTTGAGGCGCCCCAGCTTGGCCCGCCCGAGGATATTGTAGGGCAGAAAGATGTCGGTCAGTCCGGCATCGGCCATGACCTCGGCCTCGCCGATCTTCTGGCAGGTGATGCCGATGGCGCCCGCCGCGACCTGCTTCTTCGCCCAATAGGGCAGCTTGTGGGTCTTGATGTGCGGCCGGAGCTTCAGCCCATGGCTGTCGGCATGGGCCTGCGCCCGCGCGATATTGGCTTCGGCGCGGTCGGCATCGATCAGGATCGCTGGCGTATCGAGGTCGTCTATGCTGCGCATGGAATGTCACCTTTGGGAATTTGTCGGGACTTATGGCCCTGATCGTCGCCGATGTCATGAGGCCAGAATGCGGTTTACGTCGACACCGGATCGGTGTTCGGTTATGCGCTGTAGGCGCCGCCTGAAGAAGGAACCACGATCATGAAACGCTCCGCCATCAACGACATCATCCGCGACGCCGACGCTTTCATCCGCTCGTTCGGCTACATCATGCCGCCCTTCGCCTACTGGACCCCGGAAGAGATGAAGGCGCGCCGGCAGGATTCGGCGGCGATCTTCTCTTCTCGGCTTGGCTGGGACATCACCGACTACGGCCAGGGCAAGTTTGACGACCTCGGCCTGTTCCTGTTCACCGTTCGCAACGGCCGCTACGAGGACATGAAGAAGGGCATGGGCATGCTCTATGCCGAGAAGATCATGATCTCGCGCAAGGATCAGCTGTCGCCGATGCACCGCCACAACATCAAGGCCGAGGACATCATCAACCGTGGCGGCGGCAAACTGGTGCTGGAGCTGTTCATGCATGATCGCGATGGCGGCATCGATCCGAAGGCCGAAGTATCGGTGCCTGTCGACGGAACCATCCACAGACTACCTGCGGGTGGGCTCCTGAAGCTCGACCCAGGCCAGAGCGTCACTTTGCTGCCGGGTGTCTGGCACGCCTTCTGGGCCGAGGGCAAGGACGTGCTGATCGGCGAGGTTTCGACCGTCAACGACGATCTCACCGACAACGTCTTCCGCGAGCCGATCGGCCGCTTCGCGGACATCGACGAGGACACAGCACCGCTGCACCTGTTGGTGTCCGATTACGAGAAGTGGGTGGGGTAGGGCAGGGTGGCGAGGAACACTTACGCTTGAGAGTGAAGGTCCTCGGCAATCAGCCGCTTCTGTCGCAAGTCGACCCGAGTCGTTGTGCACAGCTGATCCAGCGGCATTTTGACGTGGGCTTCGTCAAGCGGGATTAGCGCGTAGTAATTGCCCTCGCCGGGCTGTGGGATTGGCGCCGGGGCCGACTTGTCATCGTCGGAATCGACTCGTGAGGCAGCAATGATGACGCCTCGGGAATCGTATACCGCGTAAAGCGCTATTGGCATGTCTTGGCTCCTCAGGGAGAACTTATCGCCGCGAATCTTATTTGCATATCGTCTGATACGTTCGTCTGTATTACCTCGGTCTGGCCTGTCTCGTCGATGTAGGTATACAGGCTTTCCCAGCGCAAAGTGGCCGTGCGAAGCACGACTGCCGCACGTACCGAGTACCCCCAGTAGGCATCGCCTGTTCCGAGCTTCCAAAACCACACCATTTGGCTGCCAGCTCGTTGGAAAGTGGATTGAGTGACGAAAGTGGCCAAGGAAGTCTCCTTGCAGCTTGATTTCCGTAGAACCTGGAACTCTCGAGGAGTTTTCTTGGCAACATCCGCTTGCGACTGCCAGAGGATAGGGAACACGAGCACCCACGGACGGATAGGCATTTCAACCCCGCGAGACTGAATTTGCGGGAGAAGATGGCACCGGTCAAGCGTCAATCTTCGGTGGCAATGGGCTGCTGCGCACGCTTTTCGTGCATTTCCACTCCTGGTCTAACGCTGATGCTTGTCGACCCGGCGGTTGCCCAGCAGCAGCTTGCGTTCGAGATGCGCCCGCAACTCCCCGTAATACGCCGTCAGGAACGCACGTGCGTCATGGGCTTGGGGCGCCGCGCCGATCTTGCGTCCGATCGTTTCGGCCACCGTCCGCAGGGCGAAATAGTCGTCGCGGCGCAGCACCTCCTCCAGCTTGTGGAGTTCGGCAATCCCGTAGGCATCGAGCTGGGCGTGGCTGAACCGGAACGCGCCGGCCGCCGGATCCTGTCGTGCCGACAGGTCTTCAAGCAAGGCGCGCTTCGGCGCCTCGACCACCCAGGTCCCCGCCAACAGGTCGCCGATCCGCATGCGGTCTCGATTGAACAGCGGGAACAAGGCAAACAGCAGCGTCCACACCAGTCCGAACACCGTCGTCAGCGTGTCGGCGAGGTCTGTCCCGCTGCGTCCAACGATGATCGACAGCGGCAGGAACACCTCGATCTCGCGCATCAGGTTGCGGGCTATCACCTGGTCGATCGACAGGCCGTCTCCACTGCGCGACGCGACCCGGATGCCGACGATCCGCTTGCCGGGCGTAGACGCGCGCCGGCCCGCTTCGAAGACGATGAAGTAGGCGTTGCGCAGAAAGAAGATCAGGATGATCCAGACGACAAAGAGCGGCTGAAATCCCTCGCTGCCCAGGCCTCCCACCCCGAACAGCGCGACGATCGTGATCACGATTGCAGCTACGGCGATGAACACGACGTCGAGAAGGAAGGCGGCAGCCCGCGTGCCGGCGTCGGCCAACTTTATCCGGAGATCGACGCCTTCGGGCGTGATCAGCGGCCGTATTGCGGTGAAGGCGGCGCGTTTAACGATCGCCATGCCGCACCGCCCGGAACATATAGAAATAACCGATCCACAGCACCAGCATGCCACCGCCAATGGCGTAGCGCGTGACGTCGCTGGTGATGGTCTGCCTGCCAATGCCCTCGAGCAGCCCGGCAAACAGCAGCATGACCGAGACCCCGACCATGGCATTTGCGGCGATGCGTCCGGCGCGAGCCGCTGCCGCCATGCGTGTCAATTCGCCGGGAAAGGCGATACTCGTGCCGATGCGCATGCCGGCTGCGCCGGCCAAAGAGATTGCGAACAATTCGGTGGTACCGTGGATGGCCAGCCACCCGCCGAGCTCCATGCCTAGCCCTTTGGACCAATAGACTTGGAACAACGCCCCGATCATGCAGCCGTTGAACAGCATCAGCAGTACCGTCGGCACGGCGAAGGCAAAGCCGAGGGCGAAGGCCAGGATCGCGACCTGGACGTTGTGCGTGAACAGATAGGCGGCAAAGCCTGAGAGAAAGCCATTGTCGCCATCATAAAGCATGCCGCGCAGCAGTTCGGCCGAGGTGTCGGGGCCGCGGCCTCCTGCCAGGCCGGGCGGGATGATCGCGTCGAACCAGCTCTTGTCGGATGCCACCAGCCAGGCGCCTGCACCAATGCCGATCACCATCAGCGCGACCGACGCCAATGTCTCGCGCCACAGGTCGCGAATGGCCTCGGGCCAGTCGTGCAGGAAGAAATCGGCGAGGCGCTGCCGCAGCCCGCGCCGCGCGCCGTAGAGATAGAAATAACCGCGCAGCGACAGCGCTTCGAGATAGCCGACCAGCGCGTTGTCGAGCGAGGTCGCGCGCGCCACCGAAAGGGAAGACAGCGCCGATCGATAGAGCAGCGGCAGCGACAGCAGCTCTTCTTCGGAAAGCGTCCGCGGCGCACGCTTCTCGATACGCGCCAGCAGCGCCTCGAATGCTTTCCAGTCGGCCTCGCGCTCGCGGCGGAAGCTGGCCAGCGACTGGCGTACCGCATCGCCGCGTACAGCATTGCCGGCGACTGGCGCCGTCACAGCAAATCCTCCTGCTTGAACTGCAGATAGCGCTCGACCAGCGCGGGACCCAGCCGGTTGTGGTCGGCTTCGATCACATGCGCCCCGAGCAGCCGCAGCCGGCCGATGACGACCTGCCTTTCGCGCAAGAGCCCTCCGGCAACGACCGCGCGGGCAACGTCCTCGCCGGAGCGTGGCGGCATGTCGGCCAGGCCCTCCAGTTCGGTGTCCTTCATCATCATGAACAGCACGAGATGCCGCTCGGTGAGCCGGCCCACGGTGCGCAGCATCAATTCGGCACTGATCGGATCGACGAAATCGGTGAAGATGATGACCAGCGAGCGGCGGTCGAGCCGCGCCGCCAGCGTCGTCAATGCCAGCGTGAAATTGGTCTCCTCGCTGGAATAGTCGATCTCGGCGGCCCGTTTCTGGATCATCGCAAAGCTGGCGGGGCCGCGTACCGCGCCGCTTGAAACGCGCGGCCTTGCATCGAAGCCGAACAGGCTGACCATGTCGCCGCCCTTCAGCGCGATGAATGCCGACAGCAAGGCGGCCGTTACCGCCCGGTCTACCTTCGGCACTCCGTCGACCGGCTCGCACATCAGGCGTCCGCTATCGATGGCCAGCACGATGTTGTTGTTCTCCTCGATGCGGAACTCGCGCGCCAAGAGCTTGCCGTGGCGGGCGCTGCGCTTCCAGTCGATCATCCGCCGGCCCATGCCCGGCTGGTAATCCTTGAGCGCGTCGAACTCGCGGCCTTGACCGGCGCGGCGCTGCGCATGGCCTTCGGCAAGCGCCGCATGTTGCAGCAGCGTGATCGCCTCGCCGCGGGCGCTGCTGACGTCGGGCAGCACCGCGACCTTGCTTTCCACTGGCAGCACGACCTGGTTCCAGACCAGCCCGAACGGCCCGCGCCAGCGCACCCATAGACGGTCGAAGCTGGCGACGCCGCGCCGCAGCGCCTGGAAGCGAAGGTCGAGCGACCCGCCTCCGGCCGTCGGCTGCAAGGCCCCGCCGCTGCCGTCCACCGGCGCCAGACGCGCATCGTGGCCGACGCGAACCTCCGCGGCGCGCGACCGCCCCGAATGACGGGCGGCGATTTGCACGCCGAATTCCCCGCCGACACCGACCTGCTGCGGCGCATCGATGCTGGCATTCAGCGATGCCCGTCCGCGTCCTGCCGCGGCATCCACCGCCAGGAAGGCAAGCAGCAGGCAACTCCACAGCAATCCCAGATACCAGAACGACGGCAGTGCCAGCGCGACCAGGAAGGCCGGCACCGCGCCGGCCGCTGCTGCCCATACCGCTCGGCCGCTGGGATAGATCAACGTGGTGCTTCCGTCTGGTCGACCAGGTCGGAGACGATCTGCTCGACCAGGCGGCCATCGATCTGGGCCGCAGGCGAAAGGATGACGCGATGGCGCAGCGCCGGCACTGCCAGCGCCTTGACGTCGTCGGGGATCACATAGGCCCGTCCGTCCAGCGCCGCCCGGGCACGCGCCGCCCGCGCCAGCATGGCGCCCGCGCGCGGGCTGGCCCCGACTTCCAGATCGGCATTTTCGCGCGTAGCCCGAACCAGCGCCGCTATGTAGCCGACGACATCGTCGACGAGGGTGACGGAGCCGACGACTTCAAGGGCCTCCTGCAGCGTCTCGCGGTTAGTCTGTGCCTTGATGCCATATTGCGCGATATCGTGCGAGGCGGAGCCGCCGCCGTGATGGACGATGATGGCTCGTTCTTCCTCGGGGCCGGGATAGCTGACGCGGTGCTTGAACAGGAAGCGGTCGAGCTGCGCCTCCGGCAGCGGATAGACACCTTGGTGCTCGATCGGATTCTGGGTCGCGACGACCATGAAATTGCGGCCGAGCGAATGCGTGGTGCCGTCGAAGGTGACCGCATGCTCCTGCATCGCCTCGAGCAACGCGGCTTGCGTCTTGGGCGGCGTGCGGTTGATTTCGTCGGCAAGCAGAAGATCGCAGAAGATCGGACCGCGCGTCAGCGTGAACTGCCCGGTCTGGAAGTTGTAGATGTTCGACCCGACGATATCGCCGGGCATCAGGTCCGGCGTGAACTGGATGCGCCCGTAGGCGATCCCAAGCGCCTGGGCGAAGCAGCGTGCGGTCATTGTCTTGGCCGTACCGGGAGGACCTTCGAGCAGGATATGCCCGCCCGCGAACAAGGCGGTCAGCATCAGGTCGACCGTATCGTGCTGCCCGGTAATCGCCTTGGCCACTTCTTCCCTGATCCGTGTCGCCAGGGCCTTCACATCATCGACGTTCACCGAGCCTCCTTGCCGTCCAGTCGTGCAGCCGCTCAGCTGCCTGTTGCATCTGCGTCAGGTTCTTGGCCTCGCCGGCGGCTTGCGAACGCGTCGTGAAGCCGCCGGCTTGCTCCTTATCGCGAGAGTCGAGCCAGTGGTCGAGCGCTTTGCCTTGCAGCCCTTGCGGTGCGCCGAGCAGCGCGCCGGCGCGCACCCGCATCAAGGCCGCATAGCGGCCTCCCAGCTCGTCCAGCCGGCCGGCACGCCGCATGAGCATCGCCGTCGTATCGACCAGCGCACGCTTGCCGAAGGCGATCGCGCGCTGGTCGGCGCGCGGCGGGCCGAACCGGCCAAGGCCATGCAGGAACGCCAGCGCCGCGGCGACCAGGATCGTCAGTGTCAGCGCCAGGAACGGCGGCTCGACCAGAAGCTTGGCCAGATCATACTTTCGCCCCGCGCCGTGCAGCGTCAGATCGAACATCACCGGCCCGTCGTCCGGCTGGAGCAAGGCGATCAGCGCGAGCGCGGCTGCTGCCTTTTCGGGATCCTTGAGGGCGGCGTTGTTGATCAGGTCAGGGTCAGTCAGGATATAGAACGGCTTGTCGTCTAGTTCGGTAAGCACAGCCTTGTCATTGCCGGCTGCGATGAGAGGGTACTTGTCGGCCACCCACTGCAATTCTTCGGGTGCGGCAACCATGTTGCCTTCGATGTCGAGTTGCTTTGCCGTGCTCTGGCCGGCACCGACCTTTGCATCGGCAATGCGGCCAAGCCATTCGTTCACCACCGAATCGGGCAATCGCCCGAATTTCATGTTCCAGCCTTCATGCTCCTGCAGCGGCAGGATCTGCCATTTGGGCAGCACGAAGAGCGTGTTCTGGTCCCGGCGAAGGTTGAGGATGTGGTCGAGCGCTCCCGGATCGCTATCGGGCGAGATGGTGACGATCAGCAGCATGTCGGTGCCGAGATCGTCCTCGGTCCGCGCCATGGCCGGCGTCTCGCCGGTGAGCCGCAGCCATTCAGCCAGGCCGGCGTAGCCGACGCCGCTTTTCGACAGCGGCGTGGCGCCGCCATTGCCGGGCTGCCGGAAGTCGGGAGCATAGGTGGACAGCAGAAAGAAACCGGCTGCCGCAAGCAGGCTGGCGAAAATTCCCCAAAACAGTGTCTTTCGATTGAACGGCTCCTGCGCCTCGACCGCGGGTGCGCTCACGTCCAGGCATCCCGGAAGGCGAAACGTTCATAGGCGCCGCGTGCTTGCCGCCAGCCTTCCGCGCCGACCGGCCGGCGCGCGAACAGCGCCGCCTCGACAATGCGGGCGATCTCGGTAAACGCATGGCGTGCCCTTCCCGGCAGGGAAGGGGCATTGGCGATGTCGCGCGCGGTGAGCGACGGGCGCAGGAAGTCCGGCAGTCGGCCGGCAATATCGGCGACGCTGCGCCGAAGCAAAAGGTGAACCGCCTCGTCATAGTCGCCGCGTGCGGCCAGCGCATCCGCTTGCGACAGCAGGATCTGCGCGGCGCCGGCGTCGGGACGCCAGGTTTCTTCGTCTTCGACTTCGGGCCGAGCGCGCTGCCACGGCAGCCGCCAGGCGATGCCTTTCACCTCGAGGAAGACCAAAAGCAGGATGATTGCGACGCCCGATATCACCGCCCCCCAGAACAGATAGATCATGTATGGACCGAGCCACGACAAAAAATCCTGCAGAGGTTTCAGCCACTCGGGCGGCTTTGGCGGCACATAGGCCGGCAGGTCGAACTGGATCGACTCATCGGCGATCAGCTGCTTGTGCAGATTGGTCAGCCATTCGGCTTCCGCTGTGCCTGGCTGTGCCAACGCCACCCGCTCCCCTGCAACCTGTGGTTCCCAGCCGACACTGACAATGCAGCGGAAGAATTGCAAGTGGGCTGGACGGCGACCTTCAATCTTGGCAGATTTACCAGCGGGGCCGCCAGCCACATGCGGCGGCGAGGCAGGGGGACGTATCGTGACATCAGTGACACTGGAACGGCCGAACAAATTTCGCATCGGCAGGGTTTTCAACGACAGCTTCGCTGTCATCAGCCGCAATCCAGTGCTTTGCCTCGGATTGGCAATGCTGTTCTCAGGCTTGCCTACGCTCCTTTACCAGCTTTGGATTTGGAAATGGGCGACCAACGTCGAGGCTGGCGTTCCGGAGTTCTCAGCCCAACGAATCATTGCCACGATCGTTGCCGTGCTGGTTTCCATGACACTGTCGGCAATCCTGCAGGCGGCGCTGGTGCGTGCCGCGATCGAGGATCTGAACGGCAAGCGACCATCGATTGGCGATTGCCTCAAGACGGCAATCTCCCTCCTACTGCCGGTGATAGGCATCGCGCTGCTGGTGAGCCTCGGCGCGGCCGCCGGCGCGATGCTTCTGCTCGTTCCTGGCATCATATTGTGGCTTCGTTGGTCTGTCGCGGTGCCTGTTTTGGTTCAGGAAAGACTGGGGGTCTTCGGCAGCATGAAACGCAGCCGGGAACTTACCAAAGGAAGCCGCTGGGCTCTGTTCGGATTCTGGATTGTCCTGTTCATAGCTGTGGTGCTGATCCAGGCCGTGCTCAGCCCTGCGATCATGGTCTTTGGCCTAACCACAGGCATATTTCTTGGCGCCCTGGTGACAGCGATCGTATCCATTGTGACGTCGATTGCCCCGGCAGTCAGCTATGTCGAGCTGCGCCAGGTCAAGGAAGGCACCAGCGTCGAAGACTTGGCGGAGATCTTCTCGTGAAGAGACTTCGCTAGGCTCCGCCGGCGACAGTTCTAACGCGCGCTCGCGCAGGCTGAGGCCGCTCACAAGAGCTTCTTAGTCTGTTGCGCCGGCAAGACGGCGGCCAGCCGGTTCGCCCATTCCTCGATGCCGGAGCGGCCCGCCAGCAGGTCCTGCCTGATCTCGATGAGGACGGCCCGAATGCCGCGATCGTCGCCATGGACGGGTATGGCATAGTCGCCGTCACGGCTGATCACATAGGGCTCGTTTGCCGCGGCGTTGACCGCACTGTCGGCACGCAGGCCGGCAAGCACTGCCTGGCCGAAATCGACTGCCCGGTCGTAAAGCACACCGGCGTGCCAGGGCCTGGCAATGCCGAGGAAGACCGGCGTGAAGGAGTGGATCGTCGCGATCCGCGTCGGTCTGCCCTGCTTCGCCCGGTCGTCGAGATGGGCGGCCACGCGGTCATGAAACGGCGTGAACATGATTTCGGCACGCCGGCTTCGCTCCTCCGGATCGAGGCCGACATTGCCAGGAATGCCGGTGTCCTCCGACACCACCGGAATGCTGCCGCTGGAACCAAGCGGCCGGTTGAGATCGATCAAAAGCCGCGAATAGGAGCTGAGGAAAGCCGGAGCATCGAGCAGCTTCGACAGAGCGCGGGTCACTTCGGCGGCGCCGATGTCCCAGGCGATATGGCGCTGCAAATGGCTGCTGTCGAGACCGAGCCGCGCATACTCGGCCGGGATGTGATTGGACGCGTGCTCGCATATCAGAACGATATCGGAACGCCCCGTTTCGTTGATCGCTTCGACCGCTGGTGGCCAACCGTGAGGCTGGATGGCGCTGGCAAGCGGCTCAGCCATCAATAGAGCGTCCGGTAGAGGTCGCAGACAGCCACTGGATCGAGACCAGCGAGGCGCCCGGTCTCGTGCCGCTTGAGGCCGACAAAGGTCTCGACGAAGACTGGCGCGAACCATCCCGTGACGGTCTTGTCGGCGACGAGCGCGTCGAGTGCCGCCGCAAGCGTTTCCGGCAGCCTTACGAGGCCGAGCTTCTTGCGCTCGGCAGCGCTCATCTGCGTCGGGTCGCCCGAGACCAGCGGCGGCGCCGGCAACTTGGCCTTCAGCCCTTCCAGCCCGGCGCGCACGATGGCCGCCAGCGACAAATAGGGATTGCCGGTGGCGTCGGCTGCCCGGTATTCGATATTGTACTGCAGCGCCGGATCGCGCCCGCCGATCGTCGCCGTCGGGCAGATGCGCAGGCTAGCCTCGCGGTCGCGGTCGGCAAGCCAGGTGTAGGACGAGCTCCAGCTATGCGGCTTCAGCCGGTAGTAGGACGACACACTCGCCGCCGTCATGGCGGTGATCGCGGGCAGGTGGCGCAGCACGCCGGCGCAGAACGACGCGGCCCGGCTGGAAAGGCCGCCGGGCTGGGCCGGGTCGTAGGTCGCCGGCTTGCCGGCCTCGTCGACGAAACTGAAATGGATGTGGACGCCGTTGCCGACGGCATCCGGCGCGATCTTGGGCGCGAAGCTCGCCCGCCAGCCGGCACATCGCGCGACTTCGCGCGTGATCTCGCGGATGGCGACGGCGCGATCGGCCGCGGCAAGCGCATCGGCTGGCTCGCATGTCACCTCGAATTGGTCGGTGCCGAATTCGGCGATCACCACTTCGGGCGCGACGCCGGCTTCCGCCAGCGCCGCCATCAGATTGGCGGCAAACGGGTCGGCGCGGCGCAGTGCTGCCAACGACATCGAATGAGCCGGGCCAAAGTCGCCCTCGATGTGGAATTCATGCTCGAAGGCGGCGATGACGGAAAGCCCGGCCGCCGCCTTCAACTCCGCCAGCGCATCGCTCAGCATGGTCCGCGTACAGCCGACCCACGGGCTGCCGTCGAGTTCGACGATGTTGCCGGCGACCATGTCGAAAGGCGTCGGCGATCCGGTCAGCGCCGTGCGAAACTGCGCGTTGAGATCGGGAACGAGACGCACGTCGCCGGACGAGCCCCACGGATTGGGGTCGACGATCGAATTGAACGGCGTCAGCGACAGATTGGCCTGCAACCAGCCGACGCCGGTCGCGGCGATCGTCTGCAGCCTGCTTTCGACGACGGAGCGGCCGCGCGTGATCGCCGAAAGGTCGGTGGTGACGACGGCAACCAGCGGTTCGACTGTCATGCAGCTTTTCCCAAGGCTTCGAAACGGGCCGTAACGGTGGCGGTATCGGCGACCCAGCAATAGCCGCCAAACGCCTTAAGCGCGCCGTCATGGCGCTCCTGCGAGGCGGCGGCGCAGGCATCCGATACGCACGTGACGAGGTAGCCGCGATCGGCGGCATCGCGCACCGCCATGTCGACGCACTGGTCGGTCATGATGCCGGCGACGATCAGGTAGCGAACGCCGAGGTTTTTCAGGACATAATCGATGTTGGTCGAGTTGAAGACGCCCGATGACGTCTTCGGCAGCATGATCTCGTCGCCGACCGGCGCCAGCGACGGCACCGGCAGGCCCTCCGGCCGGCTCGGCGCGATGTGGATCGGCGTCAGCTTGTGGTCGAGCGAGCGATCGCGGCCATCCTCGGTCAGGCTTTGGATGATGGTATGGATCACCTCGACGCCGTTGGCCCGCGCCGCCGCCAGCAGGCGCTCCTGGTTGGGGATCGTTTGCGACGCCGTCTGCTGGTAGAAATAGTGATCGGGACCGCGCTCCGGATGCGCCGGATCGGCGCCGGGCTCCAGCCAGACCCGTTGCATGTCGACCAGCAGCAGCGCGGTTTCGCCGGCCCGGAACGGCTCGTTTCGTTTCGGCAATGCTGGCGTCATGCTTTCTGGTCCTGTGTTGCTGATCACAATCCGGCTGATTTAGCTGATTTTGGTCCACGCGTCCTGCGTGGCGGACACACTTATTGGGAGTATTCGAAGTCGCTAATTTGAGCTAAACTTTGTTTCGGGCGTGGAGACGGGGGTCTCTGTCATGATCGATTCAGACGTGTTCGACTTTGTCGAACGCTGCAGGAAACATACAGCTACCGGGCCGCTGCTAAGTGACCTTCTCGAAACCGTGAGGAATCTCGGCTTCGAGCACCTTATTCTGAGCGGTGTGCCGCTCAGTGGCCAGAAACTTGCGCCGATGGTCGAACTGAATGGCTGGCCGGCCGGCTGGTTCGAACGCTATGTCGAGGCCGAGCATGCCGCGGTTGATGGTGTTTGCATCTACTCGGCAAAAACCCTGAAGCCGTTCCTTTGGTCCGAAGTCCCGGCAAAGTGGTCGGATACGGAAGGTTCACGACGGGTCGCCGGCGAGGCGACGGAGTTCGGCATCTGTAGCGGCTTCGCTGTGCCGATGCTCAGCATTCACCATTGGCAATCCGTGCTGTCGTTTGCCTCTTCCGCGAAGTCCTGCACCCTCTCGCCGCGCCATCAAGTGCAACTGGTGACCATGGCGGTCTATGCCGGCATGTCGATCCAGGCCTTGGCGGACGACAATGATGACGATGAAGGCGTGCTGACCGACCGGGAAAAAGAGGTGCTGCTCTGGGCCGCAGCCGGCAAGACCTCGTCGGAAACATCCCAAATCCTTGGTCTGACCGAGCGAACGGTCAAATGGCATTCGACAAGAGCCCGTGAGGCTTTTGGCGTCGCAACGACCACGCAGGCGGTCGTCGAGGCAGTGCGCCGGCGCCTGATCCACCCCTAAACGCGTCAACTGTCCCATCGGACAGGTGACGTACATTAGCGAGGCTGCAAATATCCCTGCGAGAACGATCGGGGGATCGCGCCATGATAACGGCCCACGTAGTCAACGCGCATAACAAGCATCTCTACGAAAACGAATTCGACGAATTTCTGCGCCGCCGGCACGATTTCTTCGTGCATCAAAAACGCTGGCGCCCTCCGAGCCCGGATGGTCGCGAACTGGATCAATTCGATACAGACGCGGCGACATACCTGCTGGGCATTGAAGACGATCGCGTAGTGACTTCGGCTCGATTGATCCCAACGAGCGAGCCGCACATGGTCTCGGAGGTTTTTTCTCACATGTGCGAAAAATCGGGCGTCCCAAGACGTCCCGATTGGGCCGAATGGACCCGCACATTCGTCGTTCCCGACAAACGAACTGCCGGGCTGAGGGGAACGCTGACGCAGCTGTGCTGCGCGGTAATGGAATACGCTCTCGACGAGGGCCTCAGCGCCGTCGGCGGCGTCCAGGAAACCTACTTCATGCCCCACCACGGCGCGCTGAAATGGCGTGCCGAGCCGATGGGAATGGCCAGGGAAGAAAACGGCGAGTGGTACATCGTCGCATATATCGAGGTGAATGAGGCGGCATTGGCGAGTGTTCGGAAGATTCTTGGGATAGGGCATTCGTTGCTGGTGCGAAGGGGGAGGCAGATGCCGTTCTTCCAGAAAACCAGTGATATAGCGGTACTTGACCGCGCCTAGGGAGGAATAGCCGGATCATAATAATAGATGCGTTGGAGAAAGATTCAGACTATTCGAGTTTCACAATTTCGAAGAAATTGTCTTGAAGTCTAGTTTACTATTTGTACACACAAACGTCAAAGGGAGGACAGCCGATGTATACCGTTAATGAGAATACACAGATAACGACGATACTTGCATGTTCAATGGTTTCTCTTTCATTGACGATGGGGAATGCTTTCGGGCAAACGGCCGACGCCAAAAGCGCGGAACCCTTTACGTCCCAAGGGCTTACTGACTTTGTATCTGATTTGAACCATCGGGTCAGTGTATTGGAAGAAGAGGCTTTGGCCACTTCCCTGCCGGTAGGGACGTATATTCTCTCCGAACGCAAATGTGCTGGACGGATATTTCAGGATGTAACGGACCAGTTCAGCGGGAGATTCATTCTTGTAGATATGGCGGTAGTAGGCGCGCCGACAACAATAGAGGGCGATGGATCGCACGACCATGCGGGCGGCCAGCACTCACATGAAGTGAAGGGGCGCACTTCCCAGCTTGGAGGTGGTCAGCGGAAAGGAACCCTAGATCGTGATACGACGGTTCCTCATGAAGGTACAAGTCTCAACGTGACAGGGACGGCTCTTCCCTCTCAGCATACCCATACTGGGGGCGCGCACCAGCACGCGGCTATCGGCCTGCGAATCTGCAAAGTAATTCGCTGAACGCGGAGGGATGCTCCACTAGGAAAATAGAAAGCCTCGCGCTTCCAGCACGAGCGTTTGGCGGAAGCAAAAAGCCCGCTACCACGCATTATTCATGGCCAAAGTGCACTGTCACCGTAATTCAGTGAGGCGACCAAAGCCTTGATGAGTTGGGAAGGCTTGCCGGTTCCCTGGCCATTCCCTTGGTGGGCACCGAAGAGCATTCGACGGTAGCTCGGCCGGCAAGCGCTTGCATGCGGCGGTTTTCTTGCAGCGATACCGATCTACTGAAATTACGTCCTTATATCCGAACTCGTCTGATGAATAGGAGCTGATTCCGTGCCTACGGCTTTTTCCAAGGTGCCGCGAATGATGGTCATCTTTGGGCGCTTTGGCTTGGCAAGCCTATTGTCGTTGGGGGAGAATGTCGCCGATGCCGCCGATGCGCAGCATCCGTTGTTGATTCAACCGGAAATTTGTTCAGCGATCATCTTTGGCGGGTCGCCGCAACCTTCACCATTCTGTCGAGTTGCACCGTCAGAAACCAGGGAAGGCCACTCTGATTTGACTGTCTCCTTAACCGCCACAACGGCCCCCGTTCGGGTCGGAGGATATCGCGTGGAGACAGAGAATTACAACGGCGCTTACTTGCCGCCTGTGCTGGAACTTGACGCTGGCGATACCTTAAAGGTCCGTCTCGTGGACGCCCTTGAGCAGCCTTCCTCGGTCGAACATGGTAACATGGCGCATGACTTGCATATGGAGCAGGCCACCAACCTACATACACATGGCTTGATTGTCTCACCGGATAACGCTGCCGACCCAACTCACGGGAATGGCGACAATGTCTTCGTCTCTTTGAAGCGAGGGGAGTGGTTGGACTACAGCATCACGGTACCCACTGCCTTGCCCTCAAGTATTCTCGATGGCGTCGCAGGCATTATTCCACACCCGAATGGTCTCTATTGGTACCACTCTCACATTCATGGCCTTTCAGCTGGACAGGTCGCCGGCGGGATGTCTGGCGTCCTCTCAATTGGTTCGGGGGATGCCAACATATCTGTGCGGGACGTCGATCCGGCGCGGGAGAAGAAACTGACAGGTGATCTTAGAGCGATTACAGACATTTCTTATATGATGCTGCGTGATATTAAACTAAAGACCTCTATCCCTCCTGATCAAGCTTCCGGTGAAGCTCCGGCACAGTGGGTCCACATCGCGGGTCATAACCAATGTGCGCCGTCGATGGGCGATCAGCCTCTTCCCGCGTCGCAAGAGCGAGAGGGTTTTTGTCAAAGCCCGAGCGATGCAAATGATATTTGGCTGTTCACCGTCAACGGGCAGCGTTTTCCTACGGTCGATATCGGGGCAGGCCGAAATGGGCTGTGGCGTATCGCCAATCTGAGCGCCGATGTCACCTATGATCTTCGGATTGTATCGGAGGCAGATGGAAGCCTGCTGCCGTTCGATCTGCTCAGCGTGGATGGTGTTGTTCCGGGCAAACCGCTCTTGCGGAGTGAACCGGCGGTACCAAACAAAGCCGCCAAATTGTCAACGCTCACTCTCATGCCTGCAGCCAGAGCGGAGATTTACATCCGGAACGACACTCAATCTGCCAAGGTCCGGAGATATTTGCTCAGAACCGGGCCTGTCAGCACCGGAGCGGATCCAAAGTTCAATGGAGACAATTGGCCTGAGATTCAATTGGCTAGAGTTATATTGGAACGATCTCCCACAGCCGTGGCAGAGCGCGTCGCGACCGATCTCAATCTGCCTTATGCCGAGTTTGAGAATCTCCACCTGTCTGAAATCTTGGAAGCTACACCACTGCCCGACCTCCCGGTAGGCTGCGTTCGTGACATCGATAGGAATACACGCGAACATCGACGTGTGACGTTCGCCAGTGGCACAATGCCTGACACGTGGCGCGTTTGGACGAACCTTGTTCATCCGCCACAGCCCACCGGCGTCTATCCGATCGACAGTTTCGAACCTGACCCTGACGCAGGTATCGGTCCTGTGGGCTTCGACGCTTATTTGGATGCAAAAGGTGAAGTCGATTGGGACGGCACCAAAGACCGTCCTAAGCACACATGCGTTCAGCTTTCTAACGGTCATGGCCAACTGTGGGAGCTCGAGAACCCAACATCTGAGCTGCACAATTTTCACATCCACCAGATGAAGTTCCGCCTGGCTGCTGCCTCTGACCTGGAGGCCAACGGTATCGACCCCCGCACCGTTCGTTATCCGTCAAATGCCCAGTTGGCGTCAATTCGCGAAGAAGACAGTACCGGCGTAAGCACTTGGCACGATACCGTCCCGGTCCCTTCAAATGGAATTGTCTTCATTGTCATGAATTTCGATTCGGAAGAGCAGATCGGCAAATACGTTTACCACTGCCACATCCTTGAGCATGAAGATGCAGGTCTGATGGCTCCATTGGAGGTGGTTCGACATCGTCGGTTCTGGTCGAAAAGGCACATCGACCGACGGCTGGGGAATACGATTACCACGGGTATTTGGCTCACGCTTGACCAGATGCGATTGGGCAAGTACCAGCGATAGTCGGCAGTGTCATGCGGGGAAGACCGGATAACGGTGCACCTGCTGGGTGTATCGCTTCATTTATAGCCGTCAAACAGTGGGTCCATAGCCGCGAAATGGTGAGTTGGACGCAGCACCAGAAGGACGCGGACCACCAATTCGCGCTCTCTCGGTTCCGCACTCTGTGTGCAGTAGGCTGTCACGCGAACGGGGGGGCAGACGTGGATTTGCCGGGGACATCCAGTGCAATCGTAACTACATTGAGCAGTGAATGGGTGCAATTTGCCTCAGACACGGTCTCCACACTCATTGGAGTGATGGCAGGTTTTGCAGTATCAATATATCTGAATAGAAAGCAACTTCAGTATGAATCAAGAAAAGACCGCGAAACTGTCATTCACCTGGGTATTTCAAATCTGAAGAAGGTCGTGTATGCCTGCGCTTCGAACCTAGAAAACCTGCTTAATATGAAATATCAGATGATAGGTGATTTGAAATCAGATTGCGATAAGCTGAGGATGGCAATTAATGAATTTAGACCACCGCAAGAAATTGTTGATATTGCAGAGCCGCTTAGAACCTTCTTAGGATTCCCCAGATTAGGGGTGATGAAATTCCCAGACTATGACAAGTTTAGCGAATTTATAAGTGATATACCGATGATGCTTTCAATAATACATAAGGCGGAATTCACGCTGGAGGATCTAAATAACCGAATAGCGTCCAGAAATTCGCTGATCGATAAGCACTCTTTGAAAAATATGGATGGTTTAAACGCCCACGCCGTCTATTACTTTCATCAGATGATACTTTCAGAATCAGACAACATCGCCCAGTACGTCGATGATGCGATATTTTTCTGCGACTTATTGAGTGAGCAGCTAATCAGCTATATGAAATATAAATTTCCGAACCACAAAAATATAAGATTCTCTCCGTCGGAGCACCTGAAAGAAATTATGCCTCCAAAGGATTACGTTAAAACTTATCGCGATCAATTCATCGACTTCTCGACCATGCCCAAAAAGCCGAAGATGTTTACTCTTTCTGACGCGTTTTCGAAGCAGGCTTTGTAACTGCTTAATCGTTGATAGCGGCGGAGCCGAGTCGCATGCCAATGACGCGCACGGAAGCGATTGAGGTCATTGGCTGGGGAACCTGGATTCGAACCAGGACTAACGGAGTCAGAGTCCGTGGGTCTACCGTTAACCTATTCCCCAGCAGGCGCGGCTGTTGAAAACCACGCGGGCAGGGCGACGATGTCGCCGCGCGTGCCTTGTAGCCGCCGCCGGAAAATAGTCAACCCTGTGTCTGGGCTCAATCGTCGGCTTCCGGCGCGTCAATTCGCGCTACGGCTGAATTGCGAGCGCTCGAAATACAGCACCACGCCGAGCGCGATCAGCAGCGGGATGATCAGGTAGAACAGCCGGAATACCAGGAGCGCCGCCAGCACGCCGACCTGGTCCATATGTGACAAGCCGGCGAGGAACACCACCTCGAAGACGCCGAGCCCGCCCGGCGCATGCGAGATCTGCGCGATCGAGAACGACACCAGGAACACGCCGAGCACGACGAAATAGCCGGGATTGCCGGTGGCGGGCAGGGCGAAGAAGATGATCGCCGCCGCCGCCAGCAGCTCGATCGGGCCGACCAGCAATTGCCGTGCTACGATCGGCAGCGCCGGGTAGTGCAACTGGAAGCTGCCGATCCTCAGCGGCCTCAGATGCAGCCAGCTGCCGAAGACATAGGCCGCCACCAAGAGCAGCATGGCGAGCCCTGCCGCTTGCGACAGCTTGTGGTGCGGCGTGCCGGAAAACCGGTCGATCACCTCAGGCTCGAGCAGCAGGACGATGCTTGAGACGAACAGCGTCGACAGCACGAAGGTGATCCAGCAGATCGCCACCAGAATGCCGACATCCTGGCCGGTCAGGCCCTTGGTGCCGTAGGCGCGGTAGCGGATCACCGCACCGGAAAATACCGATCCGCCGATATTGTGCGACAGCGCGTAGGTGGTGAACGAGCAGAAGGTGACGAACAGCCACGAGACTCGTCTGCCGATGTGCAGCAGCGCTATGTGGTCGTAGCCGGCGAGCGAGGCATAGGCGATGACCGAGCTCAGCGCCGCCAGCATCCAGCCGCGCGCCGGGATGGCGACGATGCCGTCCCAGACGTCGTCGAGCGAAATGCCGCGCAATTCGTGCAGCAGCAGCCACAGCGAGAACACCACCGCGGCGATGCCGATGACGGGCCAGAAATAACGCCTCCAGTTCATGGCGTGACGATCATGCGTTGCAGCCCGTACCCGTTTTTCCGGTTCGCAGCAGGAAAATCGCCGGCGCTCCCGAATGGTTCATTTCAGAAATGCCTCATTGAAGCCGGCTATTCAACCGGGAAGGCGCGCCATCATCCGCCGAGGGCAGGGGCGAGACAACGCCGCCGGCAAAATTCGCCGCGAGCACTCTTGGTGATCCGGCCCGGCGCTGATAGTCTGGCCGCAACTTGAACATGTAAAAGCGCCTGCTGCGTCCGGTCTCGGTTCGCGCGGCGCCGGAAGGAACGACAGTGGAAGACCACGACGCCGGCGCTGGCGCGCCGGAAGTGGGCGTGTCCAGGGGTTCGCCGCCGCCCGGCCAGGCAAGCCCATCCGCCGGACGCTACGGCCGTCAGGCGCAGCCCCGGTCCGGCAATGGACAGGCTGGCGACACGTCCCACGATCACAAGGGTCAGAACGGCCCTCATCAGAACGGCAAACCCAAGAAGCGGCGCAAGCGGCGGCGCGGGCGCAAGGTTTTCGCACGCGACGAGGCTCGTCCGGTGATATCAGGCACTTCGGTGCCAGCCGCCGGCGATGCCCCGGCCGCTCGCCAGCCCCAGCCAGCGGCTTCGATCGCGCCCCAGTCCTCGATCGCGCAATCGGCTTCAATCGCGCAATTGCCTCCAGCCTCGCCAAGGCCGGGGCAAGGTGCCCGCACGCCGCCGCCGCTGCAGGAATTGCCGGTCTTTGCCGCGCTAGATCTCGGCACCAACAATTGTCGCCTGCTGGTCGCGGTGCCGACGCGTCATGGCCAGTTCCGCGTCATCGATGCCTTCTCGCGCATCGTCAGGCTGGGCGAGGGCCTTACCGCCAATGGCCGGCTCGGCGAGGCTGCAATGGACCGCGCTGTCGAGGCGCTGAAGATCTGCGGTGACAAATTGCGTAACCGCAAGGTCAGGAAGGCCAGGCTGATCGCCACCGAGGCCTGCCGCACCGCCGCCAACGGCGTCGAGTTCCTCGAGCGCGTCGAGCGCGAGGCCGGCCTGAAGCTCGAAATCATCGACCGCCAGACCGAGGCGCGGCTGGCAGTGTCGGGCTGCGGCTCGCTGGTCGAGCGCGACACGCAAGGCGTCGTGCTGTTCGACATCGGCGGCGGCTCGTCCGAAATCGCGCTGATCGACCTCACCGGTCAGCGCTCGCCAAGGCTTGCCAACCATATCGTGTCGTGGACCTCGCTGCCGGTCGGCGTCGTCTCGCTGGCGGAGCGTTTCGGCGGCCGCGCGGTGACGCGCGAGATCTTTGGCGCCATGGTCGAGGATGTCGCAATGCGGCTGCGCGCCTTCGACGGGCGCGACCGGCTGAGCCACCTCCTGTCCAGCCCGAAATTCCATTTGCTCGGCACGTCGGGCACGGTGACGACGCTGGCCGGCGTCCACCTCGATCTCGAACGCTACGACCGCCGCCGCGTCGACGGGCTGTGGATGAATCGCGACAGCGTTGATCGCATGGTCGAAAAACTGGTCGGCTGGGATTTCCAACAGCGCGTCGCCAACCCTTGCATCGGCGCCGACCGCGCCGACCTGGTTCTGGCCGGCTGCGCCATATTGGAGGCGATCCGCGCCGTCTGGCCGTCGGAGCGGCTGCGTGTCGCCGACCGTGGCCTGCGCGAGGGAATATTGAGCGAATTGATGGCCGATGACGGCGTCTGGCGCAACAGTGGGCGTGGCCGGCAATGACGAAGAAACCGGAAAGACCGAGTTCGGCCGGCATTCGCGTGCTGAAGACGAAGATCAAGAAGAAAAGCGGGCTGAAGGAATCGTCGCGCCGCTGGCTGCAGCGCCACATCAACGATCCCTATGTCCAGCGCTCGAAGGCCGATGGCTATCGCTCGCGCGCCGCCTATAAGCTGATCGAGATCGACGACAAGCACCATTTGCTCAAGCCCGGCATGAAGGTGATTGACCTTGGTGCGGCACCCGGCGGCTGGTGCCAGGTCGCCGCCGCACGTACGAAATCTACGGCGGAACACCCGAACGTCGTCGGCATCGATTACCTCGAGATGGACGCGGTGCCGGGCGCGCCGGTGCTGCTGATGGATTTCCTCGATCCCCAGGCGCCGCAGAAGCTGGCCGAGACGCTGGGCGGGCCGCCGGACATCGTGCTCTCCGACATGGCCGCACCCACCACCGGCCACAAGCGGACCGACCACATCCGCACCATGCATTTGTGCGAGGTGGCGGCCGATTTCGCGCTGTCGGTATTGAAGCCGGGCGGACATTTCCTCGCCAAGACGTTTCAGGGCGGCGCCGAGAACGAATTGCTGGCCAGGCTGAAGCGGAATTTCCGCTCGGTCCATCACGTCAAGCCGCCGGCCTCGCGCGATGAGTCGGTGGAGCTCTATTTGTTGGCGAAGGATTTTAAGGGTTAAGCTGCCTCAGCTTGTTGACGCTGGAGGGACAGCACCCCCCTCTGTCCTGCCGGACATCTCCCCCACGAGGGGGGAGATTGGCAGCTTCGGCGCGCCGTCTAATCCTGCAACGTTGAACATTGGCGAAAGCGGTAGCACAACCGATCTCCCCCCTTGCGGGGGAGATGTCCGGTAGGACAGAGGGGGGTGGGAAGGATCGCTACGGTTCTGCATTGCTCCGTTCTGTACCGCTCCGCCCCCTCAACTCCCCGGCGGGCTCACCGGCTCCAGGGTCTTCGGCGGCGTCAGTCGGCCATGTCCCGACACGGCATTGCCGGCGTCCGGCGCCAGCCGCATGAACGACAGCGAGGCCGCCGCCGACACCGCCGCCACGATGAAGAAGGCGGTGTGGAAGTCGCTCAGCGTCAGTGGGCCGCCATGGATCTTGGTCGACACGTCCAGGATGCCGCCGGCCAGCGCCACGCCGAGCGCGATCGCCAACTGCTGGAACACCGCCGTGATCGGCGTCGCCTTGCTGGTGTCGGCGGCCGAAATCTCGGCGTAGGCAAGCGCATTGATGCCGGTGAAGAACATCGAGCGGATGAAGCCCCCGGCGAGCAGCATGGCGAGGATCAGCCCATAGGGCGTATCGGGTGTGAACAGGCCGTTGATGGCGATGGACGCGGCAGCGATGAGCGAGCCTGAAATCAGCACACGGCGGAAGCCGGCGACCCTGAAGATCAGCGCGGTGACGAATTTCATGCCTATGGCGCCGATCGCCGAGACAAAGGTGATCATGCCGGACTGGAACGGCGTCAGCCCGAAACCGATCTGGAACATCAGCGGCAACAGGAAAGGTACGGCACCAATGCCAATGCGGAACAATCCGCCGCCGAGCACCGACGAGCGGAACACCCGATTGCGAAACAGCTCGAGCGCCAGCAGCGGATTCTTGGCGCGGCGCGCGTGCAGCAGATAAAGCACCGCCGACGCCAGCCCGACGGCTACGGTGAAAAAGCCGGCAGCGGGCGGCAGAGCCGGCAGGCTGACCACCGACAGGCCGAACACAATGCCCGATGCCGCCAGCCCGCTCAGCACAAAACCGATGAAATCGAGTGGCGGTGTCTCGGCAGGGTCGGTCTTTGGCAGGAAACGCGTGGCCAGCCAGATGCCGATCAGCCCGATCGGCACGTTGATCAGAAAAATCCAGTGCCAGGAAAAATAGGTCGTGATGAAGCCGCCGACCGGCGGGCCGACCAGCGGGCCGACCAGAGCCGGGACGGTCAGCCATGACATGGCGGCGACGAGTTCGCTTTTCGGCGTCGCGCGTACCAGCACCAGGCGTCCGACCGGCGTCATCATGGCGCCGCCAATGCCTTGCAGGAAGCGTGACACCACGAAAGCCGGCAGCGAATTGGACATGGCGCACGCGACCGAACCGGCGATGAACACGGCGATCGCGGCACGGAAGACATTCTTGGCGCCAAAGCGGTCGGCCATCCAGCCGCTGATCGGAATGAAGATCGCCAGCGATACCAGATAGGCGGTCAGCGCCAGCTTGAGCGCGATCGGGCTGGTGTGGATGTCGATGGCGATCGCCGGCAACGATGTCGCAATGACGGTCGAATCCATGTTCTCCATGAATAGAGCGACCGCCAGAATAAGCGGAATGGTGCGGTTCACGATGGATCCGGCCTTGAAATGTGCGTCGCCGCTTGCTTGCCGGCCTTGAGGGCCAAACCGACACGTAGGGCGGTTATCATGCCTTGGCCCGGATGTCGCATTAAATTGCTGTCACGTTTGTGCGACCGCAAGTCTTGCAGCACCTGGGGCAAATGCAGCTTTGCCACTACACAACCATCGGCTTTTCAACGGCGACGGGACGTGTTACGAGCCAGCGCCAATCCTGAAAGGGAAGAAGACGAGTCGGCGCTGTCCATCAGGGCGAGCGCCTTTCCTGCATTCCGAGGGCTGGCCATGGCAAAAATCATCGAGACGTCCACCGGCGCATTGGCGCTGACTTTTGACGACGTGCTGCTGCAGCCGGGTCATTCCGAGGTCATGCCCGGCGAGACCGACATCCGCACCCGCATCGCCGGCGACATCGACCTCAACGTGCCGATCCTGTCGGCCGCCATGGACACGGTCACCGAGGCAAGGCTTGCCATCGCCATGGCCCAGGCCGGCGGCATCGGCGTCATCCACCGCAATTTCTCGCCGGCCGAACAGGCCGAGCAGGTGCGGCAAGTGAAGAAATTCGAATCCGGCATGGTGGTCAACCCCGTCACCATCGGTCCCGAGGCGACGCTTGCAGATGCGCTGGGTCTGATGCGCACCTACAGCATCTCGGGCATTCCGGTGGTCGAGAACGGCGGCAGCGGCGGCCACACGGTGGGCCGGCTGGTCGGCATCCTGACCAACCGCGACGTCCGCTTCGCCTCCGACCCGGCGCAAAAGGTCTATGAGCTGATGACCCGCGAGAACCTGATCACGGTCAAGGAGAACGTCGATCAGGACGAGGCCAAGCGACTGCTCCATCAGCACCGCATCGAGAAGCTTGTTGTGGTCGACCGGGACGGCAATTGCGTTGGGCTGATCACGGTCAAGGACATCGAGAAGTCGCAGCTCAACCCGCACGCCACCAAGGATGCGCAGGGACGCTTGCGGGCCGCCGCCGCCACCAGCGTCGGCGATGACGGTTTCGAACGGGCCGAGCGCCTCATCGACGCCGGCGTCGACCTTCTGGTGATCGACACCGCGCACGGTCATTCGCAGCGCGTCCTGGATGCGGTGACGCGGGCCAAAAAACTCTCCAACTCGGTTCGCATCCTGGCCGGCAACGTCGCCACGTCAGAAGGCACGCTGGCGCTGATCGATGCCGGCGCCGACGCAGTCAAGGTCGGCATCGGGCCGGGTTCCATCTGCACCACCCGCATCGTCGCCGGCGTCGGCGTGCCGCAGCTCTCGGCGATCATGTCGGCGGTCGAGACGGCGCAGAAATCGGGCGTCTCGGTCATTGCCGATGGCGGCATCAAATATTCGGGCGATCTCGCCAAGGCGCTGGCCGCCGGGGCCAGCGCGGCGATGATCGGTTCGCTGCTGGCCGGCACCGACGAGAGCCCGGGCGAGGTCTATCTGCATCAGGGCCGCTCCTTCAAAGCCTATCGCGGCATGGGCTCGGTCGGCGCGATGGCGCGCGGCTCCGCCGATCGCTACTTCCAGGCCGAGGTGCGCGACACGCTGAAACTGGTCCCGGAAGGCATCGAAGGGCAGGTGCCGTACAAAGGACCTGTGTCTGGCGTGCTGCACCAGCTTGCAGGCGGCCTGAAAGCCGCTATGGGTTATGTCGGTGGCCGCGACCTTGCCGATTTCCGCGAGCGCGCCACTTTTGTGCGGATATCCAATGCCGGACTTCGTGAAAGCCACGCCCATGACGTCACGATTACCCGCGAAAGCCCGAATTATCCTGGCGGAGCCTGACCGTCATGCGTCTTGGCGCAATCTGGCGGCAATGATCCTGCGGCTGTCGCGCCACGCGGCCGCACTGTGTGTCGCCACCGTGGCGGTTTTCATCATCATGACGGCGATGGAGTTCCTCTATTTTCGCCAATTGAGCGGCGGTCTGCCGTCGCTCGACATGCGCTATGCCGGTTTCACTCCGGATGAGGGCATGGCCTGGCTAACGGCCCTCGGCCGGCGCGGCAGCGAGATTATTCTCGTCTGGCATTACCTGACCTTCGACCTGCTTTTTCCGGCGCTGCTATCGCTGACGATGGTCAGCCTGATCCTGGCCACGGGCAGGCGGCTGAAAAACTTCCGTGCACTGCCTGCGCAAACCCAGGCGATATTCGCAGCCGTGCTGGTGCTGCCCTACACGCTTGCCGACTATGCCCAGAACATCGCCGTGGCTCGTCTATTGTCCGATTTCCTGTCAGCCAATCCGGATTCGCTATCCTTCGCCTCGGCGCTGATCGTCACCAAATTCGCCCTACTGGCGATACCGGTGACCGTCATTGCGGCTTTCACTCTGATGGCTCAGAAACGGCCTTGAAGGCTGGGTGACAACGACAGGGGGCGTCTTGAACCAGACCGCGATCTTCTGGCCGATGCTGGCGCAGGTGCTGCTGGTCTATATCCGTCTATTTCGTAATGGGCCGGCGCCGTTATGGTGCGGTCAGATCGGGCGAAGCCAAGACCGGCCAGTTCAAGACGCGCTCGACGGAGCCTGGTTCCAGCATCAGCGTCGCCAACAATCTGAGTAACCAGTTCGAACTGCCGGTGCTCTTCTACGTCTTATGCTTGACCCTGCACGTGACCAATGGCGTCAATTATCTGACCTTGGCACTGATGTGGATCTTTGTCGTCTCCCGCTATCTTCACGCATCGGTCCACTTGACCAGCAATCGGCTACTCCTGCGCAGCAGGGCATTCTACCTGGGCGCGGTAGTTCTCGCACTTGGCTGGATATGGCTGGCGCTGCATCTGCTCGGCTTGGTCTGAGCAAGCTCAAGGCTACAAATCGAACACTGCAATCTTACGCTTGTCGAACCTGATGGCGAGTTCGCCGCGCACCAGCTTGAGCGCGGCCTCGCCGAAAACGGCACGCCGCCAACCTTGCAATGCAGGCACGTCGGCTTCCTCGCCCTCGGCAGCGATGCGGTCGATGTCGTCACTGGAGGCGAGTACCTTGGATGCGACGCCTTCCTTTTCGGCAACGATCCGCAGCAGCACCTTCAGCAACTCCGCCGCGGCGCTCGACCCCTCTGGCGGCTGGAAGCTCTTCGGCAGCTTCGGCATCTCTTCCCTGGGCAGGGCGAGCGCAGCGTTTACTGCTCCAAGCAGTGCCGTAGCCGTCGACGAGCGCTCCCAGCCCTTCGGCGTGGTGCGCAGCTTGCTCAGCGCCGCAGCGTCGCGCGGCGCCTGCTGCGCTACTTCGTAGATCGCATCGTCCTTGAGCACCCGGCCGCGCGGCACGTCGCGCTCGCGCGCTTCGCGTTCGCGCCAGGCGGCCACCGCCTGGACGATCGCCAGTTCCTGCGGCTTGCGCAGCCGCATCTTGAGCCGCTTCCAGGCATCCTCGGGATGCGGATCGTAGGTCTCGCGCGAGGTCAGCACGTCCATCTCCTCGTTCAGCCAGTGGGCGCGGTTTTCCCGCACCAGCTCGGCGCTGAGATGCTTGTAGACCTCGATCAGGTGGGTGACGTCGGCGAGCGCGTAGTCGAGCTGCTTTTCGGACAGCGGACGGTGGCGCCAGTCGGTGAAGCGCGAGGACTTGTCGAGCCTCGCGCCGGTGATGCGCTGCACCAGCTGGTCGTAGGAGACGCTGTCGCCGAAGCCGCAGACCATCGCCGCGACCTGGGTGTCGAACACCGGATGCGGCACCAGATCGCCGAGATGCACAATGATTTCGATGTCCTGCCGCGCCGCATGGAAGACTTTGACGATCGCCTCATTGGCCATCAGCCTGAAGAACGGTTTCAGGTCGATGTCGGGCGACAGCGGATCAATCAGCGCCGTCACCCCGGGCGCTGCCATCTGGATCAGGCACAGGATCGGCCAGAAGGTCGTTTCGCGAATGAATTCGGTATCGACGGTGACGAACTCCGCCTTTTCGAAAGCGGCAATAACGGTCTCGAGTTCTTTCTGGGTGGTGATGACGTGCATCAAATCGCTTTTGGCAAGGGATAGGGTCTCTTTCAATTTCAGCCGCGCGCGCTTTCGTCAAGCGCAAGCACCTCTATCGGGGCTTTACGGGTTCATCGGGATCAGCATTCCGCTTCGCCAACCGGGCAAAAACCGTAGACGTGCGCAACAGCGCCGTAAAACGGCTGCGATGGCTGGCCGGCACGGCGGAGCGCGCCTGCATCCGGTAAAGGATGACGGCCACGAAGATCGCATAGACGGTGGCGCTGAACACGAACAGCGCGCTCGGCCCGAAAAATTGCATCACCGTCGAGGCGGCGAACGGCCCGCCGATGGCGCCAAAGGAATAAAACAGCATCAAGGCTGCATTGATCAGCACGAACTCGCCCTTGTCGGCGCGGTCGTTGGAATGCGCGGCCGACAGCGAATAGAGCGGCATGGCGAAGCAGCCGAAGATGAAGACGAGCAGGAAGTTGAGGAACGGACTGCCGCCTGCCACGAACGCCAGCGCCAGTGCCGCCACCATCGCACAGCACGTCGTCATCAGCAGGACCGAGCGCCGGTCCCAGCGGTCGGAGAGATAGCCAAGCGGGTATTGGATGATGGCGCCGCCAAAAATGCCGACGCTGACAAAGGTGACGACGTCGGCGACCGACATGCCGATCTGCTCGGCATAGACCGGCGACAGGGTGCGGAAGGCGCTGTTTGTGACGCCGACGGCGATGCAGCCGAAGCAGCCGAGCGGTGAAATCCGCCAGACGCGCGCCAAATCGAGCTTGACGTCTTCCGGCGGCGTCGGATTGGAGCGGTCGCCGAGCGAAACCGGCACCAGCGAAACGGTGATCATCATCGACATGATGGCGAAGATGGCAAAGCCGCCGGCGCCGAAGATCGGGATCAGGAACTGGGCGCCCGTCACCGAGCCGATGTCGACCATGCGGTAGATGGCAAGCACCCGCGCCCGGTCGGTGTTGGTGACGCCGGAATTCAGCCAGGCTTCCATGATGGTGAACAGGCCGGCAAAGCAGAACCCGCCGGCAAAGCGCACGGCGCACCACATCACCGGATCGATGACCAGCACCAGAAGCAGCGTTCCCGCCGAGGCGATCGCCGCGAGTGCCGAAAAGGCGCGCACATGGCCAACGGACTTCATGATGCGGGTCACGGCAAGGCAGCCGAGCAGGAAGCCGGCGAAATAGAACGTGCCCATCAGGCCGATCGAGGAAGCGGGAAAACCCTCCTGCGCACCACGCAGCGCAATCAAGGTGCTCTGCAGGCCGTTGCCGCCGAGCAGGATGCCGGCGGCGATCAGGAGCGGGATCAGCGGGCGGATGGAGGACATGAAGGAATGCCTGTCGTTGATCCTTCTTGAACCATCGCCTTCGCCAATGCCAGCGGCAATTCCCGGTGGCGTTGGGGCCAGCCGGGGGGCCTTAATGCATGTCGCGCAAAAGTGTGCAGCGGTTTTGCGATAACGACATGCATAAAAACAAGAACCTAAAGCGCGTCGCATGAGGCCGATCGAACGCGACGCGCTTTAGGTCCACTACCGACGTGGGAGCTTGCGCTGCCGCGTGGCGCCCGACGCTCCGTGTTGGGAACCAAGGCGTATCTTTGTAGTTCAGTGCTGGTGGGCGAATACGCGTCTTGTGAGCTGCCGGTGTGCGGAGACGGTGTCGGGCATCGACGTCCGTTTCTGCTGCCCGGCCTGAAGCTCCAAAGGGAGGTCCGCCATCATGAAATTTCATCCCGCATTTGCTGCATTTGCCGTGGCCGCAGTTCTGGCGGCCGGGCCGGCGCGGGCTGTCGACCTCGCGATGGTGTCCGGCGACACCGGCAACGGCCAGAGAATCCTTCGCGAGATCCTCGATCAGTACGAGAAGAAGACCGGCAACAAGGTTAGCGTCGTTCCGCTGCCGCCCTCGGCGACGGACCAGTTTGGCCAATACCGGCTCTGGCTCGCTGCCGGAAGCAGCGACGTCGACGTCTATCAAACAGACATCATCTGGGCCCCCCAGCTTGCGAGGCAGTTCATCGACCTGACCGAAGCGACCAAGGATGTCGTTGGCGCCCATTTCCCATCGATCATCAAATCGCAGACCGTGGACGGCAAGCTCGTCGCGTTGCCGATCTTCACCGACGCTCCGGCGCTCTACTACCGCAGGGATCTCCTCGACAAATACGGCGCCAGGGTGCCGGCCAGCTGGGCCGAGCTTGCCGACACCGCCAAGCGTGTCATGGACAAGGAGCGCGAGGCCGGCAACAAGGACATGTGGGGCTTCGTTTTCCAGGGCAACGCCTACGAGGGGCTGACCTGCGATGCACTCGAATGGGTGAAGTCGAACGGCGGCGGCCAGGTTATCGAGCCGGACGGCACGATCTCCATCAACAATCCGCAAGCAGCCGCGGCGCTGGAAATGGCGAGGAGCTGGGTGGGAACCATCTCACCGCCCGGCGTTCTGGCCTACCAGGAAGAAGAGTCGCGCGGTGTCTGGCAGACCGGCAACGCCGTCTTCATGCGCAACTGGCCCTACGCCTACGCGCTTGGCAACAGCGAAAGCTCACCCATCAAAGCCAAGTTCGAGGTGACGACGCTGCCGCCGGGGTCGGGTGAGGGCGCCCGCCCGGCAGCAACGCTTGGCGGCTGGAATCTCGCGGTTTCCAAATATTCGAAGAACCCGGATGCAGCGATCGAGCTGGTCAAATGGATCGCCTCGCCTCAGATGCAGAAGTACCGCGCCTTGAAGGGGGCATATCTGCCGACCATCGAGGCACTCTATGACGATGCCGACATCGCCAGCGCCCAGCCGGTGATTCCGCGCTGGAAGGAAGTCGTCCTCAACGCGGTGCCGCGTCCCTCGGCCCAGGCCAAGAGCAGGTACAATGAGGCATCGAGCGAGTTCTGGACCGCCGTCCACAACACCATTTCCGGCGAGGGCACGGCTGCGGACAACCTTGCCGATCTGGAGTTCTCCTTGACCAGACTCAAAGGCACCGCCTGGTGACCTCGCCGCGCTCAGGCTCGCTGCTGGCGCGTCAGCGTGCGCGCTCGGCATGGCTGCTGCTTGCCCCGATGCTCATCGTGCTTGCCGCCGTTGCCGGCTGGCCGTTGATGCGCACGATCTATTTCGGGTTCACGGATGCCTCGCTCGCCGACCTCGAAGCCCGCCGCTGGGTTGGCTTCGCCAACTATTTCTCCGTCCTGCAAATGCCGAGCGGCCGCGTCATCTATGACGGGCTGCTCGCCGATCCGGTCTGGTGGCGCGCTGTCTGGAACACGGTGCGCTTCGCGGTGATTTCGGTGACCTGCGAGACGGTGCTCGGCATGATCGTCGCGTTGGTGCTCAACACCAAGTTTCGCGGCCGTGGCATCGTGCGCGCCGCGATCCTCATCCCTTGGGCGATCCCGACGATCGTCTCGGCGAAAATGTGGCAGTGGATGCTCAACGACCAGTTCGGCATCATCAACGACGTCCTGCTCAAGCTTGGCCTGATCAGCACAAAAATCGCCTGGGCGGCCAGCGCCGACACGGCGATGGTCGCCGTCCTCGTTGTCGACATCTGGAAAGCGACCCCTTTCATGGCGCTTCTCATTCTCGCCGGTCTCCAGATGCTTCCACAGGAAATCTACGAGGTCGCCAAGCTCGACGGCGTCGGCGCGTGGAGAATTTTCTGGAAGATCACCTTGCCGCTCATCCGACCGGCGTTGATGGTGGCCATGATCTTTCGCGGTCTCGATGCCTTGCGCATCTTCGATCTGATCTACGTGCTCACGCCAAACAACATACACACCAAGTCGATGTCGGTGTTTGCCCGCGAGAGCCTGTTTGAGTTCGACAAGTTCGCCTACGGTTCCGCCGCCTCGACGCTGCTCTTCCTCATCCTAGCTCTGCTGACCATGCTCGTTCTCTGGCTCGGCCGGATAAGACTGGACAAGGACTATTGATCATGTGGGACTACTGACCATGTGGATCGTCAAGCGCACGGCTTTCTACCTCCTCGTCGCCGTCATCGTCGTCGTCGCGGTGTTCCCGTTCTACTACGCCATCATCACCAGCCTGAAATCGGGGACGGCGCTCTTCCAGATCGACTATTGGCCGACGACGATTACCTTCAGCAATTACCGGACCGTTTTCACCGAGGGGACCTTCCTGCGCAACCTCGTGAACTCGCTGTTCATCTCGAGCGCCGTTGTCGTCATTTCGCTGTTCCTCGGCGTCACCGCCGCCTATGCGCTGGCGCGCATCCGCTTCAGAGGCCGCTCGGCTCTGCTCCTCATTATCCTGTCCGTCTCGATGTTCCCGCAATTGGCGGTGCTTGCCGGTCTTTTCGAGCTGATCCGCACCTTCGGCCTCTACAATTCGCCGTTCGCGCTGATCTTGTCCTACATGATCTTCACCTTGCCGTTCACCGTCTGGGTGCTCACCGCCTTCGTTCGCGACCTGCCGATCGAGCTGGAGGAAGCGGCGATCCTCGATGGCGCCACGCCCTGGATCATCATCAGCCGCGTCTTCCTGCCGCTGATGTGGCCGGCGCTGGCGACCACCGGGCTTCTCGCGTTCATCGGTGCGTGGAACGAGTTCCTGTTCGCTCTGACGTTTACCTCCAGCAACGAGCAGCGAACCGTGCCGGTCGCGATCGCGCTGCTCTCCGGCAACTCGCAGTTCGAGATCCCGTGGGGCAACATCATGGCCGCATCGGTGATCGTCACCGTGCCGCTCGTCATCCTCGTCCTCATCTTCCAGCGCAAGATCGTCTCCGGCCTCACGGCGGGCGGGGTCAAGGGATAAGGTGGATAGTTGAACTGCCGCACAGAGCAGCGAATTAGGATTGAGGCCTCTGGGATAAATTGATGCTGGTGGGGCAGGGGCGGGAAGAAACGCGAAATCGACCCGTGCGCCGCTTGCCTTGACAAATGCACCCTCTCATGTGCTTTTCGCGCAAATTTTCAGGCTGGGCCATCATGCCTCGGCCGCAACCCAACATCCGGACTTTAAGAATGACAATGCATCGTTACCGCAGCCATACCTGTGCCCAGTTGAGGAAGGCCGACGTCGGTTCCTCCGTTCGCCTGTCGGGCTGGGTGCATCGCGTGCGCGACCATGGCGGCTTGCTGTTCATCGATTTGCGCGACCACTACGGCCTGACGCAGATCGTCGCCGATCCGGATTCGCCGGCCTTCAAGATTGCCGAGACCTTGCGCGGCGAATGGGTCGTCCGCGTCGACGGCGAGGTCAAGGCGCGCCTCGCCGACACTGTTAACCCTAATTTGCCGACCGGCGAGATCGAGATTTTTGCGCGCGAGATCGAGGTGCTGTCGGCGGCCAAGGAATTGCCACTGCCGGTCTTCGGCGAGCCGGACTATCCGGAGGACATCCGCCTCAAATACCGCTTCCTCGATCTGCGCCGCGACACGCTGCACAAGAATATCGTCGCGCGGACGAAAATCATCGCCGAGATGCGCAAGCTGATGGGCGAGGTCGGCTTCACCGAATTCTCGACGCCGATCTTGACCGCCTCGTCGCCGGAAGGGGCGCGCGACTTTCTGGTGCCGTCGCGCATTCACCCCGGCACGTTCTACGCGCTGCCGCAGGCACCGCAGCAGTACAAGCAGCTGATCATGGTGTCCGGCTTCGACCGCTACTTCCAGATTGCGCCGTGCTTCCGCGACGAGGATCCGCGCGCCGACCGTCTGCCGGGTGAATTCTATCAGCTCGACGTGGAGATGAGCTTCGTCGAGCAGGAGGACGTGTTCACCACCATGGAGCCGGTGATGCGGGGGGTGTTCGAGACCTTTGCCGCCGGCAAGCCGGTGACGCAGAAGTTTCCGCGCATCGCCTATGATGTCGCCATGCGCAAATACGGCACCGACAAGCCGGATCTGCGCAACCCGATCGAGATGCAGGCCGTCTCGGATAATTTTCGCGATTCCGGCTTCAAGGTATTCGCCAACATCCTTGCCAACGATCCGAAGGCCGAGGTCTGGGCAATTCCAGCGAAAACCGGCGGGTCTCGCGCCTTCTGCGACCGCATGAACTCATGGGCGCAAGGCGAGGGCCAGCCAGGGCTGGGCTACATCTTCTGGCGCAAGGAGGGCGAGAAGCTTGAAGGCGCCGGGCCGCTGGCCAAGAACATCGGCGAGGAGCGCACCGAGGCGATCCGCCAACAACTCGGCCTTGCCGATGGCGATGCCGCCTTCTTCGTCGCCGGCGACCCGAAGAAATTCGTCTCCTTCGCGGGAGCGGCGCGCAGCCGCGCCGGCGAGGAGCTCAATCTTGTCGACCGCGACCGCTTCGAATTGTGCTGGATCGTCGACTTCCCGTTCTTCGAATGGAACGAGGAGGAGAAGAAGATCGACTTCGCGCACAATCCGTTCTCGATGCCGCAAGGTGGCATCGATGCGCTTAACGGCGAGGATCTGCTCGGCATCAAGGCGTTCCAGTACGACATGGTCTGCAACGGTTTCGAGATCGCCTCAGGCGGCATCCGCAACCATCTGCCCGAAACCATGGTCAAGGCGTTCGAAACCGTCGGGCTGGACCGCGCAACAGTCGAGGAACGCTTCGGCGGCCTTTACCGCGCCTTCCAGTATGGCGCCCCGCCGCATGGCGGCATGGCGGCCGGCATCGACCGTGTCGTCATGCTTCTGGTCGGCGCAAGGAACCTGCGCGAAGTGACCATGTTTCCGATGAACCAGCAGGCCTACGACCTGTTGATGAACGCGCCGTCGGAAGCCAGCCCGCAGCAGCTTCGCGAATTGTCGCTGCGCGTGGTGGCGACGAAGAAAGAGGTTTAGGAAACGCTCCGAACCGGGTGCTATTGATTCATAAAAAAGCCCGGCAGCGCTGCCGGGCTTTTTGCTTGAAGCCTGTCTCTATCAATCTTCGTTCGCCGTAACCGTCACGCCGAGCGTTTTCGGCAGGTCGAGCGGGTTGGACATGGCGCCCGCCATGATCAGCGCGAACGGCACCGCTGCCGACGGCTCGGCCGAGACCTCGATGCTTTGCGGATCGTCGAGGAACTTGTTGACCGCGGCCGAAACCTGCGCCGTCAGTTCCGGATTGTTGAGCTGCGCCATGCCGAATGGCACGATCGCCTTGGCCTGGTTGGCGATGTCCTTGCCGGACATGCCTTGCTGCTTGCCGGCATAATCGAGCACCTTTTTGGTCAGCGAATCGTCGTCGAAGCGGATCGAGGCGCTGTTGAACGAAAGCTGCTGCAGTAGCCCGAGCATGGCCATGCCTTGAGCGGAATTGTCCGCGCCTTCGGGCTGCGCTGCCATCTTCTTCTGCATCTCCTGCAGTGATTTGATGACGTCCAGCGTGTAGCCGCCGAGATCGAAGGTCATGCCGAGCGTGCCGGCATTGTCGACGGATATTTCGTATTTCGACAAGTCCATCCTGCCGTCGGTAGGCTGCCAGGTGCCTTCCATCTCAAGATTGCCTGATATGTTCTGGTAGCCGAGCGCGTTGATGACTTCCTTGGACTTCGGATCTTCGACCAGTGTCAGGTCGGCAGCGAATTTTTCCGTGGTGCCGGAAAACGCCAAGGCCTTGCCGTCGGCCGGCGGCGTGATTGCGATGGCAAGCCCGTCCATCGAGAAAGCGGTCTTGTCAGCCACTTTGACTGTCATGTTGTCGAGCTCGGCCGATTTGTACATCATCAGCGAGCCCAGCGGACCGGTTGCGCCTTCGGCCGGAACCGTCATGTCGTGGATGACGAAGGGGCTGAGATTGAGCGTGACGCCATCTTCGCTGTGTTCGAACGGCGACGTCGATACGGTCGCGATTTGATAGCCGCCATTGGCTTCGGTCACGCCTTCGAGCTTGACGTCGCCGATCTTGAGCGCCTCCTTTTCGGCCGCCGGCTTGACCGCTACGCCTTGCAGAACCATGCTGGAGGTGTCGCCGGTTACTCCGGTCCAGGAGAGGTCGACGCCTTGGGCGGCGAGGGCAGCCTTCAGCCGGTCGGCGACCGCGGTATCCTGCGCTAGGGCCGCGTTCAGCGGCAGCGTCAGCAAAAAGGTCGAAAAAGCCAGTCTTTTAATAAGTGTCGAGTGTCTGATCGTCATCGAGAGCTCCCCTGAGAGTGTCCTGAAATTCTTTTCGAATCGTCGCGTCGTCACCATTCGGTGACGAACTGGACCGGAAAAAGGCGTGCCTCGGCACAATGATCGAAAATCGCGGCCAAAGGCAAACCCGATCCATCAGGCTTGCGATAGAAGCAGGATGTAACGGGTTGATGTTGGCCGGCGTCGTGACGCTTCCAATTCCTGTTTCATAATGGATGTCGCGCAAAAGTGTGCAGCGGTTTTGCGATTACGACATGCATCAAAACAAACCTAAAGCGTCGCATGAGGCCGGTCGAACGCGACGCGCTTTAGGAGGACGCATACCGGTGCCTCTTGCCGCGAATCACCCGCTCGGCTAGTGCCAGCCCATGGGAAAAAGGCTTTTGCCGCCCGAGAGTGGCGGCGGCGACAATATCGAGCCGGTCGATCTGAAGAAGGCGCTGGAAGAGCGCTACCTCGCCTACGCGCTGTCGACCATCATGCACCGGGCACTGCCGGACGTGCGCGACGGGCTGAAGCCGGTGCATCGTCGCATTATGCATGCCATGCGCCTGTTGCGACTCAACCCCGACCAGGGCTTTGCCAAATGCGCCCGCATCGTCGGCGAGGTGATGGGCAAATTCCATCCGCATGGCGACCAGTCGATCTACGACGCGTTGGTGCGGTTGGCGCAGGATTTTTCGATGCGCTACCCGCTCGTCGACGGGCAGGGCAATTTCGGCAATATCGACGGCGATAACGCCGCCGCCATGCGCTACACCGAAGCGCGCATGACCGAAGTGTCGACGCTGCTGCTGGAAGGCATCACCGAGGACGCCGTCGATTTCCGACCGACCTATAACGAGGAAGACGAGGAGCCCGCCGTGCTGCCCGGCGCCTTCCCGAACCTGCTCGCCAACGGCTCTTCCGGTATCGCCGTCGGCATGGCGACCTCGATCCCGCCGCACAATGCGGCCGAGCTTTGCGACGCCGCGCTCCACCTGATCGAGCATCCGGATGCGCCGGTGACGAAGCTGATGGATTTCGTACAAGGTCCGGATTTCCCGACCGGCGGCATCATCGTCGACAGCCGCGCCTCGATCCTCGAAGCTTATGAAACCGGCCGCGGCGGCTTTCGCGTCAGGGCGAAATGGAACCAGGAGGATCAGGGCAGGGGCACCTGGAACATAGTCGTCACCGAAATCCCCTACGGCGTCCAGAAGGCCAGGCTGATCGAAAAGATCGCCGAGCTCTTGATGGCGCGCAAGCTGCCGCTGCTCGAGGATATCCGCGACGAGAGCGCCGAGGACATCCGCGTTGTGCTGGTGCCGAAGAGCCGCTCGGTCGATCCCGGCATCATGATGGAATCGCTGTTCAAGCTGACCGAGCTCGAAAGCCGCTTTCCGCTCAACATGAACGTGTTGTCGCGCGGCAAGGTGCCGAACGTGCTGTCGCTGAAAGGCGTGCTCAAGGAATGGCTGGAGCACCGCCGCGACGTCCTGATCCGCCGCTCCAAGCACCGTCTCGGCGAGATCGAAAGGCGGCTGGAGATCCTCGCCGGCTATTTGATCGCCTACCTCAACATCGACGAGGTGATCAGGATCATCCGCGAGGAGGACGAGCCCAAGCAAGTGATGATGGCGCGCTGGTCACTCACCGACACCCAGGCCGAAGCCATCCTCAACATGCGGCTGAGAGCGCTGCGCAAGCTCGAGGAATTCGAAATCCGCGAGGAATTCAATGGCCTGACCGGCGAGAAGAAGCAGATCGAGGCACTGCTTGCGTCCGACGCCAAGCAGTGGGCGACGATCAAGTGGGAAGTCGCCAATGTTCGCCAGAAATACGGGCCCGAGACCGAGATCGGCAAGCGCCGGACCGAGTTCGCAGATGCACCCGAACATGACCTGACCGATATCGCCCATGCCATGATCGAGCGCGAGCCGGTCACCGTCGTCGTGTCGGAAAAGGGCTGGCTGAGGGCCATGAAAGGTCATCTGACCGACCATTCGGCCCTGACCTTCAAGGAAGGCGACAGCCTCAAGCTCGCCTTCCACGCCCAGACGACCGACAAGGTGCTGGTCTTCACCACCGGCGGCAAGTTCTACACGATCGGCGCCGACCGGCTTCCGGGTGGGCGTGGCCATGGCGAGCCGATCCGCATCATCGTCGACATGGACAACGACCAGGACATCGTCACCGCCTTCGTCCATGATCCCAAGCGCAAGCTGCTGCTGGTGTCGCATGACGGCAACGGTTTCATCGTGCCGGAAGAAGAAGTCGTCGCCAACACCCGCAAGGGCAAGCAGGTGATGAACGTCAAGGCGCCCGACGAGGCCCAGCGCTGCGTGAGCGTCGCGGGCGACCATCTCGCCATTGTCGGCGAGAACCGCAAGATGCTGGTGTTCCCGCTAGCCGAGATCCCGGAGATGGGGCGCGGCAAGGGCGTGCGCCTGCAGAAGTACAAGGATGGCGGTGTCCTCGACGTCAAGACCTTCACGCTCGCGGCAGGTCTCTCCTGGCAGGATTCGGCCGACCGCACCTTCGTCAAGTCGCGTGAAGAGCTGATCGAATGGATCGGTGCCCGAGCCTCGGCCGGACGCATGGTGCCGAAGGGATTCCCGAGGACTGGGAAATTTGGGTAGCTGCTAATCTCCCCCCTCGAGGGGGAGATGTCGCCGAAGGCGACAGAGGGGGTCGGCACGTCCTGACGCGACCTCCAATCGCGAACAGAGGAGGCTGGCGCCTCACGCGCGGCGACCCCCTCTGGCCTGCCGGCCATCTCCCCCTCAAGGGGGGAGATTAGCAGCTCCACCCAAACATTTGGAATGTCGTCACGATTGCTGCACTATATCAGTGCATAAGCGATGCGATGGGCCAGGGAGAGTTGGGCGCTTGAAGGAAGTCAGGATACAGAAGCCGGAGCGGCAGCAGCGCCTGTTTGGCCTGTCGACGCCGCTCAGGGCCGCTGTCATTCCGCCGCTGTCGGCGGCGCGCTGGCTCCTGGTGCTGATCGTCGCCGCCGGCGTTTATTTCTTCCACGGCTTCCTGTTCCCGGTCCTTGCCGCCCTGGTTATCGCTTTCGCCAGTTGGCCGCTCTATCGGCGGTTGCTCGCTGGCGTCGGCGGCAACCGCACGATCGCCGCGACGCTTGCGATCTTGTTCATCCTGACCTTCCTGGTGGTGCCGATCGCGCTTGCCGGCACCTACGCCATCAATGAGGTGCGCGAATGGGTCAGCTGGGCCATCGAGACCAACCGCTATGGTGCGCCGACGCCGCACTGGATCGCCACCATGCCCGTGGTGGGCGAATGGCTCAATGAACAATGGACGGTCAACGTTGGCCACCCCGGCGGTATCGGCGAACTGATCCAGCTGATCAGTGGCGCCAATATCGGCAGCATCTATCGCGGCGTGCTTGCCGCCGGCGGCAGCGCCTTCGGCCTTTTGCTGACGCTGCTGTTCATGATGATCGCGCTGTTCTTCGCCTATCGCGACGGCGAGCATTTCGCCGGACAGATCGATCGCCTCGGCGAACGCATCCTGCCGGCCAGATGGGAACGGATCTCACGCGTGGTGCCGGCGACTATTTCCTCGACGGTGACCGGCATGACCGTTATCGCCATCGGCGAAGGGCTGGTGTTGGGTATCGCTTACTGGCTGGCCGGCGTACCGTCGCCGGTGACGCTCGGCGCGCTGACCGGCATCATGGCGCTGATCCCCGGCGGCGCGCCGCTGTCCTTCACGCTTGTCTCGATCTATCTCGCGGCCAGCGGCTCGCCGATGGCCGGGCTGGCGCTGTTCATCTGGGGCGCGGTCGAACTCTTCATCGTCGACAAGACATTGCGCCCGAAGCTGGTCGGCGGGCCGATAAAGCTGCCCTTCCTGCCAACCTTTTTCGGCCTGATCGGCGGCGTCAAGACGATGGGCTTTCTCGGCCTGTTCATCGGGCCGGTGCTGATGGCGCTGCTGGTCGCAATCTGGCGCGAATGGCTGCGCGAGGTGGAACTGACCGATGAACTCGCTGCCGCCGAACCGGCGGAGCAGGATGACGCACCGCCGCAGATCGAAATTGTCGCCGAACGCGCCGCCGCGAAAAAGAATCAGGCCGGGTGACTGACGGCGAACATGGCGCGGCGCTTGCGCCCCTCGTGCAACTGCCAGAGCGAATGGCCGATCAAGGTGACGATGAGGATCGCGCCGCCGATCAGGCTGTTGTGCGACGGGGTCTCGGCGAAGATCATCCACACCCAGACCGGCGCCAGCACGGTTTCGAGCAGGTAGAACATCGCCACTTCCGGCCCGGAGATGTATTTCGGGCCGTTGGCGAGGCAAAAGAACGAGATCGGCATGATGACGGCACCGTTGAAGATGATCCACCAGGGTGCGTTGACGTGAAAACCTACCTTGGAAACCATCAGGGCGGCAACGGCCAGCGGCAGGACCACTCCGATCAGCGCCGTGAAACCCATATCCTTGCCGCTGGCGCGCGAGATGGTGATGGCCGCGGCGATCATGAAAGCCGAGCATAGCGCCATCAAGTCGCCGAAGAGATGTCCGGTTCCAACGGAATCGCCGACAATGATCGTGACGCCGACGATCATCAATGCCAGCGCGACAAGCGTCAGCGGTCGTGGCCTCTCCTTCAGGAACAGCCATGACAAAAGGGCCGCGAACATGGTTGTGAACGCCAGGATGAAAACGAGGTTGGCTGTCGAGGTGTTGTAGACGCCGGTGATGAAGGCGATCGAGCCGAGCCCGTAGAGGGCGGCAACGATGAGCCCCGACCAGCCCGGCACAAGCTGCGGTGCCTTTGCGCTCAGCGAACGCCAGACGGCCCAGATGATGAGCGTGGTGACGAAGGTTGTGCCGGTGCGCAACAGCAGGATCGTCCACGCCTCGCCATCGGCGAGCCGGATCAGCGGAATGTCGACGGTCAGCGTCAGCCCGCCGATGGCGGTGATCAGAAGGCCTCTCTGGTGGTCGTTGTGGGAAGGCATGCGGCAATTCTCGCGATAGGCTTGGAGGCGCAAAATTGACTCGCCCGGTCTTCCAGCCGATCGGCCGGAAGCCCAGCGGCATCCTCCTCGAAACAATTTAAGAGTGAATACCGAAAGCGGAGATCAGCGCGAAACCGCTTCGTGATTGTGGCGTTCCCAGCCTTTCGGGCCGAGATGCTCCTGCGGCTGGAAGCGCATCTTATAATTCATCTTGCGCGAGCCGTTGACCCAGTAACCCAGGTAGACATGGGGCAGGCCCATCGCCCTGGCGCGGGCGATGTGGTCGAGGATCATGAAGGTGCCGAGCGAGCGGTCCTCGAAATCCGGGTTGAAGTAGGAATAGACCATCGACAGGCCATCGGCCATCTTGTCGGTGAGGGCCACGGCGATCAGTTCGCCCTGGCCCTTGCCGGTGATGAAGCTGTCGGGTCCGCGGCGACGGTATTCGATGACCTTGGTGTCGACATGGGTATCCTCGACCATCATGGCGTAGTCGAGCACGGTCATATCGGACATGCCGCCACGGCGATGGCGGGCGTCGAGATAGCTGCGGAACAGCGAATACTGTTCGGTGGAGGGTTCGGCGTCGTGCATGGCGCCGACCAGATCCGAATTATGCTGTATGACCCGTTTCATGTTGCGGCTGGCGGTGAATTCCTGCGCGAGGATGCGCACCGACACACAGGCGCGGCAGGTCTCGCAAGCCGGCCTGTAGGCGATGTTCTGCGACCGCCTGAAACCGCCCTGTGTCAACAGATCGTTCATCTCCGGGGCCTTGTCGCCGACCAGGTGTGTGAACACCTTGCGCTCGAACTGGCCCTCGAGATAGGGACACGGCGAGGGCGCGGTCAGAAAGAACTGTGGCGACTGGGTCGGGTGCTGCGTCATCGAGCCTTGGAAACACTCCTGCGAATCGTTCTACCTTTGGCGCGGACGCCGAAAAATTCAACAGGATTGTGAAAGCCTGGTTGACTGGAGGTCTTCACTTTTGTGCGCAAAGGCTGCGGCCGCGCTTCAAAAGTCTGCTCAGCGGCCGCTGCGGCTGACGACGGTGCCGAGCAACAGGTCGTGCAGCGTGCGCTTGCGGTCGGAAAACAGGCTCACCAGCAGGACCAGCGGTGAGAGGATGACATTGCCGGCCCAAAACAGCACCGAATGCACGACGGCGGTCAGCCCGTCGATGCGGCTGCCGTCGAGCCGGTCGAGCCGGATGCCCATTACCTTCATGCCGGTGGTGGCCTGGTCTTTACTGCCGAGCGTGTTCCAGATGTAGAGGATGGCGACGGCCGGCACGAGAATGGAAAACAGCATCCAGCCGAGGCCGAGCGTCAACAGCCCGAACAAGAACACCAGGATCGCGAATGGAATGGTGAGCAGCGCGACGATGAAATAATCGATGACGAAGGCGAGAATGCGCCGCGTGCGCACGCCCTCATAAGCGCGGACATCTTCGAGCCTGCTGGTGATGATTTCGCCGTCGAGAACGCGAGCGTTCATGTCATTTCCTCGTAATCGAACCCGGGTTAATGCACGGGGCCGCTCCTTGGTGAAATGGTGAAGGTTCGCGGCGGAATCAAGATCGAGCCTTTCGCCGCCGTGTAGATGGTGACGGACTGCCTGATGTCGTCTGAGCCGTCTGACTTGTTGAATTCATGGCGCGGATAGCGTTAGCTTGCTGCGGCGCAACAAAAGGCGCCGAGCCGAGGGGACGGGGCGACATGGACTACGACATGCTGGTCATCGGCAGCGGCCCATCCGGGCGCCGCGCCGCGGTGCAGTCGGCCAAGCTCGGCAAGTCGGTGCTGGTGGTCGACAGAGGCCGGCGTCTCGGCGGCGTTTCGGTGCATACCGGCACCATACCGTCGAAGACGTTGCGCGAGACGGTGCTCAACCTCTCCGGCTGGCGTGAGCGCGGCTTTTATGGACGCGGCTACCGCGTCAAGCAGGACATTTCGGTCGGCGATCTGGTCGAGCGCCTGCACAAGACGCTCGACCACGAGGTCGAGGTGCTGCAGCACCAGTTCATGCGCAACACGGTCAAGAGTGCGCGCGCCGCGGTAAAATTCCTCGGCCCCAACAAGGTCAGCCTGACCACCGACACCGGCGACTACAGCGAGGTTGGCTTCGCCCATGCGCTGATCGCGGTCGGCACCCGGCCGCACCGGCCGCGCGACGTGCCGTTCGACAAGACACGGATCTTCGACAGCGACGAGATGCTGGAACTCGACCGCCTGCCGCGCACGCTGACGGTGATCGGCGCGGGCGTTATCGGCGTCGAATATGCGACGATCTTTTCGGCGCTCGACGTTCCAGTGACGCTGGTCGAGCCGCGCAACACAATGTTGGATTTCGTCGACCGCGAGATCGTCGACGACTTCATCCATCAGATGCGCGATCGCGGCATGACGATCAGATTAGGCAGTGCCGTCAAGGAGATCGCCTCGAAACCCGATTGCGCCGAGGTGACGCTGGCCGACGGCCGCACCATCCGTTCCGAGATCGTGCTCTACGCTGCAGGGCGTACCGGCAATGTCGGCAGCCTGGGGTTGGAAGCGGTCGGCATCGAGGCCGATCCCAGGGGCCGCATCAAGGTCGATCCGCACACCTTCCAGACCAGCGCGCCCAATATCTATGCCGCCGGCGACGTCATCGGCTTTCCGAGCCTGGCCTCGACCTCGATGGAGCAGGGCAGGGTGGCCGCCTGCCATGCGTTCGGCGTGCCCTTGCCGCCGCCGCCCGAAACCTTTCCCTACGGCATCTACGCCGTGCCGGAAATCTCCACCGTCGGCCAGTCGGAGGAGCAGGTGCGCGAGAGTGGTGCTGCCTACGAGGTCGGCGTGGCGCGGTTCCGCGAGACGTCGCGCGGCCACATAATGGGCGTCAACACCGGGTTCCTGAAGCTTCTGTTCTCGATCGAAACACGCCGTCTGCTCGGCGCCCATATTGTCGGCGAGGGCGCGACCGAGCTCATCCACATCGGCCAGGCGGTGATTAATCTCGGCGGCACTGTCGACTTCTTCGTCAACAACACCTTCAACTATCCGACGCTGGCCGAAGCCTACAAGATCGCCGGGCTGGACGCCTGGAACCGCATGGGGCGAGGGTAGCTTCGAGGCTCATCGATTTGACGATGCAACGGCGACTGCAGGATCCGTCAGCCATTGCCTGACGATCTCGGCGTCCGGATCGCCGATTTCATGGCCGGAGGCAATGGTGTGGGTCTCGACCTTGGCGCCATGCGAGCTCAGTAGAGCGGCCAGCGCCGGCGCGAATGGCGCGTAGGTCAGGTCGGCAGCGCCGGCGATGATCAACGCTCGCGCCTTCGACAGGTCGGCCGGCGGCACCGAGTCGAGCACCGGCATCGGACGCAGCAATGCGGCGCGCTCGATCAGGCCCGGACGCAGCAGCATGACGCTTGAGACCAGGTTGGCGCCGTTCGAATAACCGAGAAAGGTCGCGCGGCTGAGATCGAAGCGGCGGCGCTTCGCGATGCCGTCGACGAAGCCCGCGAATGCGTCCGCCTCAGCACGGATGCTGGCCTGTTCGAAACGCGTCGGGGTGATTCGCGTGAACCAACGGAACCCGTGCTCCTGAGGAATGCGGCCACGGACCGCAACCAGCGCCGCGTGCGGCGCGATTTGCCGACCAAGCGGCAGCAAGGTCGTCTCGTCTACACCCGATCCATGCAACAGGAACAGCCAGTCACCGGGTAAATTGGCGGGTCGAAGGAGCCGGTAGAAAAAGCCTGAATTTTCCTGCAAAATACCGTCTTCGAGGCTCTCCTCGGCCATAGTCGCATCCTTTTGATTTTGCGTTACTTTCGTTAATTTGCCGGCTTCAAAACGAAATATTTTCAAGCTCCGCCAAAGTTGATTGAACCGGGCGCATTTCAGTCCGTTTCTTCGCCGATATAATCCCCGCGGGAGGGATCGAAGCAGTGTGCGCCCGGGTGGTCGCATTGCCGCGCATGAACAACCAGCTTTAAGGCCTTTTATCGATGACCATGCCAGTTTCGCCGGAACGCGATACGCGTATTGATGTGTTCCGGGCACTCGCTCTCCTGACCATATTCGTCGACCACGTGCCGGGCACTGTTTTCGAAACCCTGACCTACAAGAATTTCGGGTTTTCGGATGCGGCCGAGGCCTTCGTGCTGATCTCCGGCATGTCCGTCGCTCTCGCCTACGGCACTAAATTCCAGCCGGGAAACCGGCTGATTGCAACGCTGAAAATGTGGCGCCGCGCCGGTGTGCTCTATGTCACCCACATCGTCACGACGATGGTGGTCATGGCTATCTTCTGCGCGGCGGCGGTGTTTGCGAAACGGCCGGACCTTCTGACGCTGATCAACATCGAGCCGCTCGTCAGGAACCCACCACAAGTCCTGGTCGGTATCGTCACGCTCGGCCATCAGCTCGGTTACAACAACATACTGCCGGTCTATGCGGCGCTGCTGTTGATGGCGCCGGCCTTCCTGCTGTTCATCAGCTACAGGCCACTGGCCGCGCTTGCCGTGTCCGCAGCCCTTTGGCTGGTTGCCGGAATCTACCAGATCGCGCCGCCGAACTACCCGGAGCCCGGGTTTTGGTTCCTCAATCCGCTGTCATGGCAATTGCTGTTCAATATCGGCATGGCCAGCGTGTTGCATGTGCGGCGCGGCGGCACCATCCCGGTCAATCGCTGGCTGGTCGGCGTGGCGGCCGCCTACGTGCTGACGGCGCTCGTCTGGGTGCACAGCCCGCTGTGGGGGCATGTGTCATGGCTCGACCTGCCGGTGGTGCTGACCGGTTTCGACAAGACGTTCCTGTCGTTGCCGCGGCTGCTGCACATCCTGGCGATGAGCTATCTGGTCGTCGCCTTGCCTTTCGTCTCGAACCTGTTCCGCACCGGCCGCGACAATCCGCTCGCCATATTGGGCAAACGCTCGCTGCCGGTTTTCATCGCCGGCACGGTGATTGCCATGGCGGCGCAGGTGATGAAGCTGATCAACCCGGGCGGCATTGCCTATGACAGTCTGCTGCTCGCCGCCGGCATCGCCATGCAGTTCGCACTCGCCTTCTATCTGGAGTGGCTGTCCGCCATCGGCTGGTCCGGCAAGGGCAAGCCGGTCCGCAACGAGGCGGCCCGCTCGTCTTTTGAAATCGGGCCGATGGCCGCACAAGCGAACCGATAGACCTGGACGGTCGATCTGCCGGCCTCAAGCTATGCTCGGCGGCGGTCCGGACGATGCCCTGACGACAAGTTCGACATCGAGCGTTTCTCGCCGCACCGTGCCGTCGAAGTCGAGGATTCTTCGCGCTGCCCGGCGGCCGATCTCGGCGATCGGCTGGGCGATGGTGGTGAGCGGAGGCTCGCAAGTTGCGGCTTCAGGCACGCCGTCGAAGCCGACGACGGAAACATCGCGGGGAACCGCGATGCCCCGTGCGTTGAGCCATTCTAATGCCACCATTGCGATCCGGTCCGACATCGCCAGGATGGCGGTCGGCGGTTCCGCCGAGGCGAAGATGGTTTCGAGACCAGCCCTTGTGCTCGCCTTGTCGTTTTCGGTCTCGTAGACCGGCACCTCGGCGGTGTCGACACCAAACCGGGAAAGCTCTTCGAAATAGCCGAGGAGGCGGTCACGGGTTCCGGTATAGGTTGCCGTCCGGACCTGCTCGGGCGAGACAAGACCGGTGCTGTCGTCGGCGAAGGCCAGCGACAACACGGCGAAGCGGCGATGTCCAAGTTCCGCCAGATGGCGCGCCGCGAGTCGGCCGCCGGCAACATTGTCGATACTGATCGCGGAGACCGTGTCGTCCTGCGAGCCGAGCTCGAGCGCGACGAAGGGGAGCTTTCGTTCGCGCGTCAGCTCAACGAGGCGCGGACCGCCCTCGATGCAGAACAGGATGAAGCCGTCCACGAGGGCGCTCTGGATATTCCAGGCAAGTTTTTCCTCGTTGCCAGCCGACACGAGGGCTATTCCCGCGCCGGTGGCGTCGCAGGCTTCCGAGATGCCGGCCATCATCACGCGGGCAAAGGGGTCGTCGAAGAAATAGGACAGCGGCTCGGTTGTGGCGACGCCGATTGCATTGACCTTGCCGGCGCGCAGCAGGCGGCCCTTGGGATCCGGGCCGGCGTAGCCCAGCGCGTCGGCCGCCGCCTTGACCCGCTCGCGGACTTCCTCGCGCACGATTTCGGGACGGCTGAAGACATTGGAGGCAGTGCCGTGCGATACGCCCGCGGCTTTGGCGATGTCCGCCAGCCGGATGGGTCTCCTGCCGCCTTCGGTGAGTGATGCCATTTGTTTGTCTCCAGGACTCCTGTCCAACAGTATCGCCAATTAACTAACACCTTCGTTGGATCGATTCAAATTTTTGCTTGACATTTATGGTGCGACGCATATTCTTTGAATCGATCCAAGAGCGTTTTTCGTCCGCTGATTGGATCGATACAAGAGGAGAGTGCCATGCACCCGTCAATTATCTGTTCGAGGACATTTACCGGAACGACTGGAGCATCCGCTCGAACGCGGAGGCCGGTAAGGGGCGCGACAGGACCGGTCCGTGGATTCGCGACCTGCGTTTCCTCGTAGGACGCAAGTGGAGCTGATCGGCGGCCTATTTTTTGTGCCCGCTGATTGGATCGATTCAAAAAGCTAGAGGAGATTAAGCCATGCACCCGATCAAGCATCTGTTCGAAGACATCTATCGCAATTATTGGGGCATCTCGCCGGCCACCGAACGGCCGGAGCGACGGCGTGTGGTCAAGACGACCAAGCGCGAGGGCCAAGTCCGGCCCGAGCGTCCGCGCGACTGACAGAACTGGCGAACCTGGCTGCCGCGTCAAGGGCGCGGGCGCACCAGCGCCGAGGCGGCCATCACCAGCCAGCCGCCGATGAGCAACGTGCCGCCGATCGGCGCCGACATCGGGAACAGCCGCGAGCCAAGGAAGTCGCGGGCCAGAAGATCTCCCGAGAACAGCAGAAGCCCGACGAGAAGGATGAGGCTTCCGGTTCGCAGGATGCTATTTCCACCGAGCAGCCCGACGACAAGGAAGACCGGCGCATGCATGAGCAGGAAGGACGCGGCCGTACCGACGAAAGCGCCGCCGAGATGCGCCGCCGCCGCCGAAAGCGCCACGCCGGTTGCGCCGCATAGGCCGCCGGCAAGAACCAGAATGCGGCCGCCTGCCGCGTGTTCATCCGTGCTCATTTCCACGCCTCCATGATTCCTGGCGACCGCCTGAGATAGTGCCGCGAACCGTGTCAGGATTTGCCGGCTTCCGCCAGCATGTCGCGTTCGCGGCGCGACTGGACCAGCCAGTTATAGGCCGCTCCGCCCGCCATCAGAACGGATGTGCCGAGAAACACCGAGCGCATACCGAAATGGCCACCGGCGAAGCCGCCGAGCAACGGCCCGGCGACCTGCCCGACATATTGCGCCGAGATCGACAAGCCCAGCACATTGCCGCCGACGCCGTCGGGCACATTGTGGCGGATGACGCTGGTGATGCAGGGCAAAAGACCGCCAAGCGCCAGGCCCATCAGGAAACGCAGGCCGACGAGCTGCCAGCCTTGCGTGGCGAAGGCCAGCGGAATCAAGAGCAGCGCCGAGACTGCGAGTGAGGCAACGATGACGTTCCAGTGGCCGATACGGTCGGCGAGCTTGCCGAGCCGCGACGCCGACAGGATGGCGCCGAGCGCTGCCGCCGACATGACGATGCCGGAGACAAGCGTGACCTGGCTCTGATCTTCGATGAGCTGTTGGACATAGACGGTGATGATCGGCTCGATCGACATGGTGGCGAAACTCAACAGCATGCCTGTCGCCAGCATGGCGACGACGGGGCGCTTGTCGGGAATCTGCGACCAGCCGCCTTTCGCCTTTTCTTCTGACGCGGCCTTGGCGGCAACCGGGCGAGGGGCCTCCTTGATCAGCAAGGTGGTTGCCAGAAAGGCCAGGAAAATGACGCCGCCGGCGAGCAGGAATGTGGCCCGGATGCCAATCAGCGGCGGCAGCGCGCCGCCGAGCAGCGGACCGACCAGGGCACCGGCCGTGATTCCGGCCGACAGCACGCCCAGCGCCCAGCCCGAGCGATCCTTCGGCGTCTGCATGGCAACCAGGATGGTCGAGCCCGAAGAATAGCCGCCGGCAAAGCCGATCAGCAGGCGCAAGAACACCAATTGCCAGACAGTCTGCACCATGCCGGTCAGCGACATGCACAGCGCCATGCCGAAACTGGCGCGCACCAGCATCAGTTTGCGGCCGTAGCGGTCGCCTAGCCGGCCCCATAGGGGTGCCACCAGCGCGGCAGCAAGGAAGGTGGCGCCGTAGGCGATGCCCGACCACTGCACGATCGCCGCATGGCCCTCGGCGCCCAACTGCTCGACGTAGAGCGGCAGGAAGGGCAACAGCAGCGTCATCGCTGCGAGCGTGCTGAACGAGCCGGCCAAACACACGGCGAGATTGCGACGCCAGTGGACGTTATGCGTGCCTTGCGTGGCGAGGGTGGCGTCTTGCGGCATGTCCTGTCCTGTCCGGCCAGCTTGCATGAAAATTTGCTGCGGATACCATTTTGGGATACCAAGCTGGTATCTGTCATGAACGCAAGCCTCGTCGCTGTCAATGCGGGCCTCTCCAACATGATCGACAAAGGCCGGCGTGATCGGCCAACGCTGGCCAGTGACCCGATTGCCGGAACAAATGACCTGAACGGAACGCCAATGTCGCAGATGCAGAACGTCGAAAAGCAGCTTCGCGAAATGATCCTCGGGCTCGAGATCGGTCCCGGCGAGCGGCTGACAGAGCGCTGGATCGAAAGCCGCTTCGGTGCCTCGCGCACGCCGGTCAGGGCGGCCTTGCTGCGGCTCGAGACCGAAGGCCTGATTTGCCGCGACGGCCGCGGCTGGACGGTCTCGCCTATCAATCTCGCCGAACTCGAGCAGATCGCCGTCTATCGCGAGGCGGTCGAGGTCGCGGCGCTCAGGCTGACTTGTGCCTTGCAGGACAGGAGCGCCGTCGAAATCATCGAGGCGATGCTCGATTCCTGCGACGACCAAACCCCGCGCGAGGAATGGCATCGCGTCGGCATGGATTTTCATATCGAGTTGGCACGCCTGTCAGGCAACGAGTTCCTGTTCAGAGCGGTTCGCGACGCGATGACGCGCCTGTCGCGCGCCCGCTGGCTCGAGGTTCGCGACGAGGCAGCGCTCAGCCGCGCCTGGGCCGAACACCATGCCATTCTGTCGGCGGTGCGGGCCGGCGACGCCGATGGGGCCGCCCGCCTGGTTTCAGCCCATATCGTCGGCAGCCGCGACCGGCTGGTGACGTCGCTGCGCAACGACCGGCGCGGCCTGCGCGCCAGGGGATTTGCCGTCGTCGCTTGAGTGCGGATCGGCGGCCATTGATCACGAAAAAGGCAGATGAGCGAAGAAAGCTACTTTCGGTCTCGCTTCGCAAATGCCGATGGCGTAAGAGCGGCGATGGAAAACAACCGATTTGACACACCCGTGACCGTCAAGGGCGCGGCGGGAAGCAACCAGCTCTTGCGTACAGCCCGCGAGGCTTCCGACTACCTCCTCAACAATTGGCCCGGCAAGCGCAGCCCCAAGCACCGCGAAGCGCTGCAGGCCTGTCATGATGTGCTGGCCGGCGACAAGCCGGCCATGAACGCAAGACGGGCCTTCATTGCCGCCGCCCGTGAAGTGAACGTCTTCGTCAGCGACAAGGCGCCGGCCTGAGGCATAGCGGGGACTTGACCGAGACCCGGGCCACCTGACAGGCCTGATATCATCACTCGGCCGTTTCGGTGTTGGTCTGGGGCTCGCTTTCGCCCTCGGGCTTCGAGCGCTCCTTGGCCGCGACCTTGGCAGCCTGCTTTTCCGCCTTCTTGGCAGCCTTCTGCCGGTCGCGTTCCTTGCGTTCCTGACCGTAGTTCGGTGCTCGTGCCATATCGTTTCCTTTCATTGTGCTTGGCCTTTGCCTAGGAGCATTGGACCGCAAACACAACACCGCAAGGCACGATCGGCTCCATATCTCGGCGCTGTCCGGAGAGCCCGACTTTTCAGGCGCCGTCCCGGTCGAGGACGAGATCGGCCGGCCCGAACCGGTCCTTTGCCGTGAATTGCTGGTGCCAGTAGGGATAGAGCACGGGCGGCCTGCTGACCACGTCGAGCCGTGTGCGCTCCTCATCGGCAAGCACAAGGCTTGCAGCGGCGATATTGTCTTTGAAATGCGCTTCGGTTCGTCCGCCGATCACCAGCGAACTGACAGCGGGCCGGCCGAGCAGCCAGGCAAGCGCCACCTGCGCCGCCGACACGCCGTGGTTATTGCCGATATCGATCAGCGCGTCGACGATCCGCCACAGCCGGTCCTCGTCGCGGATCGGCGGTTCCGACCAGCCGCTGAGCTGGCGGGCGGTCGGCTGGTCACGGTGGTATTTGCCGGACAGCAACCCGCCGGCAAGCGGGCTCCAGACCAGCACGCCGAGCCCCTGGTCGACCGAGATCGGCAACAATTCATACTCGGCCTCGCGCGCTTCCAGCGTGTAATGGATCTGCTGGGTGACGAAGCGCGGCTGGTGATGACGGTCGCTGATCCCCAGCCCCTTCATAACTTGCCAGCCGGAATAATTGGAGCAGCCGACATAACGGACCTTGCCCTGCGCGACCAGCGTGTCGAGCGCGGCGATGGTTTCCTCAAGCGGTGTCAGGCCATCCCACTCGTGCAGGAAATAGATGTCGATGACATCGGTCCTGAGGCGCTTCAGGCTCCTCTCGCATTCGCGGATCAGATGGTAGCGCGACAAGCCTTCATCGTTGGGGCCCTTGCCGATCCGCATGCGCGCCTTGGACGCGATCAGCACGTCGCCCTTGCGCTTGCCTCCGAGCGCCTCGCCGATGATCTCTTCCGACACCCCGTTCGAATAGACGTTGGCGGTGTCGATGACATTGACGCCGGCATCGATGCAAAGGTCGATCATCCGGCGCGCCTCGTCGAGGTCGGTCTTGCCGACCGCCGAAAACGCGCCGCCGCCGCCGAACGTCATGGTGCCCATGGTCAGCGTCGAAACCTTCAGCCCGGAACGGCCGAGAGTGCGGTATTCCATGTCGTATCCTCACGATTTATCGGGAAAGGGCGTTGCAAACGACAGCCCTCAATGAACCGGGTATTTGTAGGATAATTCGTTCCGCTTGTCGCCCGTTCCGCATGGCAAGCTCGATCACATCTTCCGGATTGAACGCACAGCCAGCGCAGTAGTGGCTGCAATAAAACCGTCATTGCCGGCCTATACTAACATCGGTCCAGCGCTTCGATTTCCGGCCGCCGGGCCGGGCGGCAGAGCGCCTGACAGCGGCCGGCAAGGCCTGTAAGCGGAGCAGCGCAAATGACCGAGATAAAACAGAATTCCTCGGCCAGGGACTGGCTGGAAGCGGAACTCGCCGACACGCTCGATGAAGACTATGAGCTGGAAATCTCGGAGCCGGCGCTGTCGATGGAGATCGCCAAGATCTACAAGAATGCGCATCCGCCATCGATCGACCGCCTGCAGTATTTTCGCGATCTCATCACGCTGCAATCCGAATTGATCAAGCTACAATCCTGGGTCGCCTATCACAAGAAGAAGCTCGTCGTGGTCTTCGAGGGCCGCGACTCGGCGGGCAAGGGTGGTGTTATCAAGCGCATCACCCAGAGGCTTAATCCGCGCATCTGCCGCGTCGCAGCACTTCCGGCGCCGACCGAGCGCGAGAAGTCGCAATGGTATTTCCAGCGCTACGTTCCGCATCTGCCGGCCGGCGGCGAGATCGTGCTGTTCGACCGCTCCTGGTACAACCGCTCGGGCGTCGAGCGGGTAATGGGCTTTGCCCAGCCGGATCAGGTCGAGGAGTTCTTCCGCGACGTTCCGGATTTCGAACGCATGCTGGTCCGCTCAGGCATTACGCTTGTCAAATACTGGTTTTCGATCACCGACGAGGAGCAGCAGATGCGCTTTTTGATGCGCATCCATGACCCGATGAAGCAATGGAAACTATCACCGATGGACCTCCAGTCGCGCGTGCGCTGGGAGCAGTACACCAAGGCCAAGGAAGAGACCTTCGCCCGCACCAATATCCCGGAAGCCCCGTGGTTCATCGTCGAGGGCAACGACAAGAAGCGGGCACGGCTGAACTGCATTGACCATCTCCTCAAGCAAATGCCCTATGAGGAGGTGCCGCACGAGGAGATCACACTGCCGGAGCGCGTCTTCAATCCCGAATACGAGCGCCAGGTACTGCCGCGCGAACTGTATGTGCCGGAGAAGTACTGAGGCAGGGCTCCCTTCTCCCCGTCACCATACGGGGAGAAGGTGCCGGCAGGCGGATGAGGGGCGGCGCCAACCTCGACAATTGAACCCGCTCAAATCACTTCGTGGACTAAACTTATTCTGACGTCATATTGCCCTCGGGGGTATTGTCCGGCAGCGTAATCTTTGATCGCTTGCGCCGCCCCTCATTGCCCTGCCGGGCATTTCTCCCCGTATAGTGACGGGGAGAAAGGGGCCTGCACCAAAGGTTTCGCCAATAGCGCAGACAAAAACGCCCACGCTACTTCCTAATCGCGCTCGATGATGACGTGCGTGGCCTTCGGCGTCGCGACCTGCTCGCTGCAGCGATAGCCGAGCTTGGGCATGTCGATGCCGGCAAAAAGGCTCTCGCCGGCGCCTAGCAGGACCGGTGAGATCGCCAGATGCATTTCGTCGATGAGCTTTTCCTGGAGATATTGCCGGATCGTGGCGACGCCGCCGCCGAGCCGTACATCCTTGCCGTCAGCCACTGCTTTCGCCTTCTCCAGCGCCGAATGGATGCCGTCGGTGACGAAATGGAAAGTCGTGCCACCTTCCATGACGATGGGCTCACGCGCATGGTGCGTCAGCACGAAGACCGGCACGTGGTAGGGTGGGTTGTCACCCCACCAGCCTTTCCAGCTGTCATCCGGCCATTCGCCGCGGATCGGCCCGAACATGTTGCGGCCCAGGATCCATGCGCCGACATTTTCGAAGCTGCGCGCCGCGAACGCCTCGTCCGTGTCCGTGGTCCCGCCATCCTTGCCGAGGACCATCTTGCGGAAGGTGCGGGTGCCGAACATCCATTCGTGCAGGGCCTCCCCGCCAATACCCAGCGGATTCTTCAGGTCTTGGTCGGGACCGGCGCCGAAGCCGTCGATCGACAGGGTGAAAGCCTTGACGCGAAGTTTGGACATGAGAGCCTCCATAACTAGTTGCATTTTGCAATCGGTTATTGGGTAGCTTATCTGATTGCAAATTGCAAGCGGTATTTACGGCCGCCTCTGTGAGTTGACGATGGATAGCATCGTGGGACGACAGCCGCCGGGACGAAACCAGCCTCTCGTCAGCCACGGTCGCCGCTACTCGCTCTCGGCCCGGCGACAAGCTCACGTTTCAACAACGTCAGCATGGTTCTGGCAAGTTGATCGGGAGCCTCGCAATTGGCTGAGACACGATAGTAGCGGCTTGCATCAAAGCCTAACCCAACCGCCAGCAAATCAACTCTGCCGGTTGTCTCGAGCTGCCGAACCACATGATGAGATGATCGTCGAGATAGCGCGGGCCGTTTGCTAAAAGTGTGGCATCGTCGACCGGCGCGCCGTCAGACACGACAAGCAGTATTTTACGGGATTCAGGACGTTCCAGCAGCCGCCCGGCCGCCCACTCGATGGCTTCGCCATCGACATTCTCTTTGGGCAGGTCGGGTCGCAGCATCGGCTTGAGGGCATGGCCTATACTGCTCTGGCGCTTGTCGCCAGCCTCCCTGTAGATGATATGAAGCAGGTCGTTCAGTCTTCCCGGATTGGCGGGCCGGCCATCTTCATTCCAGATGCGTCTTGATTCTCCGCCGCGCCAATTGCGCGTTGTGAAGCCCAGGAGTTCGACCTTGGGGCCGAGCGTGCGCAGGAATTCCTGAACAATGTCGGCGGATGCAGCCGCGTACAGAATTTTCTGGCCGCGCATCGAGCCGGATTGATCGAAGAGGATAGAAACGACCATGTCATCGAGGTCTGATTCCGAGAGGCTGTTTCGGACCTCTGCCGCTATATCCGCCGCCAGGATATGGTTGTTCGTCTTCCACCCGGCGAGACCGCTTTCCAGCTCGATCCATGCGGCGTCGAGCGCGGATTTTTGCTTGTCCGAAATTCGACCAATAGCGCTGGACAGCTTGGAACTCGGCACAGTCCAGTCATAAAGCGTGACGTACGCGTGATACCCAAGCGTATCCGTGTCGCCGCGTGGTTTAGGGCCAAACACCGTTTTGAAATGCTTGCCCAGCCCCCACAACAACGTCTGCTACCCCTTCAGCATTTCAGCCACTTCCGGCGCGAAATAGGTCAGGATGCCGTCGCAGCCGGCGCGCTTGAAGGCGAGCAGCGATTCCAGCATCGCCTTTTCGCCGTCGATCCAGCCATTGGCGGCGGCGGCCTTGATCATCGAATATTCGCCCGAGACCTGATAGGCGAAGGTCGGCATCTGCAACTCGTCTTTCAGCCGCCGGATGATGTCGAGATAGGGCAGGCCGGGCTTGACCATCAGCATGTCGGCGCCCTCGGCGAGATCCTGCTCGGCCTCGCGCACCGCTTCGTCGGAATTGGCGTGGTCGATGTAATAGGTCTTCTTGTCGCCCTTGAGCAGGCCGGCGGTGCCGACCGCCTCACGATAGGGGCCGTAAAAAGCGGATGCGAACTTGGTCGCATAGGACATGATCGCTACATCCTGAAACCCATTGGCGTCGAGCGCATCGCGGATGGCACCGATCCGACCGTCCATCATGTCCGACGGGGCAATGATGTCGGCCCCCGCCGCCGCCTGAATGACGGCCGCCGCCGTCACCTGCTCTACCGTTTCATCATTGACGATAATGCCCTCGCGCAAGATGCCGTCATGGCCATGCGAGGTGAACGGGTCAAGCGCGGCGTCGGTGATGATGCCGATCTCCGGGACTGCGTGCTTGATGGCGCGGGTGGCACGGTTGATGATGTTTTCCGGATCGAGGATGTGCGAACCGGTCTGATCGCGCAGGCCGAGCTCCACATTGGGGAAAGTGGCGATCGCCGGAATGCCAAGCTTAGCCGCGCGCTCAGCCTCCTTGACAACGAGGTCGAGCGACAGGCGGAACACGCCGGGCATGGCGGCGATCGGTTCGCGCACTTGTCTGCCGTCGACGACGAAGATCGGCCAGATCAGATCGTCGACCGAGAGCCGGTTCTCCTGGACAAGGCGGCGCGACCAATCGGCCTTGCGCATGCGCCGCAGCCGCCGGCTGCCGGTGATCTCGTCGACGCTGCGCGCGCCGGCAGGCTTTGCAGGGGTGAATTTGTTCATCGCAAAAACTCCGGATCGGCGGCTTTTACCACGAGCCTTCCCCGCTGACCAATGCGACACGATTGTGCCAGTGCTGGTTCAAAACCTTACTCTGGCGCGCCGTTGCCGGACAACACCTGCGCCGCGCCCCGCATGGCGACGCGGAATGCCTCGTCGAAGCTGACGCCGCGCACTTGCCATTTGTAGCTCTTGCCCTTCATGGCAAGCCGCCAATCGGCGATCCAGCCCAGTTCCTTGTCGCTCCAGACGATGCTGCCGGCGAGCGCCTGATCGGCACCGGCTTTTCGGGCAAGCTGGTCCAATGTCGCCATGTCGGCATGGCTGAGGCTTCGGTCGTCCAGCTTTGAGGCGGAGAGCAGCGACGCTGCCGGAAATACAATCCGCATGACCAGTGGACCGGTGGCATTGGCAAAGGATTCGCGCATCGCCGCTCCGCGCTGATCGTCCGCGGTCAGCGCGAAATGTCTCGCGCCTTGCTCCGCGCTGAGGAAAATTGCCAAGCGTGGCCGCTCGCCAAGCCATGGTTTGCTGCCAAGCCCGGCAAGCACGGGATCTATGACTTCGGGCTTATAAAGGCAGGTGAGATCGTGCGGTCGGTCGTGGGTGCCCTGTTCGTCATGGACCGGAATGCCTTCGAGACGATCATGATAGCGGAATTCGGCAACGAAGCTCCCGGCCTTGTCGCGCAACGCCGCCATATCAGGTCTTTTCGGCAGCCGCTGATCGCCGGAGACGCGAACCAGCACCGCATCGAGGCAGGCCTTGAAGCCGATCTGGCGGTTCTCTTCGCCCTGGCCGGTGACGATGGTCTGCGATCGGTAGAGCTCGTCGACGGTTGCGGCCGACACGGGAGAAGTGATCGCGCCGATCAGGCCGACCACCGCAACAGCAAGGCGCGGCAACCAAGACAAGGGTTCAACCTCCGGTTCAAAGAACCAGCTTTAGCACCGGCTGCTGCCAACGGCCAAGCAGCGGGATTGGCCGCCCGCCATTGACGCGGCCATGCGCCACGCTTTAGCACTTCACTCCCGGCGGGGCGCGGGGGAGGGAGTCTCTGGCGATGGATTTTGGCGGAGGCGACGAGATTCGCTTCGAAAGATTGGGCAGGGCCGGCATCGTCACGCTGACGCGGCCGCAGGCGCTCAATGCCGTAACCCACCGCATGGTCAAGGCGCTGGATAAGGCGCTGCGCAGTTGGGAACGCGACGACGGCGTCGATGTTGTCGTCGTCAAGGCCGAAGGCAGGGCGTTTTCCGCAGGCGGCGACATCCTCCACATCTACGAGGCCGGCCGGGCAGGAAAGCCGCCGGTCGAGTTCTTCGCCGACGAATACCGGCTGAACGCCCGCATCGCCCGTTTCAAGAAACCCTATGTCGCGCTGATCGACGGCATCGTCATGGGCGGCGGCGTCGGCATCTCCTTCCATGGCTCGCAGCGGGTGCTGACCGAGAACGCCCAGTTTGCCATGCCCGAAGTCGGCATCGGCTTTTTCCCGGATGTCGGCGCCAGCCATCTGTTGCCGGATCTCGGCGGCAGCTTCGGCATGTATCTGGCGCTGACCGGCAACCGCATCCGCTATGGCAATGCTTTGTGGTCGGGCCTCGCCACCCATACGATCAAGGCGGAGGACCAGGCCGGCTTTCTCGACCGTCTGGCGGAAAGCGGCGACCCGGAATCAGTGCTGCGCGGTTGCTTCATCCCGGCCAGGCGCGAGACCGACAGGCCGACACTGGAGGCCATCGCCCGGCATTTCGCGCAGCCGTCGCTGGCCGATATCGTCGCCAGTCTGGAGCGGGCAGCCACTGCCGACGAGTTCGCGGCAAAGACGCTGGCCACCATCCGCACCCGTTCACCGACCAGCCTGCATGTCGCCTGGCGCCAGATCAGCGCCGGGCAGACGTTGTCGATGGACGAGTGCATGAAAATGGAGTTCCGTATCCTCAACCGCATGCTTGCCGGGCACGACTTCTATGAAGGTATCCGCGCCGCCATCATCGACAAGGGCTCGACGCCGCAATGGCGGCCGGCAGGCATCGATGACGTCAGCGCCGCCGACGTCGACGCCTATTTCGCACCGCTCGGCGAACGGGAACTGAAGCTGTGAGCGAGGTCGCCTCGAGACGCGTGGTGCTGCAGCCCTCGACGGTCGAGGTCATCTTCGCCTGGTTCCAGCGCGTCATCGCCGGCTACTGCCTGCTGTTCGGCATCTTGTACTGGATCCGGCTGATCGGCTTTTACCCCGGCCCGTTGTGGCGCTTCGACCTGATGCCGGTGCACTGGCAGGTGGCGGCGGTGGTGCTGGCGGTGTTTTTTCCATTCGCTGCCGCCGGCCTCTGGATGCTGGCGTCCTGGGGGCCGGTGATCTGGTTCATCTGCGCGGTGACCGAGAGCGTCATGTATGCCGGCTTCCCCGAGCTGTTCGGCCACCGGCTGCTGATCGTCGCCTCGCACCTTGCGGTGGCGCTGCTCTACATCGTGTTCCGCGTGGTGATCTGGATCCAGAAACGGCAAGCCCGGCGATAGCAATTCCGGCCAGGATCGTTGGCTAAATCTTTAGGTTAATTATCCTTGCTCGGGTGACCGTCCGTTAAGCCTCTTTCGAAACCCTTTACCGGTAAGCTCTTGTTAGCCTTGGCGTTTAAGTCGAATTTTATGAGTATTCGATAGTGTCGCGATCAAGGTGAAGAACAAAAAATCACCGGGCGACAAACGAGAGGCAAAGACAATGATCAATTCGCGTCCGGCGGCGAAGACCGCCAACGTATCCGATGACCGCCGCGAGGCGATCCGTTCGCTGTACATGGAATCGCTGCAGCTGGTCGAGCGGCTGCATCGCCGTCTGCTTGATGTGATCAAGGACGAATTCGACCGCAACGGCCGCTCCGACATCAACGCCATCCAGGCGCTGCTCCTGTTCAACATTGGCAATTCGGAGCTGACCGCCGGCGAACTGCGCTCGCGCGGCTATTATCTCGGCTCGAATGTCTCCTACAATCTGAAGAAGCTGGTCGATCTCGGCTTCATCAACCACCAGCGCTCGCGCATCGACCGCCGTTCCGTGCGGGTTTCGCTGACACCGAAGGGCAATGAGGTGGCGGAAGTCGTCGCCGGCCTTTACGAGCGCCATGTCGGCTCGATCGAGCAGGTCGGCGGTATCAACACCGAAGAGTTCAAGCAGATGAACCGCGCCCTGCAGCGGTTGGATCGGTTCTGGAACGATACGATTGCCTATCGGATGTAGTCGCATCCGCCGCAGCAAGATCTGAAGCTGGACCACGGAAGCGCTGCCGCGGAGCAGACCAAAGGCCGGTGCCGAAAAGCACCGGTCTTTCCGTTTCGTCAGGCCTGCCGATCCAAATTCGAGCAACAGCCACGTTGCCGCCATATTCCAATGGAACCGAAGATGCGGGTGATGCTGGGGCCAAAGCCGTGCATTTGTCCTGTGCCCAAGTCACTTCCCATGTGTTTTTACACCGAAGTGATGCGGACCATGGTTGGCTAATTGTTAAGAAGCCAACCCTAGAGTGCGGGCGAGACCGCCCGGTGAGTGGAATTGTAGCAAGAATGTCTGGAACGTCCATGAGAACCAGCCGCCGTTTCTTCCTTTCAGGGGCCTCCGCGCTCGCAGCCGCTATGGTCGCCGGCCGAGCCAGTGCGCAGGATGTGATCGGGGATATCCTGAAATCCTCGGCCCGCGGCAATTGGGACGACCAGTTCGACGCGCGCCCCAGCCAGGGCGGCAAGGTGGCCTCGACGCTGCCGATCTTCAGCCTGCAGACCGTTTCGTTTACCGAACAGGCGGTCGCGCAATACCAGAACATCGTCGCCCAGGGCGGCTGGGAGCCGGTTCCCGACACCAAGAAATTGCAGCTCGGCGTCGATGATCCCGACGTGGTCCCGCTGCGCAAACGCCTGATGATTGCGGGCGATCTGGCGCAGAGCGCCGGCATTTCGACAGCCTTCGATTCCTATGTCGACTCCGCGGTCAAGCGCTTTCAGGCGCGCCATGGCCTGCCCGCCGACGGGACGCTGGGCCAATATTCTTATGCGGCGATGAATGTTTCGGCGCCAATTCGTCTCGGCCAGTTGCAGACCAATCTGCAGCGGCTGCGCGAGCGCGCCGGCACGCTTGGCAACCGTTACGTGCTGGTTGACATTCCAGGCGCCCAGATCGAGGCGGTCGAGAACGATCGCGTCGTGCTGCGCCATACCGCGATCGTCGGCAAGATCGACCGCCAGACGCCGATCGTCAATTCCAAGATCAACGAGATCATCGTCAATCCCTACTGGAACGCGCCGGTCTCAATCGTGCGCAAGGACATCATTCCGCTGATGCGGAAGGACCCCAACTATCTCAAGGACAGCCACATCCGTCTGTTCGCGCCGGATGGCAGCGAGGTTGATCCGCTGACCGTCGACTGGTCGACCGACGACGCCGAGAAGTACCGCTTCCGCCAGGATCCGGGTGCTGGCAACGCGATGGCCTCGGTCAAGATCAATTTCCCCAGCCCGGACGGCGTCTACATGCACGACACGCCGCAGCAGAGCCTGTTTGGCAAGATGATGCGCTTCGATTCCTCGGGCTGCGTGCGCGTCCAGAATGTGCGCGATCTCGTCACCTGGATCCTGCGCGACACGCCGGGCTGGAATCGCCAGCATTTCGAGGCGGCCATCAAGAGCGGCGAAAACGTCCCGGTGCAGGTCACCAATCCGGTGGCGGTCTATTTCCTCTACATCTCGGCCTGGTCGACGGGGCCGGGCGTGGTGCAGTTCCGCGACGACATTTACGGCCTCGACGGGGCCAACGAGCTGCAGATCACATCCGCGCTCTAAGCAGCTGAGTTCATTTGCAAAAAGGCCGCCGGAAGGGCGGCCTTTTTATTGTCGCCGTCGTTCCCTGAGCTTTGCGCATGATTCCGAAAATCGGTTTTCGCCACGGATCATATGCAAACCATGCGGGGCTGTTCAGGAGATCACGCGAAGCCCTGCTGCCGGCCGGCAGGCGAAGAAATAATGTGCTTTCAGGGGGGCTGCCGCAATCCGGCCAGCAAATTTCGCGCTGCAAACGTGGCGGGCCGAAAGCAACTGTGTTAATGGCGCGACAGACCCCGAACCTTGAGGATTTCAGCCCATGGCAACAGCAGCGGCAGTGTCGAACAAATTCGAATCCTTCTTCGAAACCACGCTTGCCGATGCCGACCCCGAGATTTTCGGCGCGATCCGCAACGAACTCGGCCGCCAGCGCCACGAGATCGAGCTGATTGCCTCGGAAAACATCGTCTCGCGCGCCGTGCTCGAGGCGCAAGGGTCGATCATGACCAACAAATATGCCGAGGGCTATCCGGGCAAGCGCTACTATGGCGGCTGCCAATTCGTCGATGTCGCCGAGGAACTGGCCATCGAACGCGCGAAAAAGCTGTTCGGCTGCAACTTCGCCAACGTCCAGCCGAATTCCGGCAGCCAGATGAACCAGGCGGTGTTCCTGGCGCTGCTGCAGCCCGGCGACACCTTCATGGGCCTCGACCTCAATTCCGGCGGGCACCTGACGCATGGCTCGCCGGTCAATATGAGCGGCAAATGGTTCAAGGTTGTCTCCTATGGCGTGCGCAGGGAAGATCATCTGCTCGACATGGACGCGATCGAGAAGACCGCCCATGAGACCAGGCCAAAGCTGATCCTGGCTGGCGGCACCGCCTATTCACGCGTCTGGGACTGGAAGCGTTTTCGCGAGATCGCCGATTCGATCGGTGCCTATCTGATGGTCGATATGGCCCACATCGCCGGCCTGGTCGCCGGCGGCATGCATCCTTCGCCGCTGCCGCATGCCCACGTGGTCACCACCACGACGCACAAATCGCTGCGCGGCCCGCGCGGCGGCATGATCCTTTGCAACGACGAGGATATTGCCAAAAAGATGAATTCGGCCGTCTTCCCCGGCCTGCAGGGTGGACCGCTGATGCATGTCATCGCCGCCAAGGCGGTGGCTCTGGGCGAGGCGCTGAAGCCGAGCTTCAAGATCTATGCCGAGAGCGTCGTCGCCAATGCCAAGGCGCTGGCCTCCAGTCTGCAGGAGACCGGTCTCGACATCGTCTCCGGCGGCACCGACAACCATCTGATGCTGGTCGACCTGCGCCCCAAGAACGCCACCGGCAAGCGCGCCGAGGCTGCCCTTGGCCGCGCCAACATCACCTGCAACAAAAACGGCATCCCCTTCGACCCGGAAAAGCCTTTCGTCACCTCCGGCGTTCGGCTCGGCACGCCGGCCGGCACCACGCGCGGCTTCGGCCAGGCCGAGTTCCGCGAGATCGGCAAGCTGATCGCCGAAGTGCTGGATGGACTGAAAGTCGCCAATTCCGACGAGGGCAATGCGGCCGTCGAGGCAGCCGTGAAGACCAAGGTGGCGGCATTGACGGATCGTTTTCCGCTTTACCCCTATCTTGGCTGACGCAGGGCGTCGTTCCCCAACTGTGACGGCGCCGATCAACTGGGCACGGCGGCATCTCGGAGAGGCTTGATGATGATGCGAATTTTCCGTTTCGCCAGCGTTGGCGCCTTGCTCACCTTAGCCATCTCGCAGCAGTCCGACGCCGCCTTGGCGCAGACCGAGCCGACGCCAGCAGCACCCAAGACAGAGACCTTCGGCAGGTGGTCCACCACGGTGGACGAGGTCAACACCGGTGAGGATGTGCGCAAGACCTGTGCCGCCTCGACGGTCTTTTTCGACGCTAACGGGACCAGCGGCACCCTTACGCTGGCCATCTCGAATGGCGACGTGCTGCCGCCCGAGGGCTATCCGAGCCTCATCATCGCCGTGAAAAACAGTGACTTGCCCAAGGGTGACAACATCCCGGCCGTGTTCCGCGACGTCAACGACAAGATCAAGGCTGGTTTTCATCTTATCGCCGACGGACAGTGGATGATGAACAACAAGCCCGAGACCACGCTTGCCATACTGCGTGCCATGCGCCGTACCAGCGCCCTCGATGTCAGCTTGGCCGACAAGCCGGTCGCGACCATATCGATGGACGGCTTCACCAAGGCCTATCGCTATCTCGGCACGTCCTGCGGCTTCCCGACCGGCGACGTCGCTCCCTGATTGGCGTATTGCCGTCCAACTGATTGCCGCTCTCGCAATTTTCCTCGTGCCTCGCTATCTCAGAGGCGCGATCGGTCATCGGCCATACTTTGCCATCGTGGCAAAAACCTCTAAGCCTTTCGCTCCACGAGAATCGCGAACCGAAGGCTCTCCATGCGCTGTCCCTACTGCCAGTCTGAAGATACGCAGGTGAAGGATTCGCGGCCCGCCGAAGACGGCGCGGCGATCCGCAGGCGGCGCGTCTGCCCGGATTGCGGCGGCCGCTTCACCACTTTCGAGCGGGTACAGCTGCGCGACCTCGTCGTGGTGAAGAAGTCTGGACGCAAGGTGCCATTCGACCGCGACAAGCTGCTGCGCTCGGTCGAAATCGCGGTACGCAAGCGCAATGTCGATCCCGAGCGCATCGACCGCGCGGTGACCGGCATCGTGCGCCAGCTTGAGAGCTCGGGCGAGACCGAAGTCGCATCCGGCGAAGTGGGCCGGCTGGTCATGGAGGCACTGAAGTCACTCGATGATGTCGCCTATGTGCGCTTTGCCTCCGTCTACCGTAATTTCCGCGAGGCCAAGGATTTCCACGACGTGTTGGGTGAGCTCAAGGGCGACGAGCTCAAAACTGACGAGCCTAGGGGCGAAGAGCTGAAGAGCGAAGAGGACGCCGGCTGAGCATGGCAAGGTCCGAGCGCAGCACGGCGGAGCAAGAGGTCCTCGATCGCCGCTATATGGCGGCAGCCCTTAGGCTGTCGCGCAGGAATGCCGGCCGGACCTCGACCAATCCTTCCGTCGGCACGCTGATCGTACGCGACGACGGCGATGGGCCGATGATCGTCGGCAGCGGCGTCACGGCCGTCGGCGGCCGGCCGCATGCCGAGACCGAGGCTTTGGCGGAGGCCGGCGAACTGGCGCGCGGCGCCACCGCCTATGTAACGCTGGAGCCTTGCGCCCATCACGGCCGCACGCCGCCTTGCGCCAATGCGCTGGTCAGTGCCGGCGTGACGCGTGTGGTCGGCGCTGCCAGCGATCCGGACCCGCGTGTTTCCGGCAAGGGCTATGCAATCTTGCATGCCGCCGGCGTCGAGGTGGTGGAAAAAGTGCTGGCGGCCGAGGCCGCGGAGCAGATGGCCGGCTATTTGATTCGATCTCTGAAAAAACGCCCGGAAGTGATTCTGAAGCTTGCGCTTTCGAGCGACAACAAGATCGGCGTGAAAGGCGAGGGACAGATCTCCATCACCGGCGATATCGCCCGGCGCGAAGTTTATCTGATGCGCGCCGAAGCCGATGGCATATTGATCGGCATCGGCACGGCACTGGAGGACGATCCGGCGCTGACGGTTAGGCTTCCGGGACTGGAGAGCCGTTCGCCGGCGCGCATCGTGCTCGACCGTCAGATCAGGCTACCCGAGACTTCGAAACTGGTCGCCGGCGTCGACCGCGTGCCGCTCTATATCGCTGCCTGCGCCGAGGCCGATCCGCACCGGCGCGCCGCACTCGAACGCGCCGGCGTGCGCTTCATCGGCACTGAGACGTATGAAGGCGATATTGCGTTGCCGGAACTGCTCGAGGATCTGGCGGCGCTCGGCATGGCCAGCGTCCTGGTCGAGGGCGGCGCCAGGGTGGCCAAGGCGTTCCTCGACGAACAACTGGTTGATCGCATCGTGCTGTTTCGGGGGCCGGACGCGATCGGCGAGGGCGGCATTGCATCGCCGATCGATGCCAACAATATCCCACCGGGATTTCGCAAATTGCGCAACATGCGTTTCGGCGAAGACACATATGCGGAATGGATAAGAGACATCTAGGACCGAACTGATGTTCACGGGGCCAAACTAATGTTCACTGGAATCGTCACCGATGTCGGCACCGTCGCTGCCGTGAAGCCGCTCAGGGAAGGCGTAGGTTTGCGTATCGACACCGCCTACGATCCGCAGACCATTGCCATCGGCGCCTCGATTTCCTGCGGCGGTGTCTGCCTGACGGTGACGGGATTGCCGGAAGATGGCGCCAACGCAAGTTGGTTCGAGGTCGAGGCCTGGGAAGAGGCGCTCAGGCTGACGACCGCGATGGGCTGGAAATCCGGCACGCGCATCAACCTGGAGCGGGCGCTGAAGATCGGCGACGAGCTTGGCGGCCATATCGTGTCAGGCCATGTCGACGGCATGGCCGAGATCGTGGCCCGCAAGGAAGAGGGTGACGCCGTGCGCTTTACCCTGGAAGCACCGCGCGAGCTTGCCAAATTCATCGCCCCCAAGGGTTCCGTCGCACTCGACGGCACTTCGCTCACCGTCAACAAGGTCGAAGGCACCCGCTTCGACGTGCTGTTGATCCACCATTCGCTGACCGTCACCACCTGGGGCGAACGCCAGGTCGGCGACTGGGTCAATCTCGAGATCGACACCATGGCCCGCTACGCGGCGCGATTGGTGGAGGCGGCGAAGGAGGGACTTTGAGGCGGTCGTCCATAAAGCCCATTCCCTGATGCGACCGCCACCGGGTTGGCCTTGAAAGTTCGTTCGGCAATCTTCCGCTTGCGATCAAACCGGCTTCGGCCTAAGTCACCGGCGATCCCCGGAGACATCTATGGCAGGCACATCCCAACACGGCAAAGCGTTCATCCGTCCGAAGAAGAAGGCCCACCTTCTTGTCATCGAGGCGCGCTTTCACGACGACCTTGCGGACGCGTTGCTCGAAGGCGCGACCAGCGCGCTCGACGAAGCGGGCGCGACATACGATGTCGTCACCGTTCCTGGCTCGCTCGAAATCCCGGCGGTGATTTCCTTCGCGCTCGACGGTGCCTCCGAAGGCGGGACGAACTATGACGGTTTCGTCGCCCTCGGCACGGTGATCCGCGGCGACACTTATCATTTCGATATCGTCGCCAATGATTCCAGCCGTGCCCTGATGGACCTGTCCGTGCAGGATTCGGTCTGCATCGGCAACGGCATCCTGACCACCGAAAACGACGAACAGGCCTGGACACGGGCCAGGCGTTCGGAAGGCGACAAGGGCGGCTTTGCGGCGCGTGCGGCGCTCACAATGATTGCGCTCAAGCAGCAGTTGGGAGAGCCATCGTGAGCGAACCCGCTGCGCCCGGACAGCCTGCGGTTCGTCACGCCAACAAGCGTGGTGCTGCCCGTCTGGCCGCCGTGCAGGCGCTCTACCAGATGGACGTCGCCGGCAGCGGCGTATTTGAGATCACCGCTGAATACGAGGCGTTCAGGCTCGGCAAGGAAGTCGACGGCGCGCTCTATCGCGAAGCCGATGCGCAATGGTTTCGCGCCATTCTTGCCGGCGTCGTCGAGCACCAGAAGACCATCGATCCGATCATCCGACAGGCGCTGACCGAGGACTGGCCGCTGTCGAGGCTCGATTCGACATTGCGCGCCATATTGCGCGCCGGCGTCTACGAGCTGATGCAGCGCGAGGACGTGCCGGTGGCGGTCATCGTCTCCGAATATGTCGACATCGCCAAGGCATTTTACGAAGAAGACGAGCCGAAACTGGTCAATGCGGTGCTCGATCGCGTGTCGCGCCGGGTGCGTGGCGAGGGCCGCGGCAAGGACGCCTCATGACTGCTGTCGTCGCCGTTGAGGCCGGCAAGGAAGCGCGTCGTACCGCCTTCATCCTCGCAGCCTCGCAGGCGATCATCGGCTCGGCCGCACCCATCGCCATTTCCATGGGCGGATTGGCCGGGCAGTACCTGCTCGACGCCGACAAGTCGCTGGCAACCGCGCCGATCACCGGTTTCAATGTCGGCGTGGCGCTCGGTTCCCTGCCGGCCGCGGCGATCATCCGCCGGCTCGGCCAGCGCGACGGTTTCATGACCGGCACGGCGGTGACAGCACTTGGCGGCCTGGTCGCCACGCTGGCGCTGTTTCATGCCAGCTTCTGGCTGTTCGCTTTCGGCTTGGCCGTGATCGGGATCGGCGGCGCCTTCGTCCAGCAGTTCCGCTTTGCCGCCGCCGACAATGCGCCGCCTGAATTCAAGGCGCGCGCCATCTCCTTCGTGCTGGCCGGCGGCATCGTCACCGCCATCCTTGGGCCGCAGATCGTCATCTTCACCGGCGATCTGTTCTCGCCGGTGAAGTTTGCCGGCTCGTTTGCGTCCATCCTGGTGCTGGCGGCGGTCGGCGGCGCCATTCTCTCTTTGTTGCGCATCCCGGCCAAGGCAACCGACAAGGTGGAAATCGCCGACAGCGACGCCCGGCCGCTCTCAGAAATCGTCACCAGGCCGCGCTTCGTCGCGGCGCTGTTTTGCGCCGTCGGCAGCTACGCGCTGATGAGCTTCGTCATGACCGGAGCGCCGCTGGCCATGGTCGGCTGCGGCCTGTCGACCGACGACGCCACGCTCGGCATTTCCTGGCACGTCATGGCGATGTTCGCGCCGAGCTTCTTTACGGGGTCGCTGATCCATCGTTTTGGCGCGGAGCGGATCGTGGCCATCGGCCTGGTGCTGCTCATTGGCTGCGGTATAGTCGCGCTGTCGGGGTTGGCACTGTGGCAGTTCTGGACGACGCTGATCCTGCTCGGCCTCGGCTGGAACTTCAGCTTCATCGGCGCCACCGCCATGGTGGCCGACAGCTACCAGCCGTCCGAAAAAGGCAAGGTCCAGGGGTTCCACGATTTCGTCCTGTTCGGCTCCGTCGCCTTCGCCTCACTGATGTCGGGGGCGGTCTACAATGCCTGGGGCTGGGAGATGCTGAACTGGATGATTTTCCCGGTCGTCGTGCTGTGCTTCGTGGCACTGGGCGTGTTGAAGATGACGGGCTTGCGCGCGGCCAACTGACGTCACGCTGTCGGGACGGCGCGGCAGCGGAGTCACTCGCATTCGAACAAAATTATTGCGCCCATCCCTCTTCTTATGAAACCGTGTACCCCGACGGGGCATCGAAGCCATGCTCATATGCGGCAGCCGTATTCCGGTTCACAGCAAGGGATTTGTGAGATGTTTTCAATCAAGGTTCTGGCCGGTGCTGTACTGGGGCTCGGCATCACGGCAGCCTCGGCAAGCGCCCAGGTGGTGGTGTCGTCGAAGATCGACACCGAGGGCGGTGTGCTCGGCAACATCATCCAGCTGGTGCTGAACGCCAATAATATCCAGACCACCGACCGCATCCAGCTCGGCGGCACGCCCGTGGTACGCAAGGCGATTACAGCCGGCGAGATCGACATCTATCCGGAATACACCGGCAACGCCGCCTTCTTCTTCGAGAAGGCCGACGATCCGGTCTGGAAAGATGCCGCCAAGGCGTACGAGACTGCCAAGAAGCTCGACTACGACGCCAACAAGATCGTCTGGCTGTCCCCGTCACCGGCCAACAACACCTGGGCGATCGCCCTGCGCAAGGAGGTCGCCGAGACCAACAAGCTTGTGACGCTGTCCGACTTCGGCAAATACGTTTCGGGCAGCGGCAAGGTGGTGCTGGCGGCCTCCGCCGAGTTCGTCAATTCGGCGGCCGCGCTGCCCGCTTTCCAGACGACCTATGGCTTCACACTGAAGCCGGACCAGTTGATCACGCTGTCGGGCGGCGACACGGCGGCGACCATTGCCGCTGCGGCCAACCAGACTAACGGCGCCAACGCCGCCATGGTCTATGGCACCGACGGCGGCATCGCGCCTTCCGGCCTCGTCGTGCTTGAAGACGACAAGGGTGTGCAGCCGGTCTATCAGCCGGCGCCGATCATCCGCGAGGCGGTGCTGAAGGAGCATCCCGAAATCGAGACGCTGCTGAAGCCGGTCTTCGCCAAGCTCGATCTCGTCACGCTGCAGGAGTTGAATGGCCGCGTGCAGGTTGGCGGCGAGCCGGTCAAGGGCGTCGCTGAGGACTTTTTGAAAAAGAACGGCTTCCTGAAGTAAGGCGATTCCGGCGCGCCGCTTTCGAGGTGCGCCGGATCGGCCGATGGGGGAGGGCGTGCGCATCCGGTTCGACAAGCTCGGCGTGATCATCGCGGCGATATCAGCCTATGCGGCTTTTGCGGCACCATTCGCCACGTTCCGCGCCAATCGCATCGTACCCGGCGAGGCGCGCTCGATCCTCGAATCTTTGCCTGCGGCGGTCGGTCCGGTATTGATGGCGATTGTTGTCGCAGCGGCGCTCATTGCATTGCTGAAAACGCCGCTTGCTCTGCGCCTCGTCGCCAGTGTGGTTGCACTTGCGGCGCTGGCGCTGCTGATCGGCGTTGCCGGCAGCTTCCTGACGCCTGCCGGCAACACCTTCGCCCGTGTCTCGCCGGCTTCGGGCTTCTGGCTGCTTATCTTCGCCTTCACGCTTCTGCTCGCCGACGTGCTTACAAGGCTGAACCTGTCGCCGCAGGCACGGGTCGGCGTGCTTGTTGTCGCCGCAGCGGCGATCGGCCTGCTGCTGGTCTCGGGGAGCTGGAACAGCCTGTCGATCCTCAAGGAATATTTCAATCGCGCAGATAGTTTTTGGGCGGAAGGCTCCAAGCACGTGACGTTGGCGCTGGGTTCACTGGCGGCAGCAGTAATTATCGGCTTGCCGCTAGGCATCCTTTGCCACCGCGTCGAGAAATTGCGGGCCGGTGTGCTCAACGTACTGAACATCATCCAGACTATTCCTTCGATCGCGCTGTTCGGCCTCTTGATCGCACCGCTCGGCTGGGTTGCTTCGCATGTGCCGGGAGCTGCCGCGCTCGGCATTCGCGGCATCGGCACAGCGCCGGCTTTCGTCGCCCTGTTCCTTTATTCGCTGCTGCCGGTGGTGGCCAACACCGTGGTCGGCCTTGCCGGTGTGCCACGTGCCGCCAACGACGCAGCGCGCGGCATGGGCATGACCGACCGCCAGCGGCTGTTCGGCGTCGAGTTTCCGCTGGCCTTCCCGGTGATCCTCACCGGCATCCGCATCGTGCTGGTGCAGAATATCGGCCTCGCCACGATTGCCGCGTTGATCGGCGGCGGCGGCTTTGGTGTGTTCGTGTTCCAGGGCGTCGGCCAGACGGCGATGGACCTGGTGCTGCTTGGCGCCGTGCCCACGGTGGCGCTGGCCTTCGCCGCCGCCATCATCCTCGATGCAGTGATCGAAATGACCGCCAGCAAGCGCAGGGTTGAAACGGCATGATCGAGATCGAAGGCATCACCAAGCGCTACGGCGAGACGACAGTTGTCGACGACGTGTCGATAGTAATCGAGCCGCGCAGCATCGCCGTCATCGTCGGCACCTCCGGCTCCGGCAAGACGACGCTGCTTCGCATGATCAACCGGCTGGTCGAGCCGACATCGGGCGTGATCAAGCTCGACGGCGTAGACAACCGCTCGGTGCCGGATTACGAGCTGCGTCGCAGCATCGGCTATGCCATCCAGGGCCATGGCCTGTTTCCGCATCGCACGGTGGCGCAGAACATCGCCACTGTGCCGGTATTGCTCGGCTGGGATGCCAACCGCATCAAGGCCCGCGTCGACGAGCTGATGACGCTCTACCAGCTCGACCCGCAAGCCTACGGGCCACGCTATCCGCATGAGCTTTCCGGCGGCCAGCAGCAGCGCGTCGGCGTCGCCCGCGCGCTTGCCGCGGAACCCAACGTGCTGTTGATGGACGAGCCGTTCGGCGCGCTCGATCCGATCATTCGCAACAAGGCGCAGGAGGATCTGCTGGCGATCCAGAAGCGCTTCGGCACCACCATCATCCTTGTCACCCATGACATGGAGGAGGCTGTTCACATGGGCGACAAGATCGCAGTGATGGATGGCGGCAAAGTGGTGCAATATGCCGGGCCGGCCGAGATACTGGCAAAACCGGCCAGTGCGTTTGTCGAAACCCTGGTAGGTGCCAGCGAAAAACCGTTCCGGCTGTTGTCGCTTGGCCGGGTCCGCGACGCGGTGGAAAAAGGCACCGCCGAAGGCGAGGCGATCCCCGGTGATGCCAGCCAGCGCGACGCGCTCGCCGAACTCCTGTGGTCGGGCCGCCCGGCGCTGCCGGTGAAGGATACCGACGGCAAGCCGCTTGGCCGCGTCACGGTGGACGGGCTGGTCAAGCGCGCGGCGAGGCCGGCATGAAAGAGGCTGGCTTAAAGGCTTGGCTTCCATCACTGCTCAGGCTTGCCGTGGTGGTGGTGCTTATCGCCTTCGTCACCAATCCCGGCTGGTTCGAACCGCTGCTGAAGCCGCTGACAGAGAACAATGCGCCGGTAATCTACAATCAGGGCAGCCTGTTGACGCTAACGCTGCTGCATCTGCGGACCGTGCTGATCGCAACGGTTGCCGCGACAATCGTTGCGGTCGCGCTCGCCATCCTGGTCACCAGGCCAGCCGGCGCCGAATTCCTGCCGCTGTCGCGCAGCCTGGTCAATATAGGCCAGACCTTTCCACCGGTGGCGGTGCTGGCGCTTGCCGTGCCGGCGGTCGGCTTCGGCGAAAAGCCGACGCTGATTGCGCTGTTTCTCTATGGGCTGCTGCCGATCTTCGAGAACGCGCTGACCGGCCTGACGACGCTGCCGGCCAACGTCGTCGAGGCGGCGCGTGGCGCCGGCATGACTGGCTGGCAAAGGCTGGTCAAGGTCGAGCTGCCGCTCAGCGCGCCGATCATTCTCGGCGGTATCCGGCTGTCGGTGGTGATCAGCCTCGCCACCGCGACCATCGGCTCGACGGTGGCGGCGAGGACATTGGGCGAGGTGATCATCGCCGGCCTGCTATCGAACAACCTCGCCTTCATCCTGCAGGGCGGCCTGATCGTCGCCGCCCTTGCAGTGCTGATCTATGATGGGCTGTCGGCGATCGAGCGCTACACGGCTCGGCGCATGGGACGCGAGGCCGAGTAACCTCTCGGGGCGAAGTTCGTTTCTTTCAGCGGCCCGTTGAACGCGCTGGATGGTCGAGCGTCAGTTCGAGCGTGGTGCCCGTTTCGCTGGCGACCCAGCGGCGGCGGATGATGGCGAAATCATGCTGTGTGCCGGCTCTAACCACAGAGACCAAGTCGCCCACAGCGCAATCACCGTCGAGATCGAGGGCTTCGATAGTCTCGGCAATGTCTTGCTTGCCGGCATAATGTCTCGCAATGGCTGTGAGCACGATGATCACTGGCCCACCCGTTGCGCGATCTTCGGGACTCGGCGATTGATGAGTGCGATGCCCCGATCTTTCAGCAGGAGTTCTTGCCATGACCGCGCGTTTCTCCAAGATCGTCATGTGTTTGTGTCTGGCGGCTTTCGCCTTCCTCGTCGCCTTCGGCAACATCACCGATTACGGCTCAAACTTCGCCTTTGTCCAGCATGTGCTGAGCATGGACACGACCTTTCCCGGCAATGCGCTGATGTACCGCTCGATCACCAGCCCGGCCTTGTGGACGGCAGGCTACTGGCTGATCATTATTGGCGAGGCGCTGACCTGTCTGCTCTACCTGATCGCCGCCTGGCAACTCTGGCAGGCGCGCAACGCCAGCGGACAGGCTTTCAACGACGCCAAGAAGTTCGCCATCATTGCCGCCACCATGGGTTTCCTCGTTTGGTATTTCGGCTTCATGGTCGTTGGCGGCGAGTGGTTCGCCATGTGGCAGTCTTCAACATGGAATGGTCAGGAGGCGGCGTTCAAATTCTACATGACCATGCTGGTGGTGCTGGTCTTCGTCATCCAGCCGGACGGCGACCCGCGCAAAGCCTGACGGCCGTTCGCCGATTTCAATCGATCTAACCGGATGGCAGTGTCGACAGGCGCACTGCCGTCCGGCCTTTTGGACGAAACCCGGGATCTTTTGGGCGAAAGCCGGACAGGAACCGAACAATATCTTGACGTTCTGAGCCCTGTTTCGCATAAGCCGCTGCGAAGGGACGGATTCCGGTTGCGGAAAATTCGTCCCTGTCTCAACGGTCCGGGGAGGGGTTCTTTTGGGCCACCAATCGAGGAAAATTCGGCAATGACCATAATTTCTGCTGTCATCGCCTGCGGTCTGCTTTCAGTCCTTTACGCCATCTGGGCGACACGTTCGGTCCTCGCGGCCGATCAGGGCAATGCACGCATGCAGGAAATTTCCGCGGCCATCCGCGAAGGCGCTCAGGCTTATCTGGCGCGCCAATACACCACCATCGCCATGGTCGGCGTTGTGGTCCTGCTGCTCGCCTGGTGGCTGCTTTCGATCACCGCCGCCATCGGCTTCCTGATCGGCGCCGTTCTATCGGGTGCCGCTGGCTTCATCGGCATGCACGTCTCGGTGCGCGCCAATGTGCGCACCGCGCAGGCAGCTTCCAACAGCCTCGCTGCCGGCCTCGAGATCGCCTTCAAGTCGGGCGCCATCACTGGCATGCTGGTTGCTGGCCTGGCCCTGCTCGGCGTCTCGATCTACTACCTGATCCTGACCCAGTTCATGGGACTGCAGCCAAACGATCGCGTCGTCATCGACTCGCTTGTTTCGCTCGGCTTCGGCGCCTCGCTGATCTCGATCTTCGCCCGTCTTGGCGGCGGCATCTTCACAAAAGGCGCCGACGTCGGCGGGGATCTCGTCGGCAAGGTTGAAGCCGGCATTCCCGAAGACGATCCACGCAATCCGGCGACCATTGCCGACAATGTCGGCGACAATGTCGGCGATTGCGCCGGCATGGCCGCCGACCTGTTCGAGACCTATGCGGTGACCGTGGTCGCCACCATGGTCCTCGCCTCCATCTTCTTCGGTGGCACCGCCGTTCTCGGCGCGGCCATGCTCTATCCGCTGGCCATCTGCGGCGCCTGCATCCTGACCTCGATCGTCGGCACCTTCTTCGTCAAGCTCGGTTCCAGCGGCTCGATCATGGGCGCGCTCTACAAGGGCCTGATCGTCACCGGCCTGCTGTCGATTGTCGGCCTTGCCGTTGCCACTTCGGCATGCATCGGCTGGGGTGAGATCGGCACCGTCGCCGGCATGGCCATCACCGGCACGAACCTGTTCATCTGCGGCCTGGTCGGCCTTGTAGTGACCGGCCTCATCGTGGTGATCACCGAATATTATACCGGCACCAACAAGCGTCCGGTGAACTCCATCGCCCAGGCCTCGGTCACCGGTCACGGCACCAACGTCATCCAGGGCCTAGCGGTCTCGCTGGAATCGACGGCGTTGCCGGCGATCGTCATCGTCGGCGGCATCATCTCGACATACCAGCTTGCCGGCCTCTACGGCACGGCGATCGCGGTGACGACGATGCTTGGCCTCGCCGGCATGATCGTCGCGCTCGACGCCTTCGGCCCGGTCACCGACAATGCCGGCGGCATTGCCGAAATGGCCGGCCTGCCAAAGGAAGTGCGCCAGTCCACCGACGCGCTCGACGCGGTCGGCAACACCACCAAAGCGGTAACCAAGGGCTACGCTATCGGTTCGGCCGGCCTCGGCGCGCTGGTGCTGTTCGCGGCCTACTCTAACGACCTGAAGTTCTTTGCCGCCAATGGCGACAAATACCCCTACTTCCAGGGCATGGGCGACGTCTCCTTCGACCTCTCCAATCCTTACGTCGTCGCCGGCCTGATCTTCGGTGGCCTGATCCCGTATCTGTTCGGCGGCATCGCCATGACCGCCGTCGGCCGCGCCGCGGGTGCTATCGTCCAGGAGGTGCGCAAGCAGTTCCGCGAGGATCCGGGCATCATGGCCGGCACCTCGAAGCCGAACTATGCGCGCGCCGTCGACCTTCTGACCAAGGCAGCGATCCGGGAGATGATCGTTCCGTCATTGCTGCCGGTGCTGGCGCCGCTGGTGGTCTATTTCGGCGTCCTCCTGATCTCCGGTTCGAAGGCATCCGCCTTTGCCGCGCTCGGCGCCTCGCTGCTCGGCGTCATCGTCAACGGCCTGTTCGTTGCCATCTCGATGACCTCCGGCGGCGGTGCCTGGGACAACGCCAAGAAGTCGTTCGAAGACGGTTTCGTCGACAAGGACGGCCTCAAGCACCTCAAGGGCTCCGAAGCGCACAAGGCCTCGGTGACCGGCGACACGGTGGGTGATCCCTACAAGGATACTGCTGGGCCGGCGGTCAACCCGGCGATCAAGATCACCAATATCGTCGCGCTGCTGTTGCTGGCCGTGCTCGCGCACGGCTAAGCTCAGCCGCTACGACTCAAGACAAAACCCGCGGGATCGCTCCCGCGGGTTTTTCATTGCCTGAGATGTGCCGCTTACAGGGAAGCGAAAGGAACGAAAGCCGATACCGCCGGGGTGGATCAGGTGCCGCCGAGCGTGCTGCTGCCGCTGGCGCCCGGAACACCAGGCGCCAGCTTGCTGGCGCCACTGATGATCTGGCTGAGGAAGTTCTGGTCCTTGCCGCCGGTCGGCGTGGTGCGCGAGATGAAGTCGAACACCTTGCCGTCCTTCAGGCCGTAATTGGCGATCTGGGTGACGCGCCCGTCATCGCCAAAATAGACCGCCAGCACATGCTGGTCGACCAGCCGCGGCTTGTCGAAGGCGACATAGCGCTTGCGCGTCTGCGAAATGTAATAAAAGGCCTCGTTGTCGAAGGTCGCCTTCGTCGAGGGAGTGCCGAGCGCCAGCAGCACCTGTTCGCGACTTGAGCCGACCGGCACCAGGTCGATCGCCTGCTGGTCAATGACGTAGCCCTGCGTCAGCGTCTCGCTCGGATTGAGATCGCCGATCATCTTGGACGAATTGCAGGCGGAAAGCGCCGCGGCGATCACCAGCAGCGAAACCGCACCGGCGGGCCTGGGCAGGAAAGTCGACTTGAATTTCAGCGCGCGCAACTACAACTCCATAAGCTGGCCGCAACTTGCGCTGGGCCGCAAAACCGGTAAACCAGCTTGCTTGCCGATGCAACAAGGCCACTTCAACAAACGGTCCCGGGAGACCACCCTCAAATGTTCCAGCGCCTCTTTGGCCGCGAACGTCATGCCAACCGCGCCATCACCGAGGCGCTTTACGCACAAATCGTGGCGGCGGCGCGGCAAACGGTGTTTTATTCCGCCTGGAACGTGCCGGACACGCCGCTCGGCCGCTTCGAGATGCTGTCGTTGCACATGTTCCTGTTCCAGCACCGGTTGCGCGGCGAGGGTGGTGCTGCGGCAGAGGTTGCGCAGGTGCTGATCGACGAGTTCTTCATGGATGTCGAACATTCGTTGCGGGAATTGGGCATTGGCGACGTCGGCGTGCCGAAGCGCATGCGGAAACTGGCGAAGATGTTCTATGGCCGCACCGCCGCCTATGACGATGCGCTGCAACGAAATGACCATGATGCACTTGCCGCCGCCCTTGCCCGCAATGTCAGGCCCGATGCCGGCGCCTGGCCGCAAGCGTCGCAACTGGCACTCTATGCCGCCGATGCATCCAGGCAACTTACGCAACAGCCGACCGAATCGATCGTTTCCGGCACGGTGGCATTTCCCGTGGCCAACGCTTGAGCGGCGGCAGGCCGAATGAAGGTGGCGAAGTGGAGGCGAAGATGAAACATCCTGATACCCACAGCCCAGTGTCATTCCGGGCAAATGTCGCCCGGCTGCCGCAAAAGGGGCTGCCGGTGGTGATCGATGCCGACGCCGGGCAGCGCGCCCTGCTGGCCGCCGAGCACGAGCTGCTTTCGGTCGAAAACTATCGCGCCGAACTCCTGGTCGAGCCCTGGAAGCGCAACGGAGTGAAAGTCAGCGGCCATGTCGAGGCCGATATAACGCAGGCCTGCATCGTCACCCTCGACCCGGTCGAGGCGCATATCGACGAGCCGATCGAAGCACTGTTCCTGCCGGAGCAATCCAAGCTCGGGCGGCAAGGTTTCGACGGCGGCGGTGAGATCCTGCTCGACGCCGAAGGGCCGGATAGCCCGGAAACCTTTTCCGGCGACGCGATCGACGTCGGGGCGCTTGCCGAACAGTTCTTTGGCTTGGCGATCGATCCCTATCCGCGCAAGCCGGGTGTGTCGCTGGAGGCCGCCGGCGATGCCGAGCCTGTGGAGAATGAATTCCAGCAAAAGCTCAGATCACTATTGGGAAAATCCTGATAGCTGACCCAATTTGAGAAAAGTTGGTTGTGTGGCAGCCCAAAACCGTTATTTTCGCCGAACCTTCGCGAGCCCCGTACCTTGGCAAGCCCGCTGGCCAAGCAACCGTGAGATGAACACCGCGTGATCAGGATTTCCATTGATGCCATGGGCGGCGATCACGGGCCAAGCGTGGTCATCCCGGCGCTCATGACTGTCGCCACCCGCCGGCCGGATATACGCTTCGTCATTTATGGGCGTGAAGAAGTGGTACGGCCCGAACTCGCCAAATTCCCCAAGCTGGCGGAAGTGAGCGAGTTCATCCACTGCGAGATCGCAGTCCGGATGGACGACAAGCCGAGCCAGGCGCTGCGCCATGGTCGCTGGAAATCATCGATGTGGAAGGCCGTCGAGGCGGTCAAGGCAGGCACTGCCGATGCCTGCATCTCGGCCGGCAATACCGGCGCGTTGATGGCGATGTCCAGATTCTGCCTTCGCACCATGGCGACCATCGATCGCCCGGCAATCGCGGCGCTCTGGCCGACATTGCGCGGCGAAAGCGTGGTACTGGACGTCGGCGCTACCATCGGCGCCGATGCGCATCAACTGGTTGATTTTGCCATTCTAGGCACCGGCATGGCGCGCTCGGTTTTCGGCATCGAACGGCCGAGCGTCGGCCTGCTCAATGTCGGCGTCGAGGAGATCAAGGGCCAGGAGGAGGTCAAGGAGGCGGGCCGTATGCTGCGCGAGGCCAACATGGCCTCGATGAACTACCATGGCTTTGTCGAGGGTGACGACATCGGCAAGGGCAGTGTCGACGTCGTCGTTACCGAAGGATTTGCCGGCAATATCGCGCTCAAGACGGCGGAAGGCACGGTCAGGCAGATCGCCGGCTATCTGCGCGCGGCGATGAACCGGACGCTGATGGCCAGGATCGGCTATATCTTTGCCAAGACCGCCTTCGATCGTCTGCGCGAGAAGATGGATGTCGGCCGCTCCAATGGCGGCGTCTTCCTCGGGTTGAACGGCATCGTGGTGAAAAGCCATGGCGGGGCTGATTCGGATGGCTTCGCGGCGGCGATCGAGCTTGGCTACGACATGGTGCGTAACAATCTGCTTGACCGCATCGAAGCCGATCTCGACCTGTTCCATGCCCGCAATCCGAATGCCCAGACAATCCGGAAATCCGACGTCGTCATCGACGCAAAGGAATAGGAAAGAGCATTGATCAGATCAGTCGTGCGCGGCACGGGCGCCGCGCTGCCCCGCCGCATTATGAAGAATGCCGATTTCGAAGGCATGGTCGAGACGTCGGACGAGTGGATCGTCCAGCGCACCGGTATTCGCCAGCGCCACATCGCGGCCGACGACGAGACGACGGCCTCGCTGGGCGAGGCGGCAGCGCGCGCAGCCCTCGACAACGCCGGCCTGACGGCTGACGACATCGACCTGATCGTGCTGGCGACCTCGACGCCCAACAACACCTTTCCCGCGACCGCGGTCGAGATCCAGAACCGGCTCGGCATGCACCACGGTTTTGCCTTCGACCTGCAGGCGGTCTGCTCCGGCTTCGTCTATGCAGTGACGACCGCCGACCTCTATATCCGCAGCGGCTTGGCCAGACGCGTGCTGGTGATCGGCTCGGAAACGTTTTCGCGCATTCTCGACTGGAACGACCGCTCGACCTGCGTTTTGTTCGGCGACGGCGCCGGCGCGATGGTGCTGGAAGCAGGCACGGGGGCAGGCGGCATCGCCGACCGAGGCGTTCTGGCGGCCAGCCTGCGCTCCGACGGCATCCACAAGGACAAGCTTTTCGTCGACGGTGGGCCGTCGACCACAGGAACGGTCGGGCACCTCAGGATGGAAGGCCGCGAAGTGTTCAAGCATGCGGTTGGCATGATCACCGACGTCATCGAGGCGACGTTCGCACAGGCCGGCGTCAGCGCCGCCGATCTCGACTGGTTCGTGCCGCATCAAGCCAATAAACGAATTATTGACGCTTCGGCCAAAAAGCTCGGGATAGAGGAGCGGAAGGTGGTGGTGACCGTCGATTTGCACGGTAATACCTCGGCTGCTTCCGTGCCGCTGGCACTGTCCGCGGCCGTCGCCGACGGTCGCATCAAAAAGGGTGACCTAGTACTGCTTGAGGCGATGGGCGGCGGCTTCACCTGGGGCGCCGTCCTGCTCCGCTGGTAAGTGCCGAACTATCGGGTTCGGGTCCTTGACCTTGACGGATCAATTACTTAGGTTCTGCCGTTGCTTGTATCGATTTATGTTTTTGAGCTGATGGGACGGTTCGTATGGGGGGAAAGACACTTACGCGCGCCGACCTCGCCGAAGCCGTTTACCGCAAGGTTGGGCTGTCGCGTACTGAATCGGCCGAGCTTGTCGAGGCGGTGCTGAATGAGATCTGCGAGGCGATCGTTCGCGGCGAGACGGTGAAGCTGTCGTCCTTCGCGACCTTCCACGTCCGCTCCAAAAACGAGCGCATCGGGCGCAATCCCAAGACCGGTGAGGAAGTGCCGATCCTGCCGCGCCGGGTGATGACCTTCAAGTCGTCGAACGTGCTGAAGAACCGTATCCTGCGCTCCCATCAAAACAGCAAAGCCAAGGGCAGCAAGTAGACGCCCGATCCACTTTGCCGAGAATCATGCTCCAGGCTTCGGTTGAAAAACGAACCCTGCTTTTGCGCTGGGCTTGAATATTGTTTCATAAACCGCTGAAATAAGATGCGATTCGGTAGGCCGGATCGGTATTTGGGTGTGATCCGCTCCGGCGGGACGGAAAGCTGCTCTCTTTGTTAAGCGTGATGTCGCCCGAACCCGGTTCCCGCCTTCGCGATCATGCTCTAGCGTGAGGATTCGCCCATGGACAAGAGCCCTGATGCTTTCCGCACCATCAGCGAGGTCGCGGAGGATCTGGATTTGCCGCAGCACGTGCTGCGCTTCTGGGAGACGCGTTTCAACCAGATCAAGCCGATGAAGCGCGGCGGCGGCCGCCGCTACTACCGTCCGCAGGACGTCGAACTGATCAAGGGTATTCGCCATATGCTCTACGATCAGGGCTATACGATCAAGGGGGTGCAGAAGCTGTTGCGCGAGAACGGCAACCAGTTTCTGATCGCCGTCGGCAGTGGCGACATGGCGGCGGTCGAGGCGATCTCGCAGCGCCGACAGGCTGACACGGTACCGCTGACGCAAGCGGCGCAGCCGCGCGGCCCGGACGACGAAATGCTGGTCGGCCAGCCGAGGGTGAAACCCAGCCGTCGTTTTTTCGGCATCGGCAAGACCGACGAGGAAGGTCCGGTTCCGCCGGACACGTCAAAACTTTCCCGTGACAATCGCGCTTTGCTGCAGGAGGCGCTGTTCGACCTCCTTGAATGCAAGCGCCTGCTCGATCAGGTTCGCTAGAGCCCGCCGGGCTGACCGGAACGGTCTTCAGGGTCATGCGTTAGGCTTCCTTCTACAGCTGAAGGAAGCACGTCATGGCATCGCTTTCGAGCATCTCCGACACCGATCTGAACAAGCAGGTCGCGGCCTTGACCAGGGAACTGGCCACCTTGAAGAAAGCCGTGTTGAAGCAGGGCGGCGCCTTTTACGAAGACGGGCGCGATACCGCGTCGGATTATTATTCGGATATCACTGAGCGCCTCGGCGACGCCTTGCCGACAATCAGAAGGCAAGGCCGGGCGATCGAGAAGACCGCCCGAGATCACCCGGCGACGGCGGCCGCTGTGGGGCTGGTTCTGGTCGGGCTGGTCGCCAGTCTGTTCCTCGGCGGCCGGCAGCAACAAGCACCGCGAGGGCGTTCAAGATCGGCACGTTGAGATAAGCAAATGGCGGTGGTCAGCGGACCGCCGCCCTTTTTCGCCGACACGGAAAGCCCGGCAAGAGCGCCGCCCAAGGGCGGAGAGAAGAGGCTTGTTCATGACATCGTTTCCTTTTTGCGCAGGCGGAATTTGAGCGTCACTGATTCAGGTCGGTGACTCGAGCGCTGCGGTTGGGACTATCGCCTTGGAGTTTTTCGGCAGTTTTTCCGGCCTGTAGAATTTTGTTTCCGAACTGTGTCTGCTGACGATCCGGCCAGATGTCAGCTCGCCGGCATCCGCCATTCATTCCGGCGTCGGTTCACGATGCCGTGACGCTATCTTTGATGCTTGGCAAATCACCGGCGAGCGGGCATTCTCCCGATCGTCTCAGGCAAAAACATGATTTGATCTAACTCTTTCATCCCACGGAGTTGCCAATGCCCCAAATAGCAAAACGCGAAGCTTACTCCGAACTGGCGGCGAGCGCGGTTACGCCTGAACGCAGTGCCGTCCGAACCGCCCGGGAAGCCCGTGGATACAGCATCGAAGAGCTGTCCCTGGCGTGCGGGCTGGCAGCCTATGAGATCGCCGACATTGAAAGCGGCAAGGATGCCGATCCTTCGAAACGTCGGCGTATTGCCTCCGCGCTTCAACTTCCGGAAAGCGCTCTGTTTGACGAAGCCGTGTTGCCTGCCAAAAGGCGATCCGTGTCGTAGCGGCGTACCATGCTTTTATTCCACGAGCTCGCCATGGGTCGCCCTGGCGGGCTTCGTTTTTTCGGCCACGTAGTGGACTTGCCGGCCGCCACGGCGACGCCAGACGGAAATTGCTGGAGATGAGCCTCGAATCCGTTCGCGCCTTCTTCGCCGCCCACGCGCCCGACATTGACGTCATCGTCACGGAGGCAAGCTCGGCGACGGTGCCTCTGGCCGCCGAAGCGCATGGCGTAGCGCCGGCGCAGATTGCCAAGACGATCTGCTTGCGCGCCGGCGACCAGACGATGCTGATCGTGGCCAGCGGGATCTCCAGGCTGGACAATCGCAAATTCAAGGACCGGTTTGGTGGCAAGGCGCGAATGCTGGATGCCGAGCAGGTGCTCGCAGCGACCGATCATCCCGTCGGTGGGGTGTGCCCGTTCGGCCTACCGGCGCCGCTCCCGGTCTACTGCGACATCTCGCTGCGCGCCTTTGACGAGGTCGTCCCGGCGGCAGGCGCGACGAATGCCGCCGTGCGGCTCAGCCCGCAAAGCCTGGCCGAACTCGTCGACGCCGAGTGGGTGGATGTGTGCCAGTAGCCATTTATCCGGGTCGCGGGATCCGCTGAGCGTTACCGCTATTCGGTCTTCTGTGGCTCTTCTTTCTTGATCGTCTGAGCGTCCGTGGCAGTCGACATATCGGCCTTCTCGACACTCGCTGTCCTCGTCTGCGTGTCGACCGATGCCTGGACCTTTGAATGCGCGGGGCAATCCGCAGAGGCAGCTGATATGAACATGGTCAGTGCGGCGGCTATTGCGAGGAATGTCTTCATGATCATTCTCCTCTTTCATTGGATATTCGTTGGGAAGATTAGCCCGTCTGGCACCGACCGCAAAATCACATTTGTTCACGCGCGCCCTTGCGTGCACGGAAGCCTACGCTGGACCAATAATTCAAATGGTTGCGCGGATAGTCGCTTGCCGTATCAAAGCCCACCGGCTCCGGCCGGAGGATTTTTGGCGTTAAAAATCTCGCCGCTCAGAGCCAGTCTCAAATCTTCGGCGCTGAGCTGACCACTTTCGAACAAATCCATCACCCTGCGGCCGAGCACTTCTCTGCCTTTATCGCCGTCAGCGAGGCCTAATTCACGGAATCGGGCATCAAGTGCTTTGGTCAACATGGTCAGCTCGGCAGGACAGGTAGCTCCTTGAAGCGACATTGCATCTCTCCCGAAAAGGGCGAAAGGGCGTGTCATCTTCGAAGCGTCCGCTCGCCCTTACAACTGCGGACGACGGCAATTCAACTAGAGCCAACCTTTTTCGAACTCAACATTCGAACGTATTAAAAACGCCGCCCGCGCTCCAATGGGAGGATCCTGCTACAATACGGTATGGCCGTCCGAATAGCGGTTGTCCTCGCGCTTCTTTTCGCCTTCGCCTACGGTTTCGCAAAACTCGTGGAACGTTATGGCAGCGTTGGCGACAGGCCCTCTCCGTGTGAAGAATTGCCCTATCCTGATTGTCCTGACCCAAAAGCTCCTCCTCAGGAAGAAACTAAGCCTTGAGCGTGCGCTTGTTCGTTGGCGGCCTCATGGCCGTGGCAGAGGGGTTCGCCCACCGCCAGCGGAACAACAAGTCCTTTGGCCCGTTTAGGTAAGTAGCCCCGCACGGGAGCATCAAGCGCTGTAGCGGAAGGTTGCCTTGCTGGAGGACTGCTATATGGGAAAGTAACTCTTATCTGCTGCGACAGGAATTTTTCTTTTCGTAGGTATTGGAACTGCCGCCGCCCAGGACGTCATCATTCAGCCTGAGCAAGACATGGTGATCCGGGAGTATGTAAAGAAGAAGCCGATAGCATCCCTGAGCCTTCCCGGTGTTGAGCTCAACATTGGCACCGCTCTGCCCGACACAGTCGAGCTTTACGAAGTGCCGGACGTTCAGTACCGCTATGTAGTCGTCGAGGGACGAACCGTCCTGGTGGATCCAGGTACCCGCAAAATTGTTAAGATCTACGACTGATTTTCTGCCTGAAGCCCGCCGTGCCGAAAGACGCGGCGTGCTTGTTTGCGTTCAGCCGCCAATCGCGGTAGCGGACGATGCGCTCGTCGCCATCTTGGCGGCAGGCGTCTTCACGGAAACCGGCGGAGTGAGCTGCCACGTTTCGTTCGCATGCCGCCAGCATCCAGGTTGGGTTCTTCATGCTTGCTGCCATTGATGCTTCCGGCATTCCCGCAAGCAACGAGGGCCGGGCACGTTGCGCTTGCTCGACTTTCCTGACCCCTCCGTCATGATGGGCATCGCTGCCGCCCTGAAAAGTTTCAGGCCAGGCCAGCCGCCGGCGTTGAACTAGTCCTTTCCAACCGACGGTTGGTGGACGCATTGCAGCTGATGCGCCTAGGGTTCATTACGATCCGCGCGCACCGGGCATGCCCAACCCCCGAGTCACCCCTGCCTGATGCAAGGCGCCTGATCGAGTCCCGCCGTTCTGGCATGTGCGGCGGGACCTTTTTTATTGAAGGTGGAACACAGGCTGACGGGTGACGGTTGGCAAAGCGGTTTCTCGGCGGGCTTCTGGCTAGACTTCAGCATCCGTGCCTCGCGCACGAGTGATGCGTGGTCAATTCCAATCATTTCGATGAGATCGCGGGCCTGCGCCTCCGTTATACCGGTCTCATCTGCGAGCAGCCGCGCATGAAGATACTTGATACGCTCGCGGTCGGTCTCGTCCTCGCCCATTGGTGACAATCACCTTTTTTGGCAATCAGTTTCGCTTCGCCGAGGTGCATTCGTGCTCTTTCCTGGCGGATCTCCCTTGCCGTCCGATCGGCTCCGGCCGGCCGCCCGCCGGAGGGCCTTGGTGGCTTCCGCAACGCCCGCGCGGTCGTTGTCATTGGCCCGGATCAGTTCGGGGACCTGGTCCACGGCGATGCCATTCTGCCGCGCGAAATGCTCCAAGTCATAGTCCTGGCTGGACCCCAGGCGGTCTCGGTCGCGCGTGCTCTTGTCGTCGGCCATATGGTCCTCCTGGTGGAGCTTCGGATCAATGGCAACGTGGGCAAGCAGCTTTCGTTGCGGCATCAACGCGGAAATCGTTGTGTTCGCTCTGGCTAATATGATCTTTGTACCTGGGCGTAAAATTGTAAGTGCCGGCGCCGGCCGCCTCTTGTCGGCCGCGATCAGCCGACTGAGGGACCGCATGATCTCCCCACGTCGAGCCGGCCTCGGTCATGCAATCGGTGATCGTCTGAAAGCCGGGCGCCATCGCCTCCTGGCCCAGTCCGCGCAACATCAAGGCCGCCGAAAACCGCGTCCGCGGCCCATCGGCTGGGCGGTGCCATGCGGCTACTGACTGCATAGCCAGTTTGGGGGGAAACTGGCTAAGCCTTTGGATTTTAATGGTCGGAGTGGCCGGATTCGAACCGACGACCCCTTGACCCCCAGTCAAGTGCGCTACCGGGCTGCGCTACACTCCGGACCGGTCGCGATGTATCGTGATAGACAGGCTCCGGTCAACCGAATTCGGTTGCTGTCCTGCCTGAAGCAACAGCAACGGGGATTGCCGGTCGCTGCGCCGCCCGCAACTGCCACTGGTGGCGGTATTCGAGCGCGATGGCACCCCAGATCAGGCCGAGCAGCAGGTAGACATGGCGCCAGTGGTCGATGTCGATGAAGGTGCCGAGCCCGATATTGCCGATGAAGGCGACGTAGGCGCATAGAAGATAAGGCTGCCAGGGCCGGTCGCGCAGCAGAATTCGGAAGCCGGCGGCGATCGTCCAGCACGTCAGCGTCAGGAACGACACGAAGCCGAGCCAGCCGTAATCCATCAGCATCTTCAGCCAGATGTCGTGCGTGTCCTCGCCGAACATCTTGCCGAAGACGAGCGGGCCGATGCCGAACGGATGCTCCAGTGCCATCTGAAAGCCGATCGTGTAGCGGGCGAAGCGGCCGAGGCGGGCGGTGTCGTAGCTTTGTTCGAGCTGTGCGCGGTTCGAGAACATCTCCGCGACGCCCGGCAGTTGCAGGATGACGATCGTTGCGATGACCAGCAGTCCGACGGCGGCGATGGTCATGACGACGACGCGCAGCCGGAACTTGCCGCTGGCGCTCTGCAGGAACAAGGCACCGGTCAGCAGGATCGCTGAAACGGCGAACATGCCCCAGGCGCCGCGCGAAAAGGAAAAGAAGATGCCGGCGGTGATGATCAGCAGCGGCACCGCCAATAGCGGCATGCGCGCGACCGAGCCGGTAAGCAGCAGATAGAGCAGGTAGATGCCCGGCAGCACCAGGAAAGGCCCGAACACGTTCGGGTCCTGGAAGGCGCCGGCGGCGCGGTCGTATTTGGTGAAGATCTCCGCTCCTGGAAAGGCATGGAAATAGCCGGCTATGCCGACCAGCGAGGTCAGCACCGCCGACATCACATAAGCGACGAAGATCACCCGGTAGAGACTGGGCTGGACGGCCGTTACCGAAGCAAAGAACACGGCCGTGAAGGCCAGGAACAGCGAGACGGCTAGATAGAGCGGCGTGCCGGCGAGGTCCGACATCTGCGTCATCGAGATCATACCGCCGATGTTCATGATAACCAGCAGCACCAGCAGCGGCACCGCCGCGCGCTGTATGCGCATGCCGAACAAGGGCCACACCACGATCAGCCCGATCATATAGAGGTCGTACGGCGCGGGCTCGGCAATGACGAAGCCGGACAGGAAGACGCCGAGGAAAACCGCCCCCGACGCAATCAGTGCGATCAGCTTGGCGTTGACCGCCGCCGCCGGCAATTCGTAGGCCGTCGCGCTCAATACGCGTTTTCCGTATTGAGTAGACAGATCGGCGTCAGGAACAGGATTCTGAGGTCGAACAAGAGCGACCAGTTCTCGATGTAATAGAGGTCGTATTCCGTCCGCATGCGAATCTTCTCGTTGGTGTCCATCTCGCCGCGCCAGCCATTGATCTGCGCCCAGCCGGTCACACCGGGCTTGACCTTGTGGCGGGCGAAATAGCCGTCGACCACTTCATTGTAGAGGAGGTTGTGCGACTGCGCGGCAATGGCGTGCGGGCGCGGCCCGACCAGCGACAGCGAACCGAACAGCGAATTGAAGAACTGCGGCAATTCGTCGATCGAGGTCTTGCGGATGAAGCGGCCGACGCGGGTGACGCGTGGATCGTTCTTGGTCACGGTCTGCTTCGCCGTCGGGTCGGCCTTGTCGGTGTACATCGACCGGAACTTGTAGACCTCGATGATCTCGTTGTTGAAGCCGTGTCGTTTCTGGTGGAACAGCACCGGCCCCTTGCTGTCGAGTTTGATCGCGATTGCGGTCGCCAGCATCACCGGCGAGAACACGATGATGCCGATGATCGAAAAGACAATGTCGAAGGCGCGCTTGGCGACCGAATCCCAGTCGTTGATCGGCTTGTCGAAGATATCGAGCATCGGCACCGAGCCGATGTAGGAATAGGCACGCGGCCTGAACTGCAGTGCGTTCGAATGCGCCGACAGCCGGATGTCGACCGGCAGCACCCACAGCTTCTTCAATAGTTGCAGCACGCGCGATTCCGCGGTCAGCGGCAGCGACACGATCAGCATGTCGATGCGCGCGATGCGGGCAAATTCGATGAGTTCGGAAATTGTGCCGAGCTTGGGATAACCGGCGACAACCGGCGGCGACCGCTTGTCGCCGCGGTCGTCGAAGATGCCGCAAATGCGAATGTCGTTGTAGGGCTGCTTTTCGACCGAGCGGATCAGCACCTCTGCCGCCTTGCCGCCGCCGACGATGACGGCGCGGCGCTCCATCCGCCCGTCGCGCGCCCATCGCCGAATCAGCTTCGACATCACCAGGCGGAGACCCAGTATCAGCACGAAACCGACGATGAACCACGTGCCGAAGAGCAGGCGCGAATAGTCTTCCGACATTTTCATGGTGAAGGCGGTGAGCGCCATCAAGGCGAAGGTTCCGGCCCAGACGAGCAGGAGCCGGCCGAAATTGGCGATCGGCCGCATCAGCGCGACGATCTGGTAGCAGTCGGTGACGTCGAGCAGAACGACCGCGAGGAACGAGGTGGCGGCGATCGTCAGTGAGTACTGCCAGGCAAGATAGTTGAAAAAGCCGACGTAATAGAAATAGACGGCCAGACCTGACACCAACAGCAGCGCGAATTCAACCATGCGCAGGACGCCGCTCACCATGATCGGCGACATCGTATCGCGCCGGTATTGCGAGGCGACCTGGCGGGCGACGTCGTTCATGCCGCCGGCCGTGTTGTTCTCGGCAGGGGCGTCGAATTTGCGCACCGCGTCTAGCGAAAAACGGCGCGCGGGATCGATTTCGTTCATGGGGCGTCCGTAGGTTTCCCTCACGTGAATAGCAAAAGAGAGCTAAGAAACCCTTGAAACAACAGATGGCTTTGGAGACGCTTTCACCAAGGGCGTTTTGCAGCCGAGTGGAACCAGTTGCTCTATTGTTTGAGCGCGGCGAAATAAGCTTTTTCGATTTCAGCGGCCATTACATCGGCGCCGAAGCGTGCCTTGAGGTTGGCGGCGCCGGGCATCAGGCCCTTGTAGGCGTCGAGATCGGCCAGTGCAGTGCTTATCTTGTCGCCAAGTTCGCGTGGGTCGGGCCGGATCAGGGAAGGCGAGCCGGTGTCGAAGATTTCCGGTATGCCCCCGACCGACGTCGCAATGATCGGCTTGCCGGCGGCGAGTGCTTCCAGAACGATGTAGGGCATGGCTTCCGCACGCGAGGGAACGACGACCAGCTTGGCCAGCGCGAAGGCGAGCCGGGCTGGCATCGGCGGCAGGAAACCGACGTCCAGGCCGCTCTGATTCACCTGGGCGCGATAGCGCGGCAGGTCGTCGCCATCGCCGACCATCAGCGCTTTCAATGGGCGGCCGAGCCCCGTTGCGGCTATCCCCAGCGCATCGATGAAGATGTCCGGGCCTTTGAGGTCTCGCATCATGCCGATATAGAGGAGGTCAACCGCATTGTGCTCGGTCCGCACCGGCTCGAACTCGGCGGCGCGCAGGCCGTTGTGGACGAGAGCGTTCGGAATGGGCGGCTCGCCGACCTTCCTGCGATAAGTCCGCCGCTCATAATCGGAAACAAACAACAGGCAATCGGTGAAGCGAGCCATGAAGCGCTCGAGCGCGAAGAACAGCTTCCCCATGGCGGTGGTCTCGTCATAGTGGAGCGAGCCGCCATGCGGCGAATAAAGGCGGGCTACGCGAGACCTGGATACCCGCAACAATGAGCCGAACAGACGGGCATAGGCGCCACCTTTGGCGCCATGCCCGTGCAGCACGTCCGGCCGCAATTCTTTTATGATCCTATAGGTGCGCCGGGCCGAGGCGAGATCGCCCGGCCCGACATGCCGCTGCATCGGCGTGCGGTGAATACCGAGCGCCAGGCTGCCTTTCATCTGTTCGAACAGCCGTTCCTCGAAATCGCCCCCAGTCGTCGAATCGCAGACGATGCCGACGGCATGGCCGGCGGCGACCTGAGCCTCGGTCAGGTCGCGCACGTGCCGGAAGATGCCTCCGACCGGTGAGCGAAAGCAGTGGACGATCCTGAGTGTGTCCGCCACTTGGTCAGCACATCAAAACAGGCGTTCGCGAACGTAGACTGTATCCCCGGGCAACAGCGGGTCGGAGGTCACCACGCGTCCAGTTATCACTTTGCCGTTGATGTCGCGGGTAATGTCGACGCTTTCCTGGTTGGCGCGCGGCGTGAACCCGCCGGCGATTGCGACGGCTTTCTGCACGGTCAGGCCCGGAACGTAGGAATACTGGCCCGCCGCGCCCACTTCACCCATGACGAAGATCGGTCGGTAGCGATCGATTTCGACCGAAACGTCGGGATCCCGCAAATAGCCCTGGCGCAGTTTCTCGGCGATCTCGCCCTCGAGCTGCTGGGCGGTATGGCCGCGCGCCGGCACGTTGCCGACGAGCGGCAGCGAGAGATAGCCGGACTGGTCGACGCTGTAGGTGTTCGTCAATCCTTCCTGCTCGAACACGGTGACGCGGACGCGGTCGCCGGCACCGAGGCGATAGGGCTGGTCGAGCACTTCATGGAATGCGGCCGGCGTCGGCCGGTAGCTGGAGCAGCCCGAAAGCATCGATACGGCAAGCAGCGCGCGGAAAAGGGGAGCAGTGCTTTTCATGAGCGGACACGTACCTTTGAATAGCCGGCGACTCTGCGGCAAACCTTAACGATCGAGCTCGGTTATCATCCTGTTAGGGTTAATGGCCGGTAAAGGCGCACGGCCGATGCGGGGCCGATCGACCAATGCAGATGGTTTTCAGCCTCTTGTTTGCGGCTTGTTAGTAGAGCCTAACAGGTTCTTACCGCGATATTAACGGCTGAGTTACCATAGTTGTTTACGGTGCATGCTGACTCAGTACCGGAGCAGGGATGCATGTCCGTTCAATCCGCGGCCGCAGATGTCGACGTCGATCTCAGGCAGCTTTTCGCCAGCCTGACGCGAAACTGGCTGCGCATCGTTGTCGTCGCGCTGGTGGTAACCGGCCTGGCCTTTGCGCTCGCCTGGCTTGCAACGCCCGAATACAAGGCGGCAGCCAAGCTGGAGATCGGGCCTCGAGAATCGGAGTTCACGCGGCCGGCCGGTACCAACGGCAACGAGCGGTCGATTCCCGACGAAGAGGCTGTGGCCACCGAGGTCCAGATAATTTCGTCCCCCGACATCCTCAAACAGGTGGCGGCGAAGCTCAACCTCGCGAAATTGCCCGAATTCGACGAGGCGCTGAAGATGTCGGCGCTGAGCCGCACCCTTGTCCTCGTTGGCTTGAAAAGCGATCCCTTCGAGATCCCGCTGGAAGAGCGCGTGCTGGACGCAATGCATGAGAAGCTCAACGTCTATGGCGTCGAAAAAACCCGCGCGATAGCAATCGAGTTCTCGTCGGAGGATCCAAAGCTTGCCGCCGCGATCCCGAACGCCATTGCAAACGCCTATATCGCCTCCAAGGGCAATGCCAAGCTCGAATCGAATTCTGCCGCCACCGACTTTCTGGCGCCGGAAATCGCGGATCTGCAGAATCGGGTGAAGGAGGCGGAAGCCAAGGTTGCCGCATTCCGTGCGCAGTCCGATCTTTTGATGGGCAACAACAATTCGGTGCTTGCCACCCAGCAGCTGTCCGAATTGTCGAGCGAACTGTCACGGGTGCGCGCCAACCGCGCTTCGGCGGACGCGACCGCCGACAGCGTGCGCAGGGCGTTGCGTAATGGCGGCTCGCTGGATGCCGTTCCGGAGGTGTTGTCTTCCGAACTGATCCAGCGCCTGCGCGAGCGGCAAGTCGAACTCAAGAACAACATCGCCGACCTTTCCACCACCTTGCTCGACAACCATCCGCGCATCCGCGCGCTGAAGTCGCAGCTCGCCGATCTCGACCGCCAGATCCGCAACGAAGCGGAAAAGATCATGAAGGGTCTGATGGCGCAGGCCGAGACGGCGAAGGCGCGAGAGGCTCAACTCATGGCCGACGTCAACACGCTGAAGGCGGCGTCCGCCCGCGCCGGCGAAGAGCAGGTGGAACTCGATGCGCTGCAGCGTGATGCCGCGACCAAGCGTCAGCAGCTCGATCTCTATTCGTCCAGCTATCTCCAGGCGGCCGCACGCAAGGATCGCAACTACCTGCCTGTCGACGCTCGCGTTTTTTCGGAGGCCCAGGTGCCGACCGAACCCTATTTCCCCAAGATTGGTCCGATTGTCAGTGCGGCCTTTGTCGGCTCGTTGCTCATCATGGCGATCGTCACGCTGCTGCAGGAACTGTTTTCCGGCCGCGCCATGCGTCCGGCCGCCGGTGCCCATTTCGAGCGCATCGAGCAGGTTGCGATGCCGGCTGTCCAGGCCGACCGCGTAATGGCCGAGCCCGGCCCGCCGGTTGCCCGGCCCGAACCGGCAGTCGTCGAGATCGATGAGACCGACGACGACAAGATTATCGAAACCAAAGTGGAGCCGGAACCCGTCGCGGTGGCGGAAGCGGCTGCCGAGAAAATCGAACCGGAGTACTCTGAGATGGCTGCTGGAGACATTGAACCGGCACGTTCTACCCTCGGCGAGGTCGACATCGACAAGGCCGCGGAAAAACTGATCGCCACCGGTGCCGCCCGCGCCATATTCGTGTCGCCAGAAGGCGACGAGGCGACCGCCTCGGCGGTGCTGGTGGCGCGCGCAGTCTCCGACGCCGGGCTACGCGTGCTGCTGCTTGATCTCACCGCTTCGGGTGCCGCCTCGCGGCCGATGCTGGACAGCGGGCTGTTTCCGGGCATCACCGATCTGCTCGCCTCGCAAGCGCAGTTCAGCGATGTGATCCACCCCGATCTCTATTCGGACTGCCACGTTATTCCCGTCGGCACAGCCGATCCGGTCCGCGCCATGCGCGCCGCCGACCGGCTGCCGATCATCATGCAGTCGCTGACCACCGCCTATGATCTGGTCGTGGTCGAATGCGGACCGGCCGACGCGCAAGGCATCAGCCGCCTGGTGGGCGAGGGGACCGAGGTCTTGCTCTCCATGCTGGAGCCGGACGACGAGGTGACGCAGGCCGCGGTCGCGCTCATCGAGAGCGGCTATCCCGACCTGACGCTGGTCACGCCGATCGGTCATGTCGCGCCGGGGCCAATGCCGGGACGGCGCTCGGCCGCCTGAGGCAGTTTTCTCAAATCGAAATCAGCTGTCGTCTTCGCCCGCGGCCGGCACTGTCTGCCCCGCGGCCTTGCGGCGCAGCAGCTTGGTCAGCTTCCAGACTGTCGGCCTGTGCTTGATGAAGGCCTTCGCGCGCGCGCCATGCCTGAGCACAAGCGCCAGCCCCCGACCCTTCAGCGTCAGCGGAACCAGCACCTCGAAATGCTGCGTTTCGAGGTCGCACCACAATCGCTTGTAGGGTTCGTCGCCGACTGAGAAATCATAGATTTCAAAACCCGCCTCGCAGGCTTCCTGGATGTTCTCGAAGAACAGGAAGTCGCCGGGGCTGGTATGTGCGAGGTCATCCTCGGCGATCGCCCCGAATTCGCAGATCAGCCGCTTGCCCGAGCGGCTCGATCCGGTGACTGCACGAAGCTTGCCGGCGACTTCCAGCCCATGCAGCACGAAGGACGGATCTTCCTCTTGGAGCGCGTCGGTAAACAGCGAGCGGAAAAAAGCGCGCACCTCCGCCTCACCGAAAACATTGGCGATGCCCATCTTGCGGAAGCGGAATTCCTTCATCTCGAAAAAGGCGTCGAGCAGCCTGTTCACCTCGTCCGCAGTCTTCGCCTCGATGCGGCGACAGCTGCCGACGGCCTCGAACTTGCGCGCCTGCGAGCGATGCTTCTTGCGCCTGCGCTTGCCACTCACCCGGGTGAGCAGTGCATCAAACCCTCCTGCAAGACCAGCGGCCAGCGACAGATTGGGGCTCGAAAAATGCGGCAAGGCGGAGAGCGGGTTGTGTACGCCGTCGAAATCGGGCAGCAGCCGCTCTAGCGCGACAAGATCGATGTCGCGCCGCGCCTTGGCAATCGCAGCCAGCATAGTACGGATCGCCGCGCTATCGGCACTCGCCAGCCATTGCGGGTCGGCGGCGGCAAAATTGCCGTTGGCATGGCGGCCGCCCATGAAGCGGGCGACGCGGAACGCTCCACTGCGAGTGACCTCCAGCGCCAGCGAGAAAACCGGCCTGTCGTCGGCGCGCAGCGTCGCAACGACAACGTCGGCGCCGGTATGTGCGGCCCAGTTCAGGATCCAGCCTGCGCTCTGCGCCGGGGCAAAAAGCGCCGAACGGCAGAATTCGGCGTACGCCGCCAGCGCCGCACTGTCGGCGACCGAGGTTGACAGACCGGCTTTGCCGGCCGGCAAGGCACACGGCGACGCCTCGCTGCTTGCCAGCCGATTGCCGTCAAATGACGCGGTGGCGTCAACCATACCTCAATCCTTAGGGCGTATTCGTCGCGATTGGGGGTCCGCGCAGGCGCATTCCATGCTTGATGAGCTTAGGCGCAAAAGGTGAATGAATGATCGACGGGGGCGAGGCAATCCGCAAACTGGCGCTCAATCTCGCCCGCTATTCCGGTCTCGCGCCGCTGGCCAAGCCGTTTATCGGCGGCCTCGGCGCCATCCTGATGCTGCATCGGGTCACCGCGACACCGGAAAAGCCGAACGGCGTCAACCGCCACTTGAACATCGCGCCTGGGTTTCTCGACACCGTGATCGCCGACATGAAGGCGAACGGCTACAGTTTCGTCACGCTGGACGAAGCGATCGAGCGCATCGAGGCTGGCGACAAGGACAGCCAGTTCGCGACGATCACCGCCGACGACGCCTATCGAGACAACATGACCGAGGCGCTGCCGGTGCTGGAGAAGCACGGCGCGCCGATCACCATCTACGTCGCGCCGGGACTGATCGACGGCGCTGCCGATTTGTGGTGGGACATGGTCGAGGACATCGTCAATGCGCGCGATCGCCTGACGCTGACGACGCCGGATGGCCCGGTGACGATCGACTGCTCGAGTCCGGGAAAAAAGGTCCAGGCCAATGCGCGCCTGCACGCTCATCTGACGCTGAAGGTGCGCGAGCAGGACCAGCGTGCGGTGTTGCGCGATCTGGCGCGCTCGAACGGCATCGAGTTGGGCGGTCCGCGCCCGAGCACGCTGATGAACTGGGACGAGATCCGCACCATGGCCGAGCACCCGCTGGTGACGATCGGCGCGCATAGCGTCAACCACTGCAATCTGAAGCGGCTTTCCGAGAGCGATGCGCGACATGAGATCGGCGACGTCAAGCGCATATTGCAGGCCAAACTCGGCGAGGAGCCGCGCCATTTCGCCTATCCCTACGGTTATGCCGGCGCCGTCGGCCGTCGCGAAGTGAGCCTTGTCCGCGATGCCGGCTATGCCTCGGCGGTGACGACCCGCCACGGCATACTCCGCGCCGAGCATGCCGGGTTCCTGCATGCCCTGCCGCGCATTTCGGTCAATGGCCGCTATCAGAGCGTCGCCCACATCCGAACAATGTTGTCGGGCGTGACGACGCCGCTGGCCAATGCCGGCAAGACGGTGGTGACGATCTAACTGTTGCCTCGGCTCTTCGGGCGCGGCTCCAGGATCAGCCATTTGATGATGCCCATCGCCGGCAGCACCCACAAAAGCCCGCTGAGCAGGAAGAAGATGAAGTGCGCCAGCGGCCCGGACTGCGCCAGTTGGGCAACCGCCACGATCGATGCGACCAGCGCATAGACGATGACCAGCACTACCAGCAGGAAGCTTCCGATCAGCTTTTTCAGGCGAATGGGCATGGCGCGATCTCGTTGATCGCTATCGCTTAGGCCGAACAGCCGATGCGCGCAACCCGCCAGAAACGGCGCGACGGCGTGCCGCGCCGCCCGGCCTTGCAAGCCGGGTTGCGATGGTTCACCAATCCGCGACCTCAACTGCCGGGACAAACCCATGGCTGCTGCCATATCCGATGCCGCGCCTTTCGCCGCCCGCGATCGCGACCTTCGCAACCGCGCGCTGGTACGCGGTTGGCTCTATGTCGTGCTCCTGGTGCTGTTTGCGTTGGTACTGGTCGGTGGCGCTACAAGGCTCACCAATTCCGGCCTTTCGATCACCGAATGGCAGCCGATGCACGGCGTCATCCCGCCGCTCAATGATGCCGAGTGGCAGGAGGAGTTCCTGCGTTACCAGCAGATCCCGCAATATGCCGAACTCAACAAGGGCATGAGCATCGAGGCGTTCAAATCGATCTTCTGGTGGGAATGGGTGCACCGCGTCCTGGCGCGTAGTGTCGGCGTGGTCTTCGCCCTGCCGTTGCTGTTCTTCTGGGCGACGCGCCGCATCGAGCGCGGCCTCGGCACGAAATTGTCGGGCATCCTCCTGCTCGGTGGGCTGCAGGGCGCGATAGGCTGGTGGATGGTGGCGTCCGGGTTGGTTGACCGGGTTTCGGTCAGCCAATATCGGCTGGCGACGCATCTGACGCTGGCGGCGCTGATCTTCACGGCGACCATGGTGGTCGCGCGTGGGCTGGCGCCGCACTCGGAACCTGCCGCCGGCCGCTCGACGCAACGTGTGGCCGGCTTTCTGGTGCTGCTGGCGCTGGTCCAGATCTATCTCGGCGGGCTGGTCGCAGGGCTCGATGCCGGCTTGAGCTACAACACCTGGCCGCTGATGGACGGCAAGCTGGTCCCCGGCGACCTGCTGCTGCTCGAGCCGGCATGGCGCAATTTCTTCGAAAACCCGAAGACGGTGCAATTCGTCCACCGGGTCGGCGCCTACACGATCTTCGCGGTCGCGCTTTGGCACATGATCGCGACACGCCGGCGCCTGCCGGGCACGACGCATGCCCGGCGCGCGACGCTGCTGTTCCTGATTGTCGTGGTGCAGGCGTCGATCGGCATCGGCACCCTATTGATGCAGGTGCCGCTGCACATGGCCCTGACGCATCAGGCATTCGCGCTGGTTCTGCTGGGCTTCGCCGCCGCGCATTGGCGCGGTACCAAGGGCGCTTACCCGCTGCCCCACGAGATTGCTCTCAGAGGCTGAGCCGCACCCGCCGGATTGCCGCGGCAATCGCCAGCTCGCGGTTTTCGTCGACCGCATTGCGATCTTCATGGTGCCATGCAGCCGACAGGCAGCCATAGGCAATGGCGTGGTCCAGTATGGCGGGCGCCGTCTGGCCGAGCGTTGCGGCAAAGACTTGCGCCATATGGGTGATCCGCCGCGGATCGAGGCAAAGATCGTCTCGGTCGAGTGGGTTGTAGAACATGTTGGCGGCATCGAAGCCCGGGTCGCCGAGAACGCCCTTCGGATCGATCGCCAGCCAGCCACGTGGACCGTGCATGATGTTGTCGTGATGCAGATCGCCATGCAGCGGTCGCGCGTCATGCGGATTGGACAACAGCCGTTCCGCGATTTCGGCAGCTTGGACATACAGGCTCCTTTCGCCGGCGGCACGATCGGCCTTCGCCATTTTGAACAGGCTGGAAAACCGTGTCCGCAGCGGCTGAAGGTCCGGCGGGGCAGGGTGCGTCGAAGGCGAATGCAGCTTGGCCATCACCTCCGCCGCGATGGTGGTGGCGGCATTGTCGTCCTGATCCGCAATGATCTGTGACAGCAAGGTTTCGCCGGCGTATTCGAGCAGCATGCGGTGGCCGTCGCTGCCGAGCAGCCGCACCGCGCCTTCGCCGCGTCGCCAGGCGAGGAAATGCTCGCCACGCAACTCGTCCTCGACATCGTCGAAAGGCTTTAGGTCCTTGACGATTGCCGGTGAGCCGTCCTCGCGAGCAACCTTCCAGATGCGGCTGCTGAACGTTTCGGCGACGGGTTCGGGCGCGCCGACCTTCCAGCGCTTCGGAAATGCCGGCACGTCCATTCAGAGGCCGAGCATCAGATCCATGTTCTGCACGGCGGCACCCGAGGCGCCTTTGCCGAGATTGTCGTAGACGGCAAGCAGCAGCGCCTGCGCCCTGTCGTCATTGGCAAAGACGTAGAGCTTCATCCTGTTGGTGCCGTTGTAGATCTCCGGATCGATGCCAGGCATGCGTTCCTGATGCAGATACGGCGCCACCTCGACCACGCCGCCATCGATGGAAGCGAAATGATCGGCGATCGCCGCGTGAAGCTCGGCGCCGGTCGGCACATGGTCGAGGCCGCCGAGTTGCAGCGGCACCACGGTGATCATGCCTTGCGCGAAATTGCCGACCGCCGGCTGCATGATCGGATCGTGCGAAAGCTTGGCATAGGTCCTGAGCTCAGGCACGTGCTTGTGCTGCAGCGTCAGCCCGTAGGGCAGGAATTCCGGCGCATCCTCGCCCTTGGCGACATAATCCTCGATCATCGGCCGGCCGCCGCCGGAATAGCCGGAAATGCCGTTGACGGTGACCGGAAAATCGGCCGGCAACAGCCCCGCCGCAACCAGCGGCCGCAGCGTCGCGATCGGTCCTTGCGGCCAGCAGCCCGGATTGGCGACGCGCTTCGCCGAAGCGATCTTCCTCGCCTGGTCCTTGTCCATTTCGGCGAAACCATATTCCCAACCTTCGGCAACGCGATGCGCCGTCGAGGCGTCGATCACCTTGGTGGTGTCGTTGGCGATCAACGAAACGCTTTCCTTCGCGGCCGCGTCCGGTAGGCAGAGGATCGCGACATCGGCGGCATTGAGGAACTCGGCGCGCGCTGCCGTTTCCTTGCGGCGCTCGGTCGGGATCGAGATGATTTCCAGGTCGCCGCGCTCGGCAAGCAGCGCCCTGATCTGCAGGCCGGTGGTGCCGTGCTCGCCGTCGATGAAGATTTTCGGTTTCATTGCCTGTCAAAATTCCTGTTGTCTCAAAGCTATATGCCGCTTGCCTGATTCAATCCGGCAACGCTGTGATTGCCCTGGTTCATTTCCTCGAGCCGGGCCTTTCGTTCCGCCAGCAGCCCGAGATAGTGCATGGCCACCATCGAGCCGGCAATTGCCGTTATATCGGCGTGATCATAGGCTGGCGCAACCTCGACGACGTCGGCGCCGACGATATCGACCTGGTTGATCTGGCGCAGCACCGACAGGATCTTTGCCGAAGACGGGCCTCCCGCGACCGGCGTTCCGGTGCCGGGCGCAAAAGCCGGATCCAGGCAATCGATGTCGAAAGTGACATAGGTCTTCTTGCCGCCCGTACGGTCGACGATGGCATAGGCGATGTCGGATGCTCGCATTTCCTCCACTTCATGGCCATACAGGATCTTGATGCCGAACGTGTCGGGCGCATGGGTGCGGATGCCGATCTGGATCGACCGGTCGGGGTCGATGATGCCCTCCTTGACCGCACGGCCGACGAAGGAGCCGTGGTCGATGCGCTTGCCGTCGTCGGGCCAAGTGTCCTGATGTGCGTCGAACTGCACCAGGGCCAGCGGGCCGTGGATGGCGGCATGCGCCTTGAGCAGCGGCCAGGTGACGAAGTGATCGCCGCCGAGTGACAGCAGAAACGCGCCGGATTTCAGGATCTTCGCCGCTTCGCGTTCGATCGTGGCAGGCGTCTTCTGGTGATTGCCGCTGTCGAGCAGGCAGTCGCCATAATCGATCACAGCAAGCTGTTCGAACAGGTCGCGCGAAAACGGATATTGCGGATCGTTGTCGAGGATGGCCGAGGCGCGGCGGATCGCCTGCGGTCCGAAACGGGCGCCCGGCCGATTGGTGACCGCAGCGTCGAAGGGAATGCCCCACACCACCGCATCGGCGTCCTTCACGTCCTTCGAATATTTGCGCCGCATGAACGACAGCGCGCCGGCATAGGTCGGCTCGAACGACGCGCCCGTCCTGGAGCGGGTCGTGAAGGCATGATCGATGGTCCTTGGCGGCATGAAGCGATCTCCTGTGCGTCGACGCGCAACCTTATTGGACATAATTCTCAGAATTGCGACTCCTTCGGAGAACCGAGGCCATTCGAGCCCGGTCACAAATTCTTGCTTGCCAGACGCGCTCCGCATGGCTGGCCAGGAGATTGCCTGGCAAGCAACCGAAAGTAGCCGCCAACGGCTGCTTCGGCCGGCGCTGACCTGGTTTTCCGGCATTTTGCAAGCCGGCTTCGTTCACCTGCCTGTCACGGGCATCGCTTAACCGGGGTGCGATCCCGGTACGGAGCGATTCTCATGCGAACGATTTGGCTGAGCCTTCTGCTTTCCGCGGCGCTGGCGGTCTCCCTTGGCCATGCATCGGCAGGCGAAACGCGCGCCAGGCAGATTCTCGACCGCTTCGAGCACGCCAACCAATGGCGCGATCATGTGATGGTGGCTGCGCACCGTGCCGGTGGCATGCAATCCGGCAAGACGCTCTATCCCGAAAACTCGATCGCCGCCGTCGAGGCGTCGATCGCAATGGGCGCCGAAATCGTCGAGGTCGATATCAGACGCTCGAAGGACGGACAGTTCGTCGTCATGCATGACAGCTGGCTCGACCGCACGACGAATTGCAAGGGTGAGGCGGTCAACCGCACGCTGGCCGAACTCAAGACGTGCCGGTTGGTGATCGAAGGCACCGGCGCCGTTACGGGCGAGACGGTCTCGACGTTGCGCGAGATGTTGATGACGACCAGGGACAGGATCCTCATCAATCTCGACAACAAGCTCGATACCGAAAGCCTCGTCGGCATGGTCGCGGTTGCGCGCGACCTCGGCATGGCCGAACAGGTGATCGTCAAGGAGAACCTGTGGAATGCGGAGCGGATCGCCACGGTCAAGGCTGCCATGGACGCGATCGGCAGCGGCTTCCAGTTCATGCCGATCATCGCCGATGATGCGGTTCGCGACCCCATGTTTGCCGAGAAAGTCAGCCGGGCCTTCCCAGTGCGCGCGGTCGAGATGATCAACTGGCGCGCAGGATCAGAGACGCTGACCGAGACCGGTGGTCCGCTGTTCAGCCCGCACATGCGCGCGCTGGCGGTGAGGGGCGACTGGCACATCTGGGCCGACACCTATGCCATCGTCAACAAGCCAGGTGGCTTCCTCGCCGGCGGCCGCGGCGACGAGCTGGCGGTCGCGGCCAGCCTGCCGCGCGAGACCTACGGCTTTTGGGTCGAGCGCGGCGCCACCATCATCCAGACCGACGAACCGAAGGCCGCGATCGGCTGGCTGGCGGCGAACGGTTTTCGCGTGCCCTATGCCGATGAGAAGCGACCTGCCGAGCCGGCCAACACGGCCAGCATCAACTAGACCGGCGCGACGAGAATTTGCGATCTCCCCCCTTGTGCGGAAGATGCCCGGCAGGCAGAGGGGAGCGCTGTCGCGCCGGCCCCAGGCCGGCAGCGCTAAAACTTTCGAAGGAACCCAGAAACAGAAAACCCGCCACGATGGGCGGGTCGTCGGCGCAATCAGCACCATACCGAGATTAGTAGCATAGCTGCCGGCACAAAGCAAGAACAAAATGTGGCGTGGCGGTAGAAAAATGCGACTGTCCTTCAGCGCCTCGGCTGTCCGCCTGCAAGGTCGCGCGCCTTCGCGCCCTTTCTGTCCAGCCGGCCATCTCCCCGGCACGGGAACCCACTTGGGGAGATTAGCTCGTGACCGCTTTCGGTGATCTACCGCACTCTCAGGCCGCCATCGCCACGCCCTCCAGCGCCTCGAGCGCATCTTCCGGCAGCGCGAGATCGCCCGCGGCGAGGTTCTCCCTGAGATGCGCATCTGAAGACGTGCCGGGGATCAGAAGAATGTTGGGCGCGCGGCGAAGCAGCCAGGCGAGCGCGACCTGCATGGGCGTGGCGCCGAGGCGTGCGGCGACCTTGGACAAGGTCGACGACTGCAGCGGGTTGAAGCCGCCAAGCGGGAAGAACGGCACATAGGCGATGCCGTCGCGGGCCAGGTCGTCGATCAACGCATCGTCGCCCCGATGCGCCAGATTGTACTGGTTCTGCACGCAGACGATCTTGCAAACCCTGCGGCCTTCGGAGATCTGCGCAGCGGTGACGTTGCTCAGCCCGATGTGACGCACGAGGCCCTGTCGCTGAAGCTCGGCGAGTGCCGCAAGCGGCGCCTCGATCGACCCTTCGGAGGGGCCATGCGCGTCGAACATGACCCGAAGGTTGACCACCTCCAGCACGTCGAGCCCGAGATTGCGCAGATTGTCGTGCACCGCCTTGGTCAGCTCTTCGGCCGAGAAGGCCGGCAGCCATGCTCCGTCCCGGCCGCGCCGGGCGCCGATCTTGGTGACGATAACGAGGTCGTCGCGATAGGGTGCGAGCGCTTCGCGGATCAACAAGTTGGTGACGTGCGGGCCATAGAAGTCGCTGGTGTCGATGTGATTGACGCCTTGCGCAACGGCCTCGCGCAGCACGGCCAATGCCGCATCGTGGTCCTTTGGTGGGCCGAAGACGCCGGGCCCTGCGAGCTGCATGGCGCCGTAGCCGAGCCGTCTCACCTTGCGGTCGCCGAGGATGAATGTACCGGACTGGTCGACGCTGGACATGGTCTTTCTCCTTCAGGGATGGTGCACAGATAGACGCTGTCCGATCTCGTGATAATTGGGTACAATTCGCACGGGCTGTGCGGAATGACGAACAATGCAGATTGATCTCGGGGATCTGAACGCCTTCGTGGCCGTAGCGCGCGCCAAAGGTTTTCGGGATGCGGCACGCGCCAGCGGCGGCAGTGCGTCCGGCTTGAGCGAGGCGGTGCGCCGCCTGGAGACGCAGCTCGGTGTCAGGCTGCTCAACCGGACGACCCGCAGCGTCGTCCTGACGGAAGCCGGCGAAGGTCTGCTGGCGCGGCTCGGTCCAGCCTTGACCGAGGTGCAATCAGCGCTGGACGTGGTGAACGGCTTTCGCGACAGGCCGGCCGGCTCGCTGCGCCTCAACGTGCCGGTCAGCGCGGCGCGGCTGGTCCTGCCCAGCATCGTCCCGCGGTTCCTTGCCGCCTATCCCGGCATCCGGCTGGAGGTGGTCGCCGAGGAGAGCTTTGTCGATGTGCTGGCGGCGGGCTGCGACGCCGGCATCCGCTATGACGAGCGGCTGGAGCAGGACATGATCGCCGTGCCGATAGGACCGCGAGTGCAGCGCTTCGCCACCGCCGCCAGCCCTGCCTACCTGGATCGTCACGGCCGCCCGCAGCACCCGCGCGATCTGCTCGGCCACGCCTGCCTGCGCGGCCGCTTCGCCAACCGTGCGATGCCGCCGTGGGAATTCGAGCGCGACGGCGAGGTGGTGCGGGTCGACCCAAGTGGGCCGCTTCTCGTGACACTGGGCGGGGCGACCGACCTCAAGGTCGATGCAGCCATCGCCGGCACAGGCATCGTCAGCCTGTTCGAGGATTGGCTGCGCCCTCACTTCGAGAGCGGGGCGCTCGAACCGGTGCTTGAACCGTGGTGGCAGAGCTTCTCCGGGCCGTTCCTTTATTATCCCGGCCGGCGCCTCGTGCCGGCGCCGCTGCGGGCGTTCATTGACTTCATCAAAGTCTGAAGTCCGCCAGCATGCGTACGAGCCGCGCCCGATGGGTGATGGCTCTGCACGAAAAGAAAGGCCGCCCGGAGGCGGCCTTTTGATAGTGTGTAATTGCGCAGTGCTTAGCGTTTGGAGAACTGGAAGCTCCGGCGGGCCTTCGCCTTGCCGTATTTCTTGCGCTCGACGACGCGGCTGTCGCGGGTCAGGAAGCCACCCTTCTTGAGCACGGCGCGCAGCGCCGGCTCGTAATAGGTCAGCGCCTTGGAGATGCCGTGGCGCACGGCACCGGCCTGACCGGAGAGGCCGCCGCCGATGACGGTGGCAACGATGTCGTACTGGCCGGCGCGGTTGGCGGCGATGATCGGCTGGTTGAGGATCATCTGCAGCACCGGACGCGCGAAATATTCGGCGAACACCTTGTCGTTGACGACGATCTTGCCGGAGCCGGGCTTCACCCAGACACGGGCGATGGCGTTCTTGCGCTTGCCGGTAGCATAGGCGCGGCCCGATTTGTCGAGCTTCTGGACATGGACGGGTGCTGCCGGCTGGGTGTTGGTGTTGCCGGTGGCAGTTCCGAGTTCTGCGAGCGAGGAAAGCTCAGCCATTTTACGAAACCTTCTTGTTCTTGGCGTTCAGCTTGGCCACGTCGAGGACGACGGGCTGCTGGGCGACATGCGGATGTTCCGTGCCTGCATAGACGCGGAGATTTTTCATCTGGCGACGGCCGAGCGGGCCACGCGGGATCATGCGTTCAACGGCCTTCTCCACGACACGCTCGGGAAAGCGGCCCTCGAGCAGCTGGCGCGCGGTGCGCTCCTTGACGCCGCCGGGGTGGCCGGTGTGCCAGTAATAGACCTTGTCGGTGAACTTCTTGCCGGTGAACACCACTTTGTCGGCATTGATGACGATGACGTTGTCGCCGTCGTCGACGTGCGGGGTGAAGGTGGGCTTGTGCTTGCCGCGAAGATGATTGGCGATGACAGTGGCGAGACGGCCGACGACGAGACCCTCGGCGTCGATCAGCACCCACTTCTTCACCACATCCGCAGGCTTCTGCGAAAAGGTTGCCATGGATTGTTGCTTTCGGTTCGGACCTTCAAAGAAGGCGTTTCTTGTTGCTTGGATTGGCGAAAGGCACTTGCCGTCGCCAATAACAAAACGGCGGCCTTTGCGGGCCGCTGTTCCGTGAGGGCTTATAGGAGAGAGCGGCGACTACGTCAAGGCGCGTGAAAAGCCATCTCTGGGGTAAAAGCAAACAAAAACAATGGCTTGAGAATAAGGTGTTATTTTACCACATCGCCAATCCGCTTTGGCGGGATCGAATAGGTGCCCGTTGCGTGCGCTACCGTGTGTCCCTCCGGGCCGGCGACGATGTCGATATCGAACACCATCAGGCTCTTGCCGAGCTTGAGGATGCGGCAATAGCCGTCGATCGGCCCGGCCTCGGCCTTCCGGACAAAATTGATGTTGAGACTGGTGGTGACCGAAAGCGCATCCGGCCCGGCATGCGAGAGCACGCAGACATAGCCGCCTATGTCGGCCAGCGTGAACAGCGACGAACCCGAGACGGTGCCGCCGGGACGCAAATGGCGCTCGTCTGCATTGAGCCGCACGATACAGCCGCCTGGAAACACCTCCAACGCCTCATAGAAGGTGAACTGGTCGTTGAGTTGCGGGAAAACGGTCGCCATCAGCGCGTTGATTTCGGCAGCCGTCAGCACCGGCTTGAGATTGCTTTGAGCAGGCATGTCGGTCTCTCGTTTGCGCCTGCCTGTATGAGCGTAGCGTGCCGTTTCTGGCAACAGCCATTCATTATTGCAGAAGCGGGGTGTTGGACGAAGCGAGACCCGCATACTAGATTAGTCCATCACCGATCCGGAATCGCGGAGGAACGATCATGGCCGAAATCGTCGCCATCAAGCCTGCCGTTGCCGAAGGGCCGGTCGCCGCCCGGCTGGATAAGGGCGTGCTGCGCCTTACGCTCGCCAATCCGCCGGCCAATGCTCTTTCGCTTGCAGTGATGGCGGCGCTGATGACGGAACTCGACCGCGCCAAGGCCGACAAGTCCGTCCGCGTCATCGTCCTTGGGGCGGCCGGCAAAGTGTTCTGCGCCGGGCACGACCTCAAGGAGTTGAGCACGCATCGCGCCGATGCCGATCGCGGCAGGGCCTTCTTCGAAAAGACGTTTTCCGCCTGCGCTTCACTGATGCAGGCGATCGTTCGCCATCCCAAGCCGGTGATCGCCGAAGTCGACGGACTGGCGACGGCGGCCGGGTCGCAGCTGGTCGCCAGCTGCGACCTCGCCATCGCCTCGCACGAGGCGACCTTCTGCACGCCTGGCGTCAATATCGGACTGTTCTGTTCGACACCGATGGTGGCGCTGTCGCGCAATGTCTCGCGCAAGCACGCCATGGAGATGCTTTTGACCGGCGAGACGATCGATGCGGCAACCGCCAAGGAATTCGGCTTGGTCAACCGCGTCGTGCCGCGCGAATATCTGAATCAGATCGTCACCAAATACGCGCAAACCATTGCGTCCAAATCCTCCTTGGTCGTCAAGATCGGCAAGGAAGCCTTCTACGAGCAGGCGGAAATGGGGCTGGCCGAGGCCTATGATTACACTGGGCGCGTCATGGTCGAGAACATGCTGGCGCGCGATGCGGAAGAGGGCATTGGCGCCTTCATCGGCAAGCGCAAGCCGGAATGGCCGGAGGAATAGGAGGCGGATATGGAACCGCGCATCTCCATCATCACCATCGCCACGGACGATCTCGACCGCGCCACGCGCTTTTATGAGGCGATGGGCCTGACCCGCCGCGCTGGGATCACCGACGGCGTTGCCTTCTTCCAGATGGGCGGCGCCATCCTTGCCCTGTTTCCGCGCCCAAGCGCCGAGGAGGATTCAGGCGTGACCTTCGGCAAAGCGCCGTCGGCCGTTTACCTTGCCTACAACACCCGCTCCGACGCCGAGGTCGATGCAGTGCTGGCGCTGGCCGAGACGGCCGGCGGCCGTATCGTCAAGCCGGCGCAACGCGCCTTCTGGGGCGGCTGGTATGGCTATTTCGCCGATGCCGACGGGCATGTCTGGGAAGTGGCGCACAATCCGGCTTTTCCGATCGCGGAAGACGGATCGATTTCGCTGCCGGCTTGACGAGGTTCCCTCTGGCTCATCGCAAGCAACTGACGCGGCTGAAGGCGCCCTATCTCAAGCGTATCCTGATCGAGCCCGGCCGGGTCGTCGATTGGGAAAAATATCCCTGGAACCTGCCGATCTTTCACGGCCACGAATTCGAGCTCGAATTCACCACGCCGATCACCATCATCGTCGGCGAGAACGGCACCGGCAAATCGACATTGCTCGAAGCGATCGGCGCGCTGGCCGGCTACGATGAAGCTGGCGGCGGCAAGGGCTACATGCCGGTCGACCACTCCCGAGCCATCGACAAGAGCGGCGCGGCGCTGGCGGCAACGTTGCGTGGCCACTGGCTGCCGAAGGTCACCGCAGGCTGGTTCTTTCGCGCCGAATCCTTCTATTCGGTCGCCCGCTATCTCGATCAGGCTGCCATCGACGCACATGAGGCGCCGCCCGACTTCCTGTCCTGGTCGCATGGCGAGGGCTTCATCAGGTTCTTCGAGGAGCGCTGCCGCCGGCAAGGCATTTACATCCTGGACGAGCCCGAAAGCGCCTTGTCGCCGACGCGGCAGATCGAACTTCTCAAGATGCTGCGGCGGATGGACCAGTCCGGCACGGCACAGGTGATCATGGCGACGCATTCGCCGCTGCTGATGGCCTGTCCCGGCGCGCGGCTGTTCCGCATCAGCCGGTCCGGGCTCGACCCCACCGATTTTAGCGATACCGACCATTTCCGCATGATGCGCAATTTTTGCAACGATCCAGATGGTTTTCTCGCCGAAGCGCTGTATGAGGACGAGGCATGAACCACGACGCCTACGACAACGCCTATATCGCCGGCATCCTCAATTCGGTGAAGACCATCGCCATGGTCGGCGCGTCGGCCAATGACGTTCGGCCGAGCTATTTCGTGCTGAAATATCTGCTCGGCAAGGGGTTTTCGGTGTTCCCGATCAATCCCGGCCAGGCCGGCAAGGAAATCCTCGGCCGGATGACCTATGCCAGGCTTGCTGATGTTCCCGAGCCGGTCGATATGGTCGACGTCTTTCGCGCTTCCGTTGCCGTGCCGGGCATTGTCGACGAGGTGTTGCGGCTCGATCCGCTGCCGAAGGTCATCTGGATGCAGCTTGGCATACGCCATGACGAGGCGGCCGCGCGCGCCGAAGCCGCCGGCATTAAGGTGGTGATGAACCGTTGCCCCAAGATCGAATATGGCAAGCTGTCCGGCGAGATCGGCTGGACCGGCGTCAATTCAGGCGTGCTGTCCTCGAAGAAGCCGCTGATGCGCCCGGGGTTCCAGAGTTTCGGCGTTCGCCAGAAGTAGGTAGTGAATGGTGAATGGTGAATGGTGAATAGAAGGATTTTTCTGAAAGGCGGGCAAGGCGGCATATGAGCCGCTTGCAATGAGGGTGGGGCTGGCCGACTTTGCCATTCACCATTCACCATTCACCATTCACCATTGAGGGAGGTTTTCGATGGCCCGCACGCCCGGTTTCAATACGCTCGCCGTCCATGCCGGCGCTAAGCCGGATCCGGCGACAGGGGCGCGAGCGACGCCGATCTACCAGACGACCTCCTTCGTCTTCGACGATGCCGACCATGCCGCCTCGCTGTTCGGGCTGAAGGCGTTCGGCAACATCTACACCCGCATCATGAACCCGACCCAAGCGGTGCTGGAAGAGCGCATCGCGGCACTCGAAGGCGGCACGGCAGGCCTTGCCGTCGCCTCCGGCCATGCCGCGCAGGTGCTGGTCTTCCACAACCTGATGCAGCCCGGCGACAATTTCGTTTCAGCGACAAAGCTTTACGGCGGCTCGATCAACCAGTTCGGCCACGCCTTCAAGAATTTCGGTTGGCAGGTGCGCTGGGCCGACACCAATGACATGTCGACCTTCGAGAGCCAGATCGACGACAGGACCAAGGCGATCTTCATCGAAAGCCTGGCCAATCCGGGCGGCGTCTTCGTCGATATCGAGAAGATCGGCGACATTGCCCGTAAGCACGGCCTGCCGCTGATCGTCGACAACACGCTAGCCTCGCCCTATCTGCTGCGGCCGATCGAACATGGCGCCGACATCGTCGTGCATTCGCTGACCAAGTTCATCGGCGGCCACGGCAATTCGATCGGCGGCGCCATCGTCGACGGCGGCACCTTCGACTGGTCGAAGTCGGGCAAATATCCGATGCTTTCGGAGCCGCGCCCTGAATATGGCGGCCTCGTCCTGCACGAAACCTTCGGCAATTTCGCTTTCGCCATTGCCGCCCGCGTGCTCGGCCTGCGCGATATCGGCGCCGCGATTTCGCCGTTCAACGCGTTCCTGATCCTGACTGGCCTGGAAACCTTGCCGCTCAGGATGCAGCGCCATTGCGACAACGCGGCGGCGGTCGCCGGATGGCTCTCCAACCACCCCAAGGTCGCCTGGGTGTCCTATCCCGGCCTGCCCAGTGACAAGAACAACGCGTTGCAGAAGAAGTACTCGCCGCTTGGCGCCGGCGCGGTGTTCACCTTCGGGTTGAAGGGCGGCTACGCGGCGGGCATCAAATTCGTCGAAGCGCTCGAACTGTTCTCGCACCTGGCCAATGTTGGCGACACCAAGTCGCTGGTCATCCACCCGGCATCGACCACGCATCGCCAGCTTTCCGACGAGCAGAAGATCAACGCCGGGGCAGGGCCGGACACGGTCAGGCTTTCGGTCGGTATCGAGGATGTCGACGACATCGTCGCCGATCTGGAACAGGCTCTCGCCAAGGTTTGATCGCCATGACCAGGCCGAAATTTCTTTCCGTCGGCGTCGACAAGGTCGAACCGGAGCTTGGCGCACCGGCGCCGGATCGCCTGATTTCGGGCGATCCGAAATTCCGCACCTGGAATGTTGAGGAGCAGGACGGCGGCCTCTATGCCGGCATATGGGAAGCGACGCCAGGCAAATGGCGCATCGAATATGATGAGTGGGAGTTCTGCCACATCCTTTCAGGGGTCTCGGTGATCGCCGAAGACGGCGGCGATGCGCGCACTGTCGGGGCCGGCGATAGTTTCGTGCTGAGGCCGGGCTTCAAGGGCAGCTGGGAAGTGCTTGAAACGACTCGCAAGGAGTATGTGATCAAGCTTTGATCACCCTGCGGCTGAGCCTGCCGGATCGAATGCTCAAAAGCGTACCGCGAGCGTTTCCAGCCCGTGGAAATGATAGCTGTCGCGGAAGCGTGGCTGTTCGGCGAGATGGAGCCGCGGCAAGCGCTCGAACAGGGTTTTCAGCGACACCTGCAGTTCGAGCCGGGCGAGCGGCGCGCCGATGCAGAAATGGATGCCGGCGCCGAACGATACGTTCTTCTGGTCGGCACGGTCCGGCCTGAAGGCGAGGGGCTCGGCAAACGCAGTAGGGTCGCGATTGGCCATGCCGAGCAACATCCCGATCGTCTCGCCCGGCTGGACGATGATCCCCGGCCCGGCCTCGACCTCCTGATAGGCGTAGCGCGTGAACATGTGCAGCGGCGCGTCGAAGCGCAGGCACTCTTCGACCGTCGCGGCTGTTGCTTCCAGTGAGGCGAAGAAGCGGCGCGGGTCGCCGCCTTGCGCAAGGATCGAGCGCACCGCATTGCCGGTCTGGTGGACAGTTGCCTCATGACCGGCATTGAGCAAAAGGATTGCCGAGGACACCAGTTCGTCCTCCGACAGTTTCTGGCCGTCCTCCTGTGCCGCAATCAGCAGCGACAGAAGATCCTCGCCCGGCCTCTTTCGCCGCTCGGCGACGTAGCCGCGCAGAAAATCGGAAAAGTCGCGCGCGGCGCGATTGGCCGTCTCTTCGGTCTCGCGGGTGCGGCCATGCATATACATGGCGACCATCCGATGCGACCAGTCGAGCAGCTGCGGCCCCATGTCGACCGGCACGCCGAGCATTTCCGCAATGATGGTAATCGGCAAGGGAGCGGCGAACGCCGGCAGCAGGTCGACTCCTCCTGGTTCGAAACGGTCAATCAGTTCGTTGGCCAGCGCCTCGACGCGCGGCCTGAGCCGCTCAACCTGGCGCGAGACGAAGGCGCGGTTGACCAGCGTTCTGAGCCGTGTGTGGACGGGCGGCTCCAGCTCCAGCATCGAATTGGCCTCGACGCCGTCGAAGGCGCTGAGATGCGTGCGGTCCTGGCCGATGCCCCGGCTGTCCGGAATGCCGGCCGGGTTCTGCCGGCCGAAGCGGCGATCGCGCAACAGACGGTTGACGTCGTCGAAGCCGCCAAAGCACCAGAAACCAAATTCTTCCCAGACGAAGGCGTTCGATGCGCCGTGCAGGAAGGTGTAAGCTTCGTAAGGGTCCTGGAAAAAAGCCGGCTCGTGCGGATCGAGCCGCAGGCGACGCGTGGCTGGATCAAAGGCAAGGTAGGGCGGCTTCAATTCGGTCATGCCAGATCATTAGCGCGGCTTGCCAGTCTGGTGCCAGACCGTATGTTGGCCCTCCCGAGAGGTGAGCCGCCGAAGCGGTTGCGGAAGGACGGTTTCATGAATGTGATCGTGGTCGGTGCGGGCATTGCCGGGCTTTCCACAGCGTGGTCTCTGGTCAAGGCCGGTCACCTCGTCTCGATCGTCGAGCAGGGACCGATTCCCAATCCGCTTGCAGCGTCGGGCGACCATCATCGCATTATCCGCCGCGCCTACCGGGCCGGAACGGGCTACGGCCGGCTGATCACCGAAGCCTACGAAGCATGGGACGAGATGTGGGCCGATCTCGGCGAAAGCCATCTCGATCCGCGCGGCTTCATCTGTATTTCGCGGGAGCCGGGAGATGAGGCGGAGGAATACCGCGAAGGCATGGAAGCCGGGAATTATCCGTTCGAATTGTTCGAACCGGACGCCGCGGTCGAACGCTGGCCGTTCCCGCAGCCCGGTTCGTTCCGCTATGCGTATTTTTCGCCGGACGGTGGCGCGTTGCACTGCCGCAAGATCGCCTGGGGCCTCGCCACGTGGCTGCGCGCGAATGGCGCCAATGTCTACGAAAACAGCAAGGTGGTCGAGATCGACGCCGACGCCGGACATGTCGTGCTTGCGAGCGGCGAAACGATGCAGGCCGACCGGATCATCGTCGCTGCCGGCGCCTGGGTGCTAAAACTGTTCCCGGAGCTGGATGGCCAACTGAAAACCTGGCGCACCGCGCTCGCCTATGTCGAACCGCCGGCGGATCTGAAAGCAGCTTGGCAGGCTGCACCCGTTGTCCTCGACATCGGCGGCAGCGTCGACGGCTATGCAATCCCGCCGACAGGTGGCGCCAGCATGAAATTCGGCTCGGGCCTGCACAGGGTGCCGACCAGCGATGCCGACTGGAACCGCCAGCCGGTGCCGGGCGAGGGTGAGGCGATCCGCAACCTGTTTTCGCCGCCGATTGCCCGCATCGCGGAATACAAGGTCACCGAAGTGGTCACCTGCGCCTACACCTTCACCGCCGACGAGAAGTTCCTGGCCCACCGGAAAGGCAAATGCCTGGTTATCTCGGCCTGCTCCGGCCACGGCTACAAGTTCGGCGCGGCAGTTGGCAGAAGGGTTGCGGCCTGCGTCGGCAATGGCGATGTCGACGGCCTGAAGAAATGGCTCAGGGCCGAGGCGGCCTGAGCGCCTAGTATCGGCAATGCCTCGGAATATGCACGCGCCGCCAGCTCGACGAGCCCTCCCTGACCACCACGCGGCGAGCCACTGTCTGGTAGGACGCCGGAATGTCGATGATGCGCCGCTGCTCCGGCCGCACCAGCACCTCTCCGGCGACGCTCTCGTATTCGGCGGGGAGGACAACGCGCCGCCGGCGTTCCGGCTCAACCACGACGATTTCGGCCACGCGTTCATAGCGCGCCCTGTGCCTGACCTTGCACAGCACCTTGCGGCCATTGATGATGCGCCATTCCCAGGAATAGCCGCTGTTATCGACCCTCACGGAGCGGTGGATGGTGCGGGTGATGGCGGGCACGATCTCGTAGCTGACGCGCGCCGGCGCGATCTGGACCACGCGCTCGCGCGTCCCGTAGATTGGCGCCTCGTATTCCACCTGCTGGCCGGCTGGGCTGACGAGCACGTCCTCGTAGAGCGTGTCGTAGACGGCCGGCCGGTTGACCTGCTCGTAGCATTCGACCGCGCGTCCGCCGGCAGCCGCCTCGGACGCCATGCCGAGAACGGTGATGCCGGTAAGGGCCAAGGAAGCAGTTTTCCTGATCATCGCACTCCCCCTTATTTGAACTGCGTGAAGCGGGTTCAACGTTGGATTGTAGGGCAAGCCGCGGCCGGAAAAAGCGGTTTCACCACTTTTCGTTAAGCGATGCGGTTAAGAAACTGCTAAACAACGGCCAGACATGAGCGCCCCTTCCCACCGCAGGAGAGGGGCTGCCGGCACGGCGACAGGCGAAACTGGTTTGGAAACCTTGATTCGACTTAACCGGATGGCTAGGAGAGGCGGCCTTGCGCTAGGGTGAGCCGGCATCCTATTTACACAATAACGATCCAGAACCGATTCTGCCCGATTGCAAATCTCCGGCGCCGGAATCCCATCCTCAAAAAGGGATAGTCCATGAAGAACCCCGTCGAAACCTACATGAACCTCGTTCCGATGGTGGTCGAACAGACCAATCGCGGCGAGCGGGCCTACGACATTTTCTCGCGGCTCCTCAAGGAGCGCATCATTTTCATCACCGGTCCGGTCGAGGACGGCATGGCGACGCTGGTCTGCGCGCAGCTGCTGTTCCTCGAGGCGGAGAATCCGAAGAAGGAAATCAACCTCTATATCAACTCACCCGGCGGCGTCGTCACCTCCGGCATGGCGATCTACGACACCATGCAGTTCATCAAGCCCGCTGTGTCGACGCTGTGCATCGGCCAGGCCGCATCGATGGGCTCGCTGCTTCTCACCGCAGGCGAGAAGGGCATGCGCTTTGCCACGCCGAACGCCCGCATCATGGTCCACCAGCCTTCCGGCGGCTTCCAGGGCCAGGCCTCCGACATCGAGCGTCATGCCCAGGACATCATCAAGCTGAAGCGCCGCCTCAATGAGGTTTACGTCAAGCACACCGGCAAGAGCTACGATGAGATTGAAAAAACGCTCGACCGTGACCATTTCATGACTGCCGACGAGGCCAGGGATTTCGGCCTCATCGACAAGGTCATTTCGTCACGTGAGCCGGTCGAAGGTATTGCCTTATAGGTCCGCGGTGGCCCCGCGGTGGCAATGAGTGGCGGGATCACGCGCTTTTGGCGCAGCTTGCGGCATTTCGGCCACAATTGGCTGTTCCCTCGACGGGTGCAATTGCCTACGTTAAGGCTATGTTGATTTTCGACGGCTTAGCTTTGCGCGTGGGGTTGTTCGAATCATTGCCCCGTTTTCCGATTTGTGTTTCGTACGGAATGCGTTGCGGGAGCCGGGGCACTGGCGGCAGCGGATTCCCGCGATAGATTGAATATACGCCCTTTCAACCAGACCATCGGCGGGCGGCCATGAAAGGACAGGAAAATGAGCAAGGTCGGCAACAACAGCGGTGATTCCAAGAACACGCTTTATTGCTCGTTTTGCGGCAAAAGCCAGCACGAAGTGCGCAAGCTGATCGCCGGGCCGACGGTGTTCATCTGCGACGAATGCGTCGAACTGTGCATGGACATCATCCGCGAGGAGAACAAGACCTCGATGGTGAAGTCGCGCGAGGGCGTGCCGACCCCGCAGGAAATCCTAAAAGTTCTCGACGACTACGTCATCGGCCAGCCCTACGCCAAGCGCGTACTGTCGGTGGCCGTCCACAACCACTACAAGCGCCTCGCCCATGCCGGCAAGAACAACGACGTCGAGCTGGCGAAGTCGAACATCCTGCTCATCGGCCCGACCGGTTGCGGCAAGACGCTGCTGGCGCAGACGCTGGCCCGTATCATCGACGTCCCCTTCACCATGGCCGACGCGACGACGCTGACCGAGGCCGGCTATGTCGGCGAGGATGTCGAGAACATCATCCTGAAGCTGTTGCAGTCGGCCGACTACAATGTCGAGCGCGCCCAGCGCGGCATCGTCTATATCGACGAGATCGACAAGATCTCGCGCAAGTCGGACAATCCCTCGATCACCCGCGACGTGTCGGGCGAGGGCGTGCAGCAGGCACTTTTGAAGATCATGGAAGGCACCGTTGCCTCCGTGCCGCCGCAGGGCGGCAGGAAGCATCCGCAGCAGGAATTTCTGCAGGTCGACACCGCCAACATCCTGTTCATCTGCGGCGGCGCTTTCGCCGGCCTGGACAAGATCATCTCGGATCGCGGCAGGAAGACCTCGATCGGTTTCGGCGCCATCGTCGCTTCGCCCGAGGATCGCCGCACCGGCGATGTTTTCCGCCTGGTCGAGCCTGAGGATCTCTTGAAGTTCGGCCTCATTCCCGAGTTCGTCGGCCGTCTGCCTGTCTTGGCCACGCTGGAGGATCTCGACGAGCCGGCACTGATCCAGATCCTGACCGAGCCGAAGAACGCGCTGGTCAAGCAGTATCAGCGGCTGTTCGAGATGGAAAATGTCGACCTGACCTTCCACGAGAACGCGCTCTCGGCGATCGCCAAGCGCGCCATCGAGCGCAAGACCGGCGCACGCGGCCTGCGTTCGATCATGGAAGCGATCCTGCTGGACACCATGTTCGAGCTGCCGGCACTAGAAGGCGTGCGCGAAGTGGTTATTTCGGAAGAGGTGGTGTCAGGCAACGCCAGGCCGCTCTACATCTATTCCGAGCAGAAGGAAAAGAAGGGCAACGTCAGCGCCTGACGTGAGCCGGCAATGGATTTTTCTGAAACGGCGCCGCAGGGCGCCGTTTTGCTGTCGCACACCGCGTATGGCGCCGCGTAATGGCCGCGGATTGGAGGGACGGACCGTGTTGACCCTTGATCTTTACCCCCTGTGCCTCCAACTAATGGCAGAAGGCCGTGGTGCCGAATTCTGTGCTGTAAAACTCCCGTCACAAACGGTGGTAGGCGGAACGATCCCCGGTCGTTAATATGAGATTCGCGGTTGGCCGATTGACGGCCGCGACATGAAAGGTTGGACAATGGCCAAATTATCCAAGGCTCCCAGCGACGGCGTCTTTGCAGTCCTCCCACTGCGCGACATCGTGGTGTTCCCGCACATGATCGTTCCGCTCTTTGTCGGGCGTGAAAAGTCGATCAAAGCGCTGGAAGAAGTGATGGGTCAGGAAAAGCAGATCCTGCTCGCGACCCAGATGAATGCCGCCGACGACGATCCGGAGCCCGATGCCATCTTTGACATCGGCACGCTCGCCAATGTGCTGCAATTGCTGAAACTGCCGGACGGCACCGTGAAGGTGCTGGTCGAAGGCGCCTCGCGCGCGAAAATCGTCGCGTTCACCGACCGTCCCGACTTCCATGAGGCCCGTGCTGCTGCGCTGGTCGAACCGGATGAGGAAGAGGTCGAGGTCGAGGCGCTGGCGCGTTCCGTGGTCACCGACTTCGAGAACTACGTCAAGCTGAACAAGAAGATCTCGCCCGAAGTGGTAGGTGCCGCCAGCCAGATCGACGACTATTCCAAGCTCGCCGACACGGTCGCTTCGCATCTTGCCATCAAGATCCCCGAGAAGCAGGAGATGCTCGCCACGCTGTCCGTCAAGGAACGGCTGGAGAAGGCGATGGGCTTCATGGAAGCCGAAATCTCGGTGCTCCAGGTGGAGAAGCGCATCCGCTCGCGCGTCAAGCGCCAGATGGAGAAGACGCAGCGTGAATACTACCTCAACGAGCAGATGAAGGCGATCCAGAAGGAGCTCGGCGAGGGCGAGGACGGCCGCGACGAGGCCGCCGAGATCGAGGCGCGCATCAAGAAGACCAAGCTCTCCAAGGAGGCCCGCGAAAAGGCGGAAGCCGAACTGAAGAAGCTGCGGACGATGTCGCCGATGTCGGCTGAATCGACCGTCGTGCGCAACTATCTCGACTGGCTGCTGTCGATCCCGTGGGGCAGGAACTCCAAGGTCAAGCAGGATCTGGCCTTTGCCCAGAACGTGCTCGATACGGATCATTTCGGCCTCGACAAGGTCAAGGACCGCATCGTCGAATACCTCGCCGTGCAAAGCCGCCAGAAGAAGCTGAAGGGGCCGATCCTGTGCCTCGTCGGACCTCCCGGCGTCGGCAAGACGTCGCTCGGCAAGTCGATCGCCAAGGCGACCGGCCGCGAGTTCATCCGCATGGCGCTGGGCGGCGTGCGCGACGAAGCCGAGATCCGTGGTCACCGCCGCACCTATATCGGCTCGATGCCCGGCAAGGTCATCCAGTCGATGAAGAAGGCGAAGAAATCCAACCCGCTCTTCCTGCTCGACGAGATCGACAAGATGGGCCAGGATTTCCGCGGCGATCCGTCATCGGCTTTGCTCGAGGTGCTCGATCCCGAGCAGAACTCGACGTTCATGGACCATTACCTCGAGGTCGAATACGACCTGTCGAGCGTGATGTTCGTGACGACGGCGAACACGCTGAACATCCCTGCGCCCTTGATGGACCGCATGGAGATCATCCGTATCGCCGGCTACACCGAGGACGAGAAGATCGAAATCGCCAAGCGTCACCTGATGCCCAAGGTGATCCGCGACCACGCGTTGCAGCCGAAGGAGTTCTCCGTCGGCGAGGACGCGATCCGCGGCATCATCCAGACCTACACCCGTGAAGCGGGCGTCAGGAGCCTGGAGCGCGAGCTGATGAAGCTCGGGCGCAAGGCGGTGACCGAGATCCTGAAGACGAAGAAGAAGACGATCAACATCACGGCGGACAATCTTGCCGATTACCTTGGTGTTCCGCGCTTCCGCTTCGGCCAGGTCGAGAGCGACGATCAGGTCGGCGTGGTCACCGGGCTCGCCTGGACGGAAGTCGGCGGCGAGCTGTTGACGGTGGAAGGCGTCATGATGCCCGGCAAGGGCCGCATGACCGTGACCGGCAATCTGCGCGACGTGATGAAGGAATCGATCTCTGCGGCGGCCTCTTACGTCCGCTCGCGGGCCATCGATTTCGGCGTCGAGCCGCCGCTGTTCGACAAGCGCGATATCCACGTCCACGTGCCAGAGGGTGCAACCCCGAAGGACGGACCGTCGGCTGGCGTGGCGATGGCGACGGCGATTGTCTCGGTGCTGACCGGTATCCCGGTCAGGGCCGATGTGGCGATGACCGGCGAGATCACGCTGCGCGGCAGGGTGCTGCCGATCGGCGGCCTTAAGGAAAAGCTGCTTGCCGCACTCCGCGGCGGCATCAAGAAGGTGCTGATCCCGGAAGAGAACGCCAAGGATCTGGCGGAGATTCCGGAAAACGTGAAGAGCGGCATGGAAATCATTCCGGTCTCACGCGTTGGCGAAGTGTTGCGCCATGCGCTGGTGCGCATGCCGGAACCCATCCAGTGGGTCGAACCCGTTAATGCGCCGGCCGTGGTCGATGTCGGAGACGAGGCTGGTAAATCGCTAGCGCATTAGCTCTTGCTAAAGTTGCAATGCACAAAGAGAGAGCCGGGCCTTGAGCCCGGCTTTTTCATGTGAAGAACCCCGGATTTCCGGGCTTTTTTCGACTTTCTTGACGCTTTTCGACTTGGTTGCCGGAGCGCTTCTTTCTAAAGTCCGTTTCCTGCCGGATTGAGTCGAGTGTTCCGGTTTTCTCATGGAAGGGAATTTTTATGAACAAGAACGAACTGGTATCCGCTGTCGCCGATGCCGCGAGTATTTCGAAGGGTGACGCGCAGTCGGCGGTTGATGCGGTGTTTTCCGTCATCACCGGCGAACTGAAAAAGGGCGGCGATGTCCGGCTTGTCGGCTTCGGAAATTTCACCGTGTCAAAACGCGCCGCGTCGACCGGCCGCAATCCGCAGACCGGTGCGGAAGTGAAGATCCCGGCGCGCACCGTGCCGAAGTTCTCGGCCGGCAAGGGCCTCAAGGACGCTGTCAACTAAGCGCCTCCTTAAGTCTTTCAGAGAAAAGAAAAGCCGGCATATCCGGTTTTTCTTTTCTGTTGGAAAGGGCGGCGCTATGCCGTCGGCGCGTCAGTGCGCATCAAGCCTTCGTTCTTGAGATCGGCCCACAGCGCCGATGGCAGCTTCGCGTCGAGCAGCGAGCGATTGCTTTCGACTTCGCCCGGCCGCTGGCCGCCGGGGATTACCGAGACGACGGAAGGATGCAGCAGCGGGAACTGCAGCGCCGCCTCGATCAGGCGCACGCCGTGGCGCTTGCAGACGGCCTCGATGCGGGTAACGCGGTCGATGATGTCCTGCGGCGCCTCCGAATAATTGTAGTAGGCGCCGGGCTTCGGCCCGGTTGCCAGGATGCCGGAATTGTACGGCCCGCCGAGAACGATGCCGATGCCGCGTTGCTGGCATAGCGGCAGGAAAGACTGCAGCGCTTCCTGCTCCAGCAGCGTGTAACGCCCGGCAAGCAGGAACAGATCGAAATCGCCGCGCTCGGCCAGCGTCTGGGCAACCGGCCACTCGTTGATGCCGCCGCCGAACGCCTTGATCACGCCCTGGTCGCGCAATGCCAGCAATCCGTAGTAGCCGGAGCTCATGAATTCCTGGATGCGCTGGTCCGAGGCTTCCTTGCTGCCATGGGTGAAGATGTCGACATCGTGCACGAAGAGGATGTCGATGCGGTCGACGCCGAGCCGTTCCAGCGAGGCTTCGAAGGAGCGCATGACGCCGTCATAGCTGTAATCGTAGACCTCGCGGCGCGATGGGGTGTCGAAGAATTTGCCGATGCCGGTGCGCTGTTCCGGCGGGCAGGCGCGCATGATGCGCCCGATTTTGCTGGACAGCACGTAGTCGTCGCGCTTCTTCGAACGCAGGAACGGATTGAGCCGCGTTTCGGCAAGGCCCAGCCCATAAAGCGGCGCGGTGTCGAAGTAGCGGCAGCCGACCCGCCATGCCGTCTCCAGAGTGGCATTGGCATCCTCGTCGGAGACGGCGCGGTAGAGATTGCCGAGCGGCGCGGTGCCGAAGCCGAGCTCGGTGAAGTTGATGCCGCCATTGCCGATGCGGTCGAAATGCCGTGTCTTCATATGCTGCCGTTTCCTCGTTTTTGCGATTTGCCATGACACTATCACGGCTGCGGCGCATCAAAAGCACTGCGTGTCGTTGGACACCGATTTTCGCGGTGATAGCATGAGTGAAAACAAGCCGTTCGGGGCAGATGTGACTGAGATATTCAAGTGGTTCTCCGGCACCTGCAAGCTGGTGCAAATGTCATGACGGACGCCGGCGAAAACCTGTTTGGGATTGCGCTGAACGAACTTGGCACCGTGCTGGAGCGCATCGACGAAAGCCGCATCGACGCGGCTTGCGCCAGCTTGGCCGGCGCTAAAAAGATCGTCACCTATGGCTGCGGCCGCGAGGCGCTGCAGGTCAAGGGTTTTACCATGCGGCTCTATCATCTCGGCTTGCCGGTGTCGGTCGTCGGCGACATGACCACGCCGCCGCTGGGCGCGGGCGATGTCTTCCTCGCCAGCTCCGGCCCGGGCGAGACCTCGACCGTGCTGACCTTGATGCGGGTCGCGCGCGAGGCCGGTGCCGCCGTCCTGCTGCTCACCGCGCAAGCCGACAGCACTGCCGCAAAGCTGGCCGACGTCACACTGCTTATTCCTGCTCAGACCATGGCCGACGACCAGGGCCCGGAAAAGACATCCGTCCTGCCGATGGGCTCGGTTTTCGAAGGCGCGCTGTTCGTCCTCTTCGAAGTGATGGTGCTGAAGCTCAGGGATCTGACCGGCGTCTCGCCGGAAGCGATGCGCGCTCGCCACACCAATATGGAGTAGGTGTCATGCGCTACGAATTGATGCTGCCGCACCAGATCCGCAAGGCGATCGCCGAGAACCGGCCGGTCGTGTTGCCGCTCGGTGTGCTCGAATATCATGGCGAGCACATGGCCGTCGGCATGGACACGCTGGCGGTGGTCAAGAGCCTGGAACTGTTTGAAAAAGAAGCCGACATCGTCATGCTGCCGCCCTTCTATTACGGCGCGGCGAGCTATACGGTTGCAGCGCCGGAAGGCAGCGGCTCGGTGCAGGTCGGCGGCAATGTGCTGGCGCCATTTGCGGAAGAACTGTTCTACAGCCTGCTGCGCATTGGCTTCCGCAACATCCATGCCATCATTCACCACCAGACCGAAAATTTTGCCGCCGGCATGCCAACCGATCTCGCCTTCAAGGCCGCCGGCCGGCAGGCGATCTTCCGCTTCCTGGAGAAAGAACGCGGCGAAGGCTGGTGGGGCTCTGCGGCGATGGCCGACTATTATGCCGAGCACGCCGAGGGCATCAATTTCTTCAACTGGGTGCAGGTGCATCCGCTGATGCCGGCCTCAATGCACAGCCAGTATCCGTTCGACCATGCCGGCATCGGCGAGACGTCACTGATGCTGGCGTTGTGCCCGGAAGCGGTGGATGCCGGCCGCTTCGCCGACAACACCGGCTGGTACACGGCAAGTGCGCCCGAAGCCTCGGCGGAATTGGGGCAAAAAGGGGTTGCCATGATCCTCGAGCATTTGCGGGCAACACTTTCGGGTTAGCGCGGTTTTCCCTTCTCCCACAAACAAGGGGAGAAGGGAGAGCTGGCGCAGTTATTTCACCGCGCCCGCTGTCATGCCCATGATCAGGTAGCGCTCGAGCGCGATGCCGATGACGGCGAGCGGTGTGATGGCGGCGGTGGCAAGCGCTGCCATCGACCACCAGTTGATGCCTTGTGAGCCGGTCTGGCTCGCCACCATGACAGGAATGGTCTTGGCATCGGTCGAGGTCAGGAGCGCGGCGAAGAAATACTCGTTCCAGCACAGCACCATCGCCAGGATGAAGGCCGCGACCATGCCGGGCAGCGCGATCGGCATGACGATGCGCAAGAAGGCGCCCCAGATCGATAGGCCGTCGACGAGTGCTGCCTCCTCCAACTCCACCGGGATGGAGTTGAACTGGTCGCGCATGATCCAGATGACGATCGGCAGCACCATCAGCGTGTAGAGCAGGATCAGCCCGACGCGTGTGTCGAGCAGGCCGACTTCCCGGTAGAGCACGAGGAACGGCAGGGCCAGCACCACCGGCGGCAGGATCAGCTGCGACAGGAAGAAGAAGGAGATGTCCTCGTTCCTGAACCAGGCGAATTTGTAGCGGTAGCGGGTCAGCCCGTAGGCGGCGAGGCTGCCGATGACGATGGCGAGGGTCGACGCGCCGACCGAGGTGATGACCGAATTCATGAAGCGCTTGATGAATTCGTCGCGCACCGTCGACGTCCGAAAGATCGAGTCCGGCGACAGGCCGAGCGAACGCCAGCCTTTCCAATCGGGCTGGAAATCGACGAACGGGATCAGATGGCCCTGGGTGACGTCGACCGCGGTCTTGAACGAGGTGGTTATCGTCCAATAAATCGGGAACAGGCAGATGAAAGCCCAGAAGATGAGGGCGCCGTAGATGAAGACGCGGTTGGCGACGAAGCTCGCCGGCGAGCGGATTTCGGAGGCGGCATAGTCGGTGGTTTGAACGCTCATCTTGCCGGCCCGATCAGTTGACGTTGCGCACGAAGCGGGTGGCGAATTTCAGCAGCCAGGTCACGAACACGATGATGATGATCAAATAGGCCATCGCCAGCATCGTGCCGTAGCCGACGTTCGAGCGGTCGCGATATTCGCGGTAGATGAAACTGGACACCGAATCGGTCGCGCCGCCCGGGCCGCCGGAGGTGACGGTGATGATGATGTCGGCAAGCTTCAGCTTGAAGATGATGCGCAGGATGACCGCCGTCACCGACACCGGCAGCATCAGCGGGAAGGTGACTTGCCAGAAAGTCTGCCAGGCGGTGGCGCCATCGACACGCGCCGCCTCGAGCACCTCGCGCGACATCGCCTGCAGGCCGGCGAGCAGCATGATCATCATGAACGGGATGAAAGTCCAGGCATCGAGCACCATGATCGAGATGCGGGCGGTGATCGGGTTGGAGAAGAAGGCCGGGTTTTCCCAGCCGAGATGCCGCGCCAGCGTCGCGGCGGGCCCGAAGCGGTATTCCATCAGCGACTTGCCGATCATCCACGAAACCGCGACCGGCGACAGCATCAGGGGCATGAGAAACACGACGCGGAAGAATTTTCGTGCCCTAATCTGCGCGTTGAGCAGCAGCGCCAGGCCGAAGGCGATGACATATTCGACGAACACCGCCAGCACGTAGAGCACCATATTGAACAGCGCGTTGCGATAATAGGCGTCGTTCAGCATCTGCCAGAAATTGTCGAGCCCGTTGAACTGCCTTCCGCTGAAGGAACTGAGGTTCCAGTCGGTCAGCGCGATGTAGAAGCCGAACAGCGTCGGGAAGATCACCATGGCAATGGTGAACAGCAGCGCCGGCAGCAGGAACAGCGCGCGCTGGCCGTCCTCGCCGCGCGTCAGCACCTGGCCGATGCCAAGCGCGACACCCCACAGCACATAGGCGTAGACCACCGGCCGCCAAGTCTCGAAGCCGATAGCGTCGACATCGCTCTTGTAAAGGATCTGCAGCGCAATCACCGCCAGAAGGCCGAGCGTTGCAGCAGCCATCAGCGCCCAGCCAAGCCGTTTGCGGCTCCGCGGTATCAGGTCGGATGGCACGGCGCCTGCCGGCCATTCACTTGTCGACAAAGTCTGGTCAGCCAGGGTCCGGTCAGCCACGCGTCTTGCCCGTTCACAGGAGGCTCGATGACCGGCCGAGCCGGTCGAGGCCAAGTCGGTCACGGGGAGGTCCGGCGGCTGTGCGCCGCCGGACCAAGTTTCACGATCTCAGCCTACATGCCGAGCGAGGCCTTGTAGAGCTTGATCTGGTTGTCGCGGCCGATCTGGTCGGTCAGCTTCTCCCAGGCGGCTGCGATGGCGTCGGCGCCTTCCTGCGCCTTCATCTTGCCGGCAAAGGTGTTGGCCAAAATGTCCTCGGCGGCGCTGTAGTATTGGAAGATGCCGGGGATGCGCGGCTCGATCGCCGCGTTGGGATGGTTGTAGCTGTCGGCTTCCGACTTCAGATACGAGGTGATGAACGCCTCGTCGTAGCCCGCCGCCACCCATTCCGGAATGTTGAAATGCGAGTTGCGATAGGGCTGGAAACCCGACGGATAGGCCGCGCACCAGAGCGACAGGTCCTTGCCGCCGAGATGGGCAGCGGCAGACCATGCCGCCTTCTTCTTCTTTTCGTCGCTGTCGACGCGGGCCATGACATAGACGCCCCAGCCGAGATAGGCGCAGTTCGGCGCATGGTTCGGACCGCTGGCGAGCTTGTCCCACTGGCCGGTCTTGGAGTTGTAGACATCGTCCGAGCCCGGCAGGATCGAGAAGCCGGTGATGTCGCCGACCACCGAGGAATCGTTGGTCTTGACGTTCGAACCGACGTCGCCCCACCAGGTGACCATCGAACCGGTGCCTGCCAGGAATTGCTGGAAGGCGGTGGTGTTCGGGTCGGCGTTGATCTGGTCGGCAGGTTCGGAGGGCAGGGCATCGATGACGTCCTGGATCGCCCGCACCCATGCCGGATTGTTGACACGCGGCTTCATCGTGTCGGCATCGAACAGCCAGGCCTTGTCATCGGGATGCTTGGCGTAGGCGCTGGCGCGGCTGCCGAGGAAATAAAAGCCGAAACCGCCCCAGGGCTTGGGCGCATCGAGATAGCCAAAGACATCCTGGCCCTTCACCTGCTTGCCCTTGAGGAATTTCGTCACCGCCTGCACCTGCTGCCAGGTCTTCGGCACGCCCCATTCGCCTTCTCCGCCGCCGTCCTTCCAGGCCTTGGCGAGGTCGGCATCGGCGAACACGTCGGTGCGGTAGTTGAAATTATGTGCGTCGCCGTCAACGGTCACGCGATATTGCTTGCCGTCCCATGTGCCCACCGGCGGCTGCAGATAGGCCACGACATCCTTCATGTCGATCTGGTCCTTGACCCAGTCCGGCATCTCGGAGGTGAGACCCTTGCCGCAGACGTCGCCTTCGAACGGTGCTCCCATTTCGATGATGTCGAAATCGACGGTGCCGGTCGCAATCGACTGCTGCAGGCGGGCGTTGTAGTCAGCCTGCGCCAGGTCGATCCAGTTGATCTTGGCGCCGGTATAGGTCTCCCACGGCTTCAGGAAACCGCGAAACAGCACATTGTGCAGGTTCTGATTGTTGAGGCCCATGAAGGTGAGTTCGACACCGGCGAATTCGCCTTCCTTGACATTGGCCTTGGTGGCTCCCAGGCAAAGCTCGCCGACCTGCTGGAAGTCGGCATCGGTCGGCTGACCCTTGCCGACGCCCGGGATCTGCAGGATCTGCGCGCGCAGATCGTCGGCGGCCGCAGCCGGGCGCGACAGGGCACCAAGTCCGGCGCTTGAGGCCGTGGCGAGGGCGGCCATGCTGGCCGCTCCCTTCAGCACGTCGCGGCGGGTGGCCCCGGCGCGGACAAGTTGGTTATAAAGGCTGACTTTCATCTCGTTCCTCCCAGAAGGTCAATTGTGAATTGGTTCAGATGGTGGAGCGCCGATTATGTTCCCAACGACAGCGACTCCCGTAAATAGCGGCCCGAATTCTCCCTCCCGCGACGCTTGGCATTCAGTACCGGACAAGCGTACCGGTGCGCCCGGAACAGGGTCATAAGCCGGGCAATTGTCACTATTCGCACAACGAAGTGCGGTGTCAACGTGAATGGGTTTTTTATCTATAAGAGACTGACTTGCCCTCGCCGTTTGCGTTGTTTAGCTTCACGGCAACTGAAGGGGGAATAATGGCTCAAGTCGCGATCCGCAATGTTGCCAAGGCGTTCGGAACCGTCAAGGTTCTGCACGATGTCAGCGTCGACATCGCCGACGGGCAGTTCGTGGTGCTGGTCGGGCCTTCCGGCTGCGGCAAGTCCACGCTGCTGAGGATGGTGGCTGGGCTGGAAACCGTCTCCGGCGGCACCATTGCCATCGGCGAGCGCGTCGTCAACCATCTGCCGCCGGCCAAGCGCGACATCGCCATGGTGTTCCAGAACTACGCGCTCTATCCGCACAAGACGGTCGAGCAGAACATGGCCTTTGCTCTCAAGCTGCGCAAAACCGACCCGGCGGTGGTCACTGAGCGGGTCAAGCGCGCCGCCGACATCCTCGACCTCAACCCCTACCTCAAGCGCTATCCGCGCCAGCTCTCCGGCGGCCAGCGCCAGCGCGTCGCCATGGGCCGCGCCATCGTGCGTAACCCGCAGGTGTTCCTGTTCGACGAGCCGCTCTCCAATCTCGATGCCAAGCTGCGTGTCCAGATGCGCACCGAGATCAAGGAACTGCACCAGCGGCTGAAGACCACCACCATCTACGTCACCCACGACCAGATCGAGGCCATGACCATGGCCGACAAGATCGTGGTGATGCGCGACGGTCGCATCGAACAGGTCGGCGCGCCGCTGGAATTGTTCGACCGGCCGGCCAACCTGTTTGTCGCCGGCTTCATCGGCTCGCCCTCGATGAACCTGCTCAAGGGCGTCGTGCGCAAGGGCGACAAGCCCGTCGTCGAGATCGCCGGGACGCGGTTCCCGATTGCGGCGAACAGTGCCGTGGAAGATGGCCGCAATGTCGTCTACGGCGTGCGGCCCGAGCATCTCGAAATCCATCCCGATGGTGTTCCGGCGAAGATTTCGGTGGTCGAGCCGACCGGTTCCGAGACTTTGGTGTTCCTGCGCTTCGGCGAGGGCGAGATGGTGGCGCTGTTCCGTGAACGCCACGACTTCAAGCCGGGCGACACACTGCACCTGAAACCGCGGCTCGACCAGGTGCATCTCTTCGACGCAGAGACCGGCAAGCGTCTCTGATTTCGCCCCAGCAAACTTCGCGAGGAATACCATGCTCAAAGGAATCAATCCCCTGCTCAATGCCGATGTGCTGCAGGCGCTGCGGGCGATGGGCCACGGCGACGATCTGATTATCGCCGACACCAATTTCCCGTCCGATTCGGTGGCGCGCCAGACTGTGCTTGGGCGGCTGCTGCGCATCGATGCATCGGCGGCCGACGTGGTCAAGGCGGTGCTTTCGCTCTATCCGCTGGACACCTTCGTCGATGACGCGGCCGCGCGCATGGAGATCGTCGGCAAGCCGGACGACATTCCCGCCGTGCAGCAGGAAGTGCAAAAAGAGATCGATGCCGCCGAGGGCAAGGCCTGGCCGATGATCTCGGTCGAGCGCTACGCCTTCTACGAACGCGCCAAGAAGGCCTATTGCGTCATCCAGACCGGCGAGCGCCGCTTCTATGGCTGTTTTGGCTTCCGAAAGGGTATCGTGCCGCCGGATGCGGAGTAGCGGCATGCCGGCGAAACCGATCGTCACGAAGCCGGTTGTCATATTAGGCGTCTTCGTCGCCGACACCGCCTACCGCGCCGCCCGCCAGCCGCGCATGGGCGAGACGATCCTGGGCACGTCCTTTACGCTCGGCCCTGGCGGCAAGGGCTCGAACCAGGCAGTGGCGGCCGGCCGGCTCGGCGCCGACGTCACCTTCCTGACCCGGCTCGGCGTCGACCCTTTCGCTGACATGGCGAGGCAGACTTGGGCGCATGCAGGCGTAAAGAGCGCCGTCATCGACACGCCGGAAAGCTACACCGGTGCCGCCTACATCTTCATCGAGGAGACGAGCGGCAACAACGCCATCATCGTCAGCCCCGGTGCGGCGATGCTGATCTCGCCCGTCGATATCGAGGCAAATGCCGGCCTGATCCGCGCGGCCGGCGTCTTCGTCACCCAGCTCGAACAGCCGATCGAGGCGGCGCTGCGGGCGCTGGAGATCGCGCGCGGGGCAGGGGTGACCACCATCCTCAACCCGGCGCCGGCGGCTAAGCTTCCGGACCGTATCTACACGCTTTGCGACTATGTCACGCCGAACGAGACTGAGGCCGAGGAACTGACCGGCATAAAGGTGTCCTCCATCGACGATGCCCGCCGTGCTGCCGACAGCCTGCTGGAGAAAGGCGTTGGCGCGGTCATCGTGACGCTCGGCGAAAAGGGTGCGCTGCTGCATGCGGCCGATCGTTCCGAGCATGTCGCGGCGGTCGCCGCCGGCCCGGTCATCGAGACCACCGGCGCGGGCGACGCCTTCAATGGCGGCCTGGCTGCCGCGCTGTCGAGAGGGATGGAACCCTTGCAGGCGGTGCGCTTCGCCTGCGCCGTCGCCGGCATCTCGGTGACGCGTCCAGGCACCGCCCCGTCCATGCCGACGCTGCCGGAAGTCGAGGCGCTGCTGGCGAGGGGGTGAGCCCGTCGCTGCGGGATGAGACTGTAAGCGGCAGCGAATGGGTTAGACTCGGCGCCTGTCCGAGAGATTATCGTCTTCAGGCTGGACCACAACAGGCTGGCAGGTCGATGGATAAGGATCGATGCCATTCGAAGCAATGAACCTGGACTGGGTCACGAAAGAAGATGGTTTTGACAAATCAACGTCGACATTTCTCCGACATCAAGGGGACGTGACCCCAAGGAGAAATGGCGCGAGTGACGGGGCTCGAACCCGCGACCTCCGGCGTGACAGGCCGGCACTCTAACCAACTGAGCTACACCCGCGCATGGACGAGCACGTGTCAGCCGTGTTCGTCGTTGGGGCGGTGGATAAGGGGTAAGCCACCGGGTGTCAAGCGGACCCGGACAGCATAACAGCAAACAGCAGAAGGTTTTTTGACAAGCAGAACTTTGTTGCCGAAACCGGCTCCCGGCCAAGCCGCTGGCCGCTCATTTGGCCTTGCGAAGCCGGTCCTAACTGCTTAAAGGTCCGGCCCGGAGCGGGCGATTAGCTCAGTTGGTAGAGCGCTTCGTTTACACCGAAGATGTCGGCGGTTCGAGCCCGTCATCGCCCACCATTTTCCGCCACGTGTTTCAACCAGGCATGTTCGTGCCACGTCAGGCTCATACGCCTGCACTGCAGGCGACTCGTCCAACTGGCGATTGGTAGACGCAACCATCTGGTATCCTTTATCATTTCGCCAATCTGCATGCACCGGGCTACACTCCATCGCCCCAAAGCTGACCCGTCCGGCGCAATCTCTGATCGCCCGGCCGCATCGAAAAGACGCGGCAGGCTTCTTTGGTTGCCCGGATACAGAGTCAATGCCGGGCGTTGACCCTTCGCGATAATGTCGGCACGGCCTGGAGGTCGGACGTGAAAGAATTCCCTCGGGAGCCCGATAACATCCCAGTAGCACATGCTCGTCAGACCACTGAACACGGAACCGCGCTGATTGAGGAACTTCGCTACACGATCGCCCTTATCGCGCCGGCTGATCGAGGCGTCACATTCACTGCTGAAGAGGTCGCAGAGCCAAGGCAGGCGTGTCGAGGGTGATGGTATCGAGATTGGCTAACACGCACGTGGTTTGTCGACGCTAAGGTCCCCCGTAGTGCACATGGACCCTCGATACTGAGTTGTCCGCAGGCAAGCACCAGCCTCAACACAACCAATGGTTTCGTTGTCGTTACCGTATCTCCGCTCGCAAATGCTTCACGGTTCGGGTGACGCGGATGAGTCTACTAGGACTTTAGTCTGATTCAAACGGTCTTTCTGTTGGGACTTAAGTCTGGTCTGATGCCTCGCTATGCGGCAAACGATTGCCGAAAGTTAAAACTTACAGTAATTTAAGGGAGCACAAAAGAAAGCTAAATCTTACTTGCATATGGGCATGGGCGGAAGCGAAAATATTCCTGGGTGGCTTACGAGTCATCTTCCGAATGATCCTGTGATCGCAGGAGATCTCGCGGATAAGATATCGAAGGAGGCTGAAAAAAACCGGCTTCCAGGCGAACGGGTTGTGACAACCCGTAACGAAGAAGAAATCTTCAAGAAAGAAAAAGTTGAACCTTATCCCGACGCCACGGTTGCGGGAGTCTTTGCCAGCGGTTCATTCCTTGCGCTGTTGGTGTTAGCCATTTATCTGCTTTATGTGCTCTCGATTGTGGCCGGGGGAACGGTTACGGATGTTCCCCTTCCGCTCCCGCTGGACTAGTAGACGCTCCGCTAACACTCGAATTAGCCCGCACCGTGTTGATGCTGCGGACTTTTTTGGTGGTGGAACACGTGGTCCCGACGAAGGTTTCGTTCCCGCGGCAAAGGTGTTCACGCGGGGCAGCTGGCTGCTGCAGAACGGCAGCATCGTAGTTCTATAAGCCTCCCGGTAACCTGAGCGATTGCTTGCCGCAGCTCAGCCTGCAATCGCCGGAGCATGAGCAAGCCGTTTCGCCACATAAACACAACGCTTCGGCACCTGCACCACCTCAAATCCGATCGCCTTGTAGAACCTTACCGCATCATCGTTCTCCGGCATGACTTCGAGGTGGATGCCGGTCGAGCCTCTCGCGGCAAGGCGCTGCTCGAGGAAGGCCATCGCGCGCCTGCCGATGCCTTTCCCGCGCGCTTGCGGCAACAGGTCGATGTGGCCGTGCGACGGGTAGGCCGCCAGTGCAGGCGGGACAGCGAAAGCGGGATGATGGATCCTGTGCCGCGCCCAATCGCTGCCGCGCCAGTGTGAGCTGTCGGATCCCGGGTCGGCGACACGTCGCTGCAGGTCGGGATACCAGTCTGATGCCAGGCTGGCATTGAAAGCGGCTGTTTCGACTGCACCAAGCAGATAGCCGGCCGCACCTGCGGGACTATCGACAATGAAGGCCAGCTCGGGTTCGAGGACCTGATAGGGAATGGTGTAGAGGAGGCCGAGCAGGTCCGGGTCGTCCTCGCGGCCGCTGGCGTCCTTGCCGGCATCGCCGGTCTTGAGACAGATCATCGCAAGCGCTGCATGATCGGCGGCGGTCGCCCGGCGCAGGAAGAAACCGCCGCCGAAATCGAGGATCATGGCGGCAGCAGCCGGAAATCCTTGCCCTCGGGCAAAAGCTGCCCGCCGTCGACGATGATGGTCGTGCCGGTGATGTAGCTGGCGTCATCCGAGGCCAGGAACAGGAAGGCGTTGGCCACGTCGCGCGGGCTGCCGAGGCGGCCGAGCGGGATGGCGTCTTCCATGTTCTTGATGAAGGCCGCACCGCGATGCTGCTCTATGCCTTCGGTGAGGATGTTGCCGGGCTCGACGCCGTTGACTGTAATGCCGTAGCCCGAAAATTCGAGCGCAGCCGAACGGATCAGCCCGTTGATGCCGGCCTTGGTCGCAGAATAATGGCCGTGGCCGGGGCTGGTGACATGCGGGCCGGTGATCGAGGAGGTGAACAGCATGCGGCCAAAGTGCTGCGCCTTCATCGGCACCAGTGCGGCGCGCGCGGCGATGAAGCTGCCGCGCAAGTTCACTGCCATGACCCGGTCCCAGTCGTCGGGACTGGTGTTTTCCAGCAATTGCCAGGGATAGATGCCGGCATTCTGCACCATGATGTCGAGCCGGCCGTGACGGTCGAGGGCCAGCGCCACGGCGGCTTCCGCATCGGCCATCTGCGAAATGTCGGTGCGAATGAAGTGGGCGCCGACCTCATCTGCCGTTGCTTGTCCGGCTTCGGTCTCGGTATCGGCCAGCACCACCTTTGCGTCTTCCTCGGCAAAGCGCTGCGCGATCGCCTTTCCAATGCCGCGGGCGGCGCCGATGACCAGCGCCACCTTGCCAAAAAGTCTCCCGGTTTGCGGTAGGCTGCTCATGCGAGCCTCTGGCGGATTGTTTGCTTGAACGCGTCGAGCAGCACGGCGGCGAGCACCAGCAGGCCGTGGATCACCTGGGTGAAGTTGGCCGGCAGGCCCATCAGATTGATCGCCGTGTTGATGGCGGAGAGCAGCAGCACGCCGGCATAGACGCCGGGTAAGGTGCCGACGCCGCCTTTCAGGCTGACGCCGCCGATGACGACCGCGGCGAAGGCATTGAACAACAGGCCGACGCCGAGATTGGCGGTTGCGCCGGAGGTGCGGATCGCCAGCAGCCAGCCGGCAAGGCCGGCGATGGCGCCGGCGAGAACGAAGGCTATGACAAGGTTGCGGTTGACGCGGATGCCGGCGCGAAAGGTCGCCGTCTCGTTGCCGCCGATCATGACCAGGTGCCTGCCGAAGGGCGTCTTGGCCATGATCAGCGAGAACACCACGAAACACGCAATGGCGATCCAGGCAGTCAGCGGCAGGCCGCCCAGGCGCTGGATGCCGAACCAGCGGATCGCCGGCGCAAGGTCCTGCGCCGAGCGGCCGCCGGAGATGACCAGCACCAGGCCGCGCACCCAGATGTAGGAGGCCAGTGTGATGATGAAGGCGCTCATCTTCACCCTGACCACCAGATAGCCGTTGAAGGCGCCGATGAGGCCGCCGACGGCAAGCGCGATGAGCAGCGAAACCGGAACCATCAGCCATTGCGGCTGCAACTGGATGCCAAGGCCGATGCCCGACGAGCAGAACAGGATGCCGACCGCCATGGCGCTGAGCGCCGCCACCGATTCGACCGACAGGTCCATATGGCCGGCGATGATGACCAGCGCCAAGCCGATCGACATCACGCCGAGCACGCTCGACGCCTCGATGATGTTGGCGAAGATGCCGAGCTGAAAATAGTTCGGGATGAGGATGGAAAAGACCACCAGCACGAAGACCAGCATGAACCAGACGAGATTGTCGAGGATGAACTCGAGGGTTTGGCGCGTGCGGGGGTTCATCTGCGGATCCGGTTGGCGCATGGCCCCGAAAAAACCACTCGGTCTTCGGACTATCAGGCGCGGTTGAAAATTGCTGCAACGTTCCCGTGCGCGTCCGTTTGAACGCGCCGGGGCTGCAGGGCTGGGCTCCGGGCCGGCATGGCCCGGAGCTTCCGGCGAGTTCGCTATTCGACCGGCTTTATGGTTTCGGTCGGCGGCTTCATGTTGCCCCAGAAGGCCGGGTTATCGACATTTTCCTTGGTGATCGCAGCGCCGGGGATCTTGATGTTCGGCCCCCACGCTTCCTTGGTCAGGGTCGATTTCAGGCCAAGCACGTCGTATTCGCCGGGCTTGATCTCCTGCTTGTTGACCACCTTGTCCATGAACATGGCGACCGCCGCGGCCTGGGCGTAGAGCGGCTGCTCGACTTCGACATTGAGCCAGCCCTTGCGGATCAGGTCGAGGCCGACCGGAGCGCCGTTCGAGCTCATCAGCATGACGTCGCCCGGTTTCTTGCCGGCGGCCTCGAGCGAGGCGACGGCGGCGACCGAAAGATGCGCGGCATGGCTGAAGATCAGATCGATGTCGGGGTTGGCGAGCAGCTGGTCGTTCACGATGGTCCCGGCTGCATCCGCTGCCCATTGCATGGCCGGCAGCGAGATGATCTTGACGTCCGGGAACGCCTTCATTTTCTCCTCGAAACCCTTCTGGATGTCGAGCGTATAGGGATCGCCCGGATCGCCGAGCACCTGCAGGATCTTGCCCTTCACCGAGCCGTTCTTCGCGGTCAGGAGTTTTTGCGCCTGATCGGCGGCGACGTAGCCGATCTCGACGGTTCCGGCCACCGAGGTGAAGTCGGACGGGGTCGAGGTGATCTGGCGGTCGAACTCGACGACCGGGATGCCGGCGGCACGGGCCGCCTCGATCGACGGTTTCAGCGCATTGAAATCGACGGCGGCAAGGATGATGGCCGCCGGCTTCAGCGCGATGACGTCGTTCATCTGCGATTGCTGCGCGTCGGTCTTGTTGTCGGCGTTCAGCGTCTTCATCTCGTAGCCGACCTGCTTCAGGAACAATTCCAGCGCGCTCACCGAGCCGGTCTGGAACTCATCGAGCAATGTCGGCACCATGTAGTAGACGGTGCCCTTGGACTGGGCGAATGCCGGCGTGAGCGTGGCAAAGGCCAGTGCCAGGATACCGAAGACGGAAAGAAGTATTTTCTTCATGTCGTTCGCTCCTCTTGCGCCGGACCCCTCATTTGTCCCTCAGCTCGCCGGTCCGGCACCGGCGAGCGTCTCTCCGGTGATCATGTTGATCACCGCGTCGGGACTTGTTTTGTTGCGTGCGACATCGCCAGCCACGACGCCTTGCCGGATCACCACGATCCGGTCGGCGACCTGGAAGGCCTGCTGCATGATATGGGTGATGATGACGACGCCGATGCCCTGGCTCGCCACCTGGCGGATCATGTCGAGGCCGCGCCGCGTTTGCTCGACACCGAGCGCCGCGAACGGCTCGTCGAGAAGCACTAGCTTGCCGCCAAAATGCACGAACCGGTTAAGCTCGATGGCCTGCCGCTGGCCGCCGGAAAGATGCTCGACATTGGTGCGAAGCGAGGGAATGCGGGTGCCGGCGCTGGCCAGCGCCTTTTGCACCACCTGCTCCATGGCGCGCTCGTCGAGCACCGGAATGCCGAGAACCTTCCTGGTGATCTCGCGGCCCATGAAGAAATTGGCGACCACGTCGACATTGGTGCAAAGCGACAGGTCCTGGTAGACCGTCTCGATCCCCGCAGCCTTGGCCTCGGCGGGAGATTTGGCGAGGAATTCCTTGCCCTCGAACAGCATGCGGCCGGAGGTCGGCTCCAGGCCGCCGGCAATGATCTTGACCAGCGTCGATTTGCCGGCGCCGTTGTCACCCAGAAGCGCCACCACTTCGCCCTTGCCGATCGAAAAGCTGATGCCTTTCAGCGCTTCGATGGCGCCGTAATTCTTGGCTACGCTATCGAGCACCAGCAGCGGTTCGCTCATGCTGCGATCCCCTTGTTATGCAGGAGATCTCGCCCGCGTTCGCGTTCGGCGGTGAAGATCTGGCCGAAGCGTGGCGACAGCACTCCTGAGACGGCAAGCGCGGCGGCGCCGCGCAAGACCGCATGCTGGCCGCCGCGCGCGACGCTGACGCGGGGCGTCGTGCGGTCGCTTCGCGCCGAGACCGAATTGGGCAGGTGCGCAGCCGCGCCGGCAAGCCTTTCGAGCAGGTCGGTGGACGCCAGCCCGCCGAGGATGATGGTTTCGGGATCGAACAGGTTTTCGATGATGGTGACGGCGTTGCGGAAGATCGGCGCGATCTCGCTCACCCAGTCGGCGTCGGCGATGTTGCGGCGCCGCAGCGCCTCGAGCGAGAGATACCGTTCGAGGCAGCCGCGATTGCCGCACGGACAGGGCTCGCCGCCCGGCACCGCGGGAATGTGGCCGATTTCACCGGCGTTTCCCCAGGCGCCGCGCAATGCGGCCCCGTCATGCACCATGACGCCGCCGAGCCCAACGCCGAAATAGAGGTAGTAATATTCGGAATATGCCGTGCCGAGGCCGTAGAGGCGCTCGCCGATAGCAGCCGCCGCCATGTCGGTTTCGAAAAAGGCCGGCAGCCCGGTCGAGGCGGCCAGTCGTTCGCGCAGCGCCACATCTTTCCAGCCGGTCATGGTGGTCGGCCCGACAAAGCTCATGGACTCCACGCCGAACGGTCCGGGCAGCGCCATGCCGATGCCAAGAACGCGACCACCGGGCCGCAATGCGGTCAATTCGAGCACCATAGCGCCGATCAGCTCGAAAGCGTGGTCGGGCGTTGCATTTGGGGCTTCGCGGTAGGTGCTCTCGATGACGTCGCCGCTCAGGTTGATCAGGGCGGCATTGATGCCCAGCGGGGTGACATGGATGCCGACCGCATAGCCGCCTTCCGGATTGATGCGCAGCGTTGCCGGCGGCAGGCCGCGGCCCTTGGGCTCTTCGCGCAGCGACAGCACGTAACCGTGTTCTTCCAACTCGCGAACGATGGTCGACACCGTCTGCACCGTGAGCCCGACCCGCCTGGCAATGTCGCCACGGGCGATCGGGCCATGAAGGCGGATCGATTCGAGCACGATGCGCCGGTTATACGGCCGCCCGAACTCCTGATTGGTTCCCCGCAGTGCCATGCCTTGCGCCCTCGAGAGAAGCCAGACTGGCACCGAAGATTTATTCAGTCAAATGGAATTCAAAAATAAATTACAGCCCGCGCACAGCGAACCTGGCGGATGGCCGCTCGACGGCATGATCAATAGCGGATGGCACGTCGCTCCAGCAGAACCACGATAGAGAACATCGCGATCGACAAGGACGACGACAGCACGATCGCCGCATAGAGCCGGTCCGACTGATAGTTGAAGGTCGCCTGGATGATGAGCGCGCCGAGGCCCTTATCCGACCCGATCCACTCGCCGACAATGGCGCCGATCACGGCCGTGGCCGAAGCAATTCTCAGCGAGGAGAACAGCATCGGCAATGCTCTCGGCAGGCGCAGGCTCCAGAAGATCTCCCAGCGCGTAGCCGATAGCACCCGGAACAGTTCGTGCTCGTTGTCGCTGGCCGAGTCCAGCCCGCGGATCATGTTGACCAGCGTCGGGAAGAAGCAGATCACCGCAGCGATCACGATCTTCGGCGTCATGCCGAGCCCGAAGATCAGGATGATGATCGGCGACAGCGCCAGGATGGGAATGGTGTTGAAGAACAGCACGATCGGAAAATAGGCGGCCTGCAGGATGCGGTTGTGCACGAACAGCACCGCCAGCAGCACACCGGCAAGATTGCCGATGACAAATCCCGCCAGCGCCTCGATCAGCGTCGGCCAGAGATTGCTGAGCAGCAAAGCAAGACTCTTCCGGAACACGCCTGATATGGCCGCCGGCGTCGGTACGATATAGGCCGGCACGCCGAGCCATGGCAGCAGGAACTGCCAGGCGAGCAGGATCGAAGCCGCGCCAAAAACGGGCAGGGCGACGGCCAGCGCCGATGGCAAGGGCGCCTGCCTCATGAGGCCTGTTCCAGCGCGCCGCGCAGTTCGGCCATCGCGGCAACGATCGCCGGATCCTCGCGCGAACAGCGGTTGCCCGCCTGCTTGAACGGCAGCATGTCCAGGTCCCTGGCCAGGCGGCCCGGATTGGCGGCGAGAACGATGACCCGTTCTCCGAGATAGGCGGCTTCGGCGATCGAATGAGTAACGAAAAGAATGGTCGTGCCGGTGCGCCGCCACAACGACAAAAGCTCGTCGTTGAGGCGGTCGCGGGTGATCTCGTCCAGCGCGCCGAAAGGCTCGTCCATCAAAAGCAGCCTGGGTTGCCCGAGCAGCGCCCGGGCGATCGCCACGCGCTGGCGCTGGCCGCCGGACAATTGGTGCGGCAGACGCTCACCGAACCCGGCTAGCCCCATCAGATCAAGCAGCTCGTCGGTTCGGTCGTCGATTGTCCGGGTCAGGCGTCCCTGTCCGATATCGAGCGGCAGGCGGACGTTGTCGCGCACGGTGCGCCAGGGCAGCAGGGTCGAGTCCTGGAAGACGAAACCGACGTCGCGCCGCGAACGGACCGCATGCGGTGTGTCGCCAAGCACGCTGATCGAGCCGCCGAGCGGATCGAGCAGGTCCGCGACTACCCGGAGCAGGGTCGACTTGCCGCATCCCGAAGGCCCAAGGATCGACAGGAAGGAGCCGACCTCGACCGACAGGTCGAGACCGGAGAGCACTTTCACCATCGGCTGCCGGCCGCCATAGCCGACATCCAGCCTGCGGGCTTCGATCGCGTTCGCCATCAAGCGGCGGGCGCGTCGAGCTTGGGTCGGTCGGCGGCCGACAATTCGAGTATCTTGGTGGTGTAGACATCGGCTGCCGCGGGCCGGCCGTTCGGGTATTGGCCGACCTTGTCCAGCAGTGCCAGCTGCTCCTCGATCGAGGCGGGATCGAAGGTTCCCCATCCGTCCTTGGCGGTTGCACCGTCGAAGGAAAGTTTCAGCACCAGATTGATCGTCTTCTGCTCCCAGCCGAGGTCCATTTCCGGATAGGCCTCGACCATCTTCTTGACTGCTTCCTGCGGATTGGCGTGCACCCAGCCCCAGCCCTTGGCGACGGCGCCGATGAATTTCGCCAGCGTTTCCGCATCCTGTTCGATCGCCGTGTCGGTAGCGAAATAGACGTCGGCATAGGAGTTCAGCCCGAGATCGCGCACCAGAAGATCGATCCTGTCGTCGCCGACGACGCTCAGTGCCTGGGTGTTGGTGATCCATCCGCCAATCGCGTCGACGTCGCCGCGCATCAGCGGTGCCTTGTCGAAGCCGACATTGACGACGGTGACCTCGGACGGATCAATGCCGTTCTTGGCCAGGATCTCATCGATGACGAAGCGCGCCGTCGGCTGGATGCCGATCTTCTTTCCCTTGAGATCGGCCACGCCGCGGATCGGCTTGGCAGGCTTCGAGGTGAAGGCATAGGGACCGGTGCGGAAACCGCAGGCGATGATCTTCACCGGCACGCCGCTGGCACGCGCCGCGTAGAGCTGCGGTGTTTCGGAAAACTGGCCGAGTTGTGCGGCGCCCGAAATCACCGGCGGCACCGTCGCCGCATTGGGGCCGCCGGGGCTGAATTCCACCTCGAGGCCCACGTCCTTGAAATAGCCGTTGGCGACGGCGGCGATGTCGCCGATCTGTCCGTTGGACATCAACCAATCATACTGGATGACGACCTTTCCGGCAGCCCTGGCGCCGGGCGTCAGCACGAGCTGCATTCCGGCCGAAGCTGCCGCGACGGCGGCGAAGCCGGCTTTCACGAAGCTGCGGCGGTTCATGTCGTAGTCTCTGTTCCCACTCATTTTTCGCTCCTGTTGCAAGACGTTCTCGTCTCTTCATTGCGCGCCGTTCCCGTGGCGCGGCGTCGTCTACGGCTGTTCGTCGTGGTAGTCGCCGGGGCCGCCGTCGAGCCAGGCGTATAGTTCCCAAAGCGTGTCGTCGGGATCGGTGAAATAGGCGCAGCGCGCATTCCAGACATAATCCTCCGGCGGGCCGTAGAAGGGCACGCCCTTGGCTGCCAGTTCGCCATGGAGCCGGTCGATCTCGCCGGGCGCGTCTAGCCTGACCGCCACGCAGACCTTGTGCGCCTGGCGCGGCGACCTCAATTTCGAGACGCCGGTGTGCCGGTTGATGTGGTCGATCTCCCACGCCGCCAGTGTGACGCCCTCGCCATGGAAGTCGGCAAAGCCCTCGGCGCGACGCCGCAGGCGAAAGCCGAGTTTCTCGACGTAAAATTCAACCGTCCGCTCGATGTTTTCGACGAGCAGGCAGACGTCTGAAATCGCATATGCGCCTCCGACCGGCATGGCTATCTCCCTGTGCTGTGCGCGGCGCGCGATGCCGGCAGCTTGACGCCGACGCGGTCGGCGGCGCCGATGATGTGGGCGCGCATCGCCGCCTCGGCGGCCGTGGGATCGCCCGCGACCAGCGCCTCGTAGATGCGCACATGCTCCCCGACATTGACTTCGACCAGGTCGTGCAGCGGATTGGTGAGACGCGCGTAGTGGATCGAGCGGCGGATCTGCTCGCAAACGAAAGAGATAAAGGTGTGGATGTAATTGTTGCCGGTTGCCCGCGCGATTTCGCGATGGAACAAAAGATCGGCGTCGATGCTACCCTCTTGCCAGCGCTCCTCGCCGCTCATCCGGTCGAGCGCCGCCTTGATCGCATCGAGGTGCTCCTGCCCACGCCGCTCGGCGGCGAGCGCGGCTGACTCGGCTTCCAGTATGCAACGCAGCTCAAACAGCCGCTCCATATTCCCGGTCGCTTTCAGCGCCTCGCCATCGATGCGGATCGACGCGCGCTGCTCCGGCGCCAGCACGAAGGCGCCGACGCCTTGCCGGGCTTCGATCATGCCATCGGCCCTGAGTTGAGCGATCGCCTCGCGCACCACGTTGCGGCTGACGCCGAATTTTTCCGAGAGCTGCTGCTCGGTTGGCAGCCGCGTGCCCGGATTGAGCTCGCCGGATTCGATCTCGCGGCTGAGGAATGCGGCGACGCGATGCGGCAGCGCCTCCACCGTGCCGATAGCGGCCAGTCTTTGCTTCATGGAAAGGTCTCCGTCGGTGGCAGCAGGCAGCCGGGATTCATCGATCCCTGAGGGTCGATCGTCGTTTTGAGGGCCGTGATGAGCCGGCGATGGGCAGGCGCCAGGCCGGCCCAGAAAGTGCGATGGCGGGTGCGGCCGATACCGTGCTCGGCACTGATCGAGCCGCCAAGCGCGCCGACGATCTGGTAGAGTCCGGCGGTGATCTCCGCGCCTTGGGCACGAGCTTCACCCTCGGCGAGCCCAGGTGGTGGCAGGACGTTGAAATGGATGTTGCCGTCGCCGGCATGGCCATAGGCCTGCGGCAGCCAACCGGGATGTTCCAGCGCCACGAATTGGCGGGCCTGATCGATGAGGGCAGGGATGTCCGATATCCTGACCGCAAGGTCGGTGCGCACATGGTAGCCGCGCTTTGCCTGGCCCTCGACCAAGCCCTCCCGGATGGCCCAGAACGCCCTGGCCTGCGCGATGCTTTCAGCAAGCACGGCCTCAGCAACCAGACCGCTCTCAATGGCGCCGGCCACGAAATCGACCAGCATGGAGCGCAGATCGACCGCAGCACTTGCGGAGAGTTCCATCACCACGTGGACGGGAGCTTCGACCGGCGAAACGACGTCTGCGTCGATCAAGCGCGCGAGGTCGATGCACTCCGAACCAATGATCTCGAAGGCAGAAATCAGATCGGATGAGGCCCGGCGAGCCTGCCTGAACAGGGTGATGGCCGCTTCGAACGAGGCGAGACCGAGATAGGCGGTCTCGACCCGGCTCGGTTTCGGAAACAGCTTGAGCTCGACGCCGGTGATGATGCCGAGCGTTCCTTCGCTGCCGATGAAGAGCTGCTTCAGGTCGTAGCCGCGATTGTCCTTGCGCAGGCCGGAAAAGCCGCTCCACAACTCGCCATCGGGCAGGACGACTTCGAGGCCGAGGATGAGATCGCGCGCCATGCCATAGCGCAGCACGTTGGTGCCGCCGGCATTGCTGGCCGCATTGCCGCCAATCTGGCAGCTTCCCTGTGCGCCGAGCGCCAGCGGAAACAGGCAATCCTGTGCCTCTGCCGCGTCCTTGATGCGCTGCAGGATGCAGCCGGCGTCGGCCTGCAGGATGAAATTGTCAGCGTCGACGAGACGGATGCCGTTCAACCGCTCCAGACTGACGACCACCGCGCCACGGCTGTAGATGTCGATCGCGCCCGCCACCAGCCCTGTGTTCCCGCCCTGCGGGATGATTCCGAGCCCAAGCGTACCGCAGAGCCGCACCACGGCCTGGACTTCGCTGACGGAAGCAGGCTTCAGCACCGCAAGGGCTCCGCCGCGATGATCCCCGGACCAGTCCAAGAGGTATTTCGCCATGCCGGCAGCGTCGGCAGCCACGCCGCTTTGTCCGACGGCGCCCTCCAGGGCATTCAGAATTTCAGGCGGGATACCATGAACGGTCATTACAAGCCTGTTGGGCCAAGGCATAGGCTTATACATATCATCCTACAACTATGCCGGAGTCAACGCTGTGGGCACAAGCCTCAAGGGCTGGAGCCGAATGTTTGCTCGGGAGAATGGAGCGAAGGGCGATCGCCCGAGGATACTTATGCGAGGCGCCTTGGTCTGGCTGCGCAGGCCCGATGCCGCTCAATTGCTGGGTCGTCTGAGGTGCAGCCCGGCTCCTAGAGGTACTGCGCGACCTTCTTGCCGACGGTCAGAAACCGTAGCGGGTCTATGGCCTCGCCGTTGTGGCGGACCTCGTAGTGCAGGTGCGGGCCGGTCGAGCGGCCGCTGTTGCCGGTCTTGCCGATGATGTCTCCGGCATCGAGCTTCTGGCCGACGGCGACGTCGATTTCGCTGAGATGCCCATAACGCGTTACAAAACCGTTGCCGTGGTCGACCTCGATCATGCGGCCGTAGCCGCCGTTCCAGCCGGCCTTGACGACCACGCCGGCTGCCGTGACCTTGGCCGGCATACCGACCGGCGCCCTGAAATCCATGCCGGAATGCAAGGCGGCCGTGCCGAGGATGGGGTCGGTGCGCACGCCGAACGGGCTGGTGACGCTATGGCCGGGGGCGGGGTTGGCGAGCGGCAGCCGGCGCGCTTCCTTTTTAAGATGATCCAGCGCGTCAAGCGCTTCGTCCAACTCCTTGACTTTGCTGTCGAAGACCAACGAGCTGTCGAGCGGTATCAGCGGGCCGCCGACGTCGCTCTTTTCGAATTCGCTATCGACGGGCAGGCCGGCGGCCTCGAGCGCCTGCGAGATCGCGTCGGCGCTCTTGTAGGCATTGTCGGCAAGTGTGGCGATGCGCGTGAGCTGCTGGCTCTCGATGGCCTTCAGCGAGTTGTTGATCGAAACGAAGAGCTTGTCTGCCCGGTCGGCCGCACTTTCGGTCGGCAGCGGATCGGCGCGGGTCGACCACAGCGAGAACGGCCTCGTGTCGTTGCTGGCAGGGGGGGCAGCAAGGCTGGCGACGGAATAGGCCATCGGCTGGATGCTGCCGATCGCGTCGGCGTGTTCGTCCGGCTTTGCCGTCGGCACGGGCGGCGTTGCGACCTCATTTTCGGCTCGTTCGAGGATCGGGCCGAGGCGGCCGTGACGCAGGCTGAGCTGGCTCTGCCGTTCCAGCAGCTCGCTGACCTTGGTTTCCATCAGTTGCTGATCGAGAAGCTGGCGGCTGGTGATACGGTCGACCTGGCTGCGCAGTGCCGAGATGCGGTCTTCGTAGGCCTGCTGCATACGCGCCTGCCGCGCCGTCGTGGCGCCGATCAGATCGTCGCGCAGCACCAGATAAGAGGTCGCCAGCAGGTAGCCAATGACGACCGCCGCCAGCGCCGAGCCGCAAAATGCAGCCAGCCACGGGCGTATGGTGAAATGCCTTATCTGGTCGCCCCGGGCGATGATGACCGTGTGGGGCTCTTTGCGTCTGCCGAAGACCGCTGACTGACTGGCTACGTTCACGGGACCAAGCTTTCGTTACGACACCAACGACGAGCCTGATTACACATTATTAGGGTTAACAAAGTTTTGTCTTCGCGCAAAACGGGTATCGAATTGCAGCGGCCTGCCGCAGCTCTCAAATTGCGCGAACCGCCTCCAGCACGTCTTCGGCGTGCCCCTTGACGCGGACGTTGCGCCAGATCCTGGCGATGCGTCCGTCCCGGCCAATCAGGAACGTCGCCCGCTCGACGCCCATATAGGTGCGGCCGTAGAGCTTCTTTTCCACCCACAAATGGTAAGCCTCGATCACCTTGCGCTCTTCGTCGGCGACAAGGTCGATGCTCAGATCGTATTTCGCCTTGAATTTGTCGTGTTTCTTGACGCTGTCCGGCGACAGCCCGATGACGACGGCGCCGGCCTTTTCGAACTCCGGCTTCAACTGCGAAAAACCGATCGCCTCGTTGGTGCAGCTTGTGGTGTCGTCCTGTGGGTAGAAATAGAGTACGATGGACTTTCCCAGCAGTGCGGCGAGATTGAGTGAACCGCCGCCGTCGCGCGGAAGATCGAATTGCGGCGCAACATCGCCCACGTCGAGGTCAGCCATACCGATGCCCTTGTTTGAGGTTACGCGCCAGGCTGCATCGATATAATGTCGAGCGGGGATTCGTCCACGATCGAATTCGTTTCAACGGAAGATTGCGTGGATCAGGAGCTACCGCAGCACGAGAAGATCAGGTTCAGGCGTGACGAGATCACCGACCTGGGAACCTTTCCGTCCGCGTGCCGCGTCCCGCCGCTCGGCCAGGCGTCGATCGGTCGCGGCGTTCGTTTGATGGCGCGGCTGTTTGCCGGCCTAGTCGCCCTTGTGCTGCTGGCTGCCGCCGGCGTCTATGCGATCGGCGTGTCCGGCTTCGGCTCGGAGCGGCTTCGCGCGGAAGCCGAAACGGCAATCGAGAAATTGGCTGGCTTCGATGTCGACGTTGCCGTCGGGCCGGCCCGGCTGACGCTTGACGGGTCGAGCTTCATTGCGCTGCAGGTCAGCGACGTTAGCCTCAAGACCGCCGACGGAAAACCGATGGCCGATGCCGGCCGGGTCCGCTTCGGCATCCGACTGATCCCGCTGCTTTCGGGCGAGGTACGGCTGACCAGCGCCCGGATTTCCGACGCGCACATCGTCATGGCGGCGATGCCGTCCGGCGGCGACTGGACGGCCGGGCTGCGCAACCAGGACGGCCTCATCGATCCGGAAAAACTTTCCGCCGCCGTCTTCGCCAATCTCAACCGCGCGCTCGATGCGGTGCGCGAGGATTCGATGCGCCAGATCGATCTGCGCAATGTCGAGCTGGCACTGCCCGAGACCGGATCGGTCAAGTCGGTCACCATCGCCGACGCCTCCGTCTCGCAGTCGGGACCGGGAAGCATGGAGTTTTCATCCGACGCCGATGTCGACGGCAGGGCGCTTACCATCGCCGCTTCCGCCACCCGCGATCCGGCGACGCGACGCATCACCACGCTGGACGCCAGTATCCTGGCGGCGGATGCCGACGCTGCGGCAGCAGGTGGCAAATTGGGCGCGATCGCCTTGAAGCTGGCGGGATCGGAAGGGGCCGGCGACAACGGTTCGCGGCTGACTGCTGCCCTGTCGCTGACCGGATCGGTGCTCGATCTCGGTTCGCGCGGCCTGCTTCCGGCCGACATCGATCTCGATGCAACGCTCGTCGCCGGCTCGAACAAGATCCAGGTCGACGGATTGCTGGTGAAAACCGGCCGCTCGACCTTCGATTTCGCCGGTTCGATCGGGCCGAAGCCGGCTACCGGCACAGCGGGCGAGGAGCCATCCTATCGTTACGACCTGACCAGCGACGGTTCGACCCTGGCGCCTTCGGATTCGCCGGAGCCGGCACTCGGCTTCATTGCCCGTATCGCCGGCGTCTACCAGCCGACGAGCCAAAAGCTGGTCGCCGAGCAGATCGGCGTCCGGTCCGGACCGGGCAGCGAAGTGCTGGGCACGGCTTCGGTTTCATTCGTCGCCAACCAGGCGCCGGGCATATCGGTCGCGCTCAATGTCCACGACATGCCGGTCTCGCACGTCAAGCAATTATGGCCATGGTTTTCGGCGCGTAACGCCAGGTTGTGGGTGCTTAAGAACCTGTTCGGCGGCCGCGTCGTCGATGGCAGCCTGCAGTTCCAGGTCGTACCCGGACGGCTCGGCAACGGCGTGCCGCTTTCCGCCGATGAAGTGTTCGGCCGATTCCAGGTCGAAGGATCGCGCTTCGACACGGCCGGCCGCATTCCGCCGATCCGCGATGCCGTCGGCGTCGTCGGCTTCCACGGCAACGACGTCGACGTCGCGTTGTCCTCGGGCAGCGTCTATATGCCGAGCGGCCGCACCGTGGCGGCGAGCAACGGCACGCTCACCGTCAAGGCGGCGAACCATCCGCCGGTGATCGGCGCGCTCGATATCGATGTCGCCGGCGAGGCGCCGGCAATCGCCGAACTGGCATCGTTTGACCCGATCAACGCCATGCGCCATGTCGGCCTGCTGCCGGACGACCTGTCCGGCACGGTGACCGGCCACGTCAAGGCCGATATCCCGCTGCAGTCCGGTGTCGACTCTTCCAAACTCGATTGGCTGGTGGCGCTCGACTACAAGGACCTGTCGCTGGGCAAGCCGTTCGAGGGCCAGACGGTCAGCCATGCCGACGGCTCGATCACGGTCGCGCCCGACCGGGCGGTGATCTCGGCCAAGGCACTGCTCAACGGCATTCCGGCCGAGCTCGATCTGATCGAGCCGCTCAGGGATGGCGGCCCGCCGCGCAGTCGTAAAGTGGTGCTGGTGCTCGACGACAAGACGCGCGCCACCGCCATGCCTGGCCTGTCGACGCTGCTTTCCGGAACCATCAAGGTGGCGATCGACAAGAGCGGCACCGGCAACCAGAACGTGTCGGCGGACCTGACCAATGCCAGGCTGGACATTCCCTGGGCCGGCTGGAGCAAGGGGCCCGGCATCCCCGCCAAGGTCACCTTCGCCATGGCGAAGACCGGCGACACCACGACGCTGTCCAATTTCGAACTCGACGGCAAGACCTTCTCCATCGACGGCAGCGCGGTGCTGGTCAACGGCGCCTTGTCCTCGGCCCGGTTCAGCAAGGTCACGTTGAACAGGGGCGACGACGTCGCCGTCTCGGTGAAGCGGTCGGGCAAGGCCTATGCGGTCGAGGTCAGCGGCAGCGCGCTGGACGCACGCTCGCTGATCAAGCAATTCACGTCCGATGTCGATACCGCCACCAAGACCACCGGCGTCGATGCGATCTCGGTCAGCGCCGACGTCAGCTCCCTGACCGGCTTCCACGACGAGGTGCTGTCGAATCTGAAACTCGACTACAGCGCCTCCGGCTCCCGGGTGAACGGGCTCAAGGTGAGCGCCACGGCAAGTTCGGGAGCCGCGATCACCGTCAGCAACACGACCGGCGGCGGCCTGCGAACGCTCAACATGAAGTCGGCCGACGCCGGCGCCATACTGCGCTTCCTCAACATCTACGAGCATATGGAAGGCGGCTCGATTACGCTGGCGCTCACCGGGGCCGGCGACGGGCCGATGAAAGGCCAGGTCGATGCCAAGGACTTCGTTGTCGTCAACGAGCCGAAGCTCGCCTCGATCGTGTCGACGACGCCGGCCGGCGACAGCCGCAGCCTCAACGAGGCGGTCAAAGGCAATCTCGACACGTCGAGGGTGAAGTTCGAGCGCGGTTTCAGCGAGATCGACAAGGGCAGCGGCTATCTCAAGCTGCGCAACGGCGTGCTGCGCGGCTCGCGCATCGGCACCACCTTCCAGGGCACGCTCTACGACCAGAACAACAACATGGACATGACCGGCACGTTCATGCCGGCCTACGGCGTAAACCGCATCTTCGGCGAACTGCCGCTGATCGGCGCGCTGCTCGGCAACGGCCGCGACCGCGGCCTGATCGGCGTCACCTACAGACTCAGGGGCAACGCCAACAAGCCAATCCTCGACGTCAATCCGCTATCGGTAATCGCGCCCGGGATATTCCGGTCGATCTTCGAGTATCGCTGAGGCGGGTAGGGTAGGCGGGTGAGGCGAAAAGGCCCGGTGAGGTGCTGTTCAGCGTAGCGGCGCCTAGAGGGAACGGCATGGATCCTAGGGTCTCCGCGACGTCGCTTCGCTCCTGCTCCGCCCTAGGATGACGAAGCGAGGGGTGGTTTCAGCCAATCTCGAAGGTTGCTTTTGCCATCGGCCGCCACGCGACCGCCTCGCTCTCCGACATCCGCGACTAGCCTTGAGCCACCATGCCTTCGTCATCCTAGGGCGGAGCAGGCGCGAAGCGACGTCGCGGAGACCCTAGGATCCATGCCGTTACAGTGGCCGAGGAATGCAGCGATCCATTGCTTGCGCCCGTCCCCGGCTAGGTTTCACCTGAGCCTCAGCAGGCGTTAGATCGGCCGCACCAGAACGACCTTCTTCTTCCCCAGTTGAACTTTGAATGCTCCGGTGTTTTCGTACAGGTCGGTCCACAAGACAATTTCGTTCGGATCGGTGACGACCCTGTCATTGATGCGTAGAGCACCTTCCGCCATCTTGCGCCGAGCTTCCGAGTTAGATGACACAAGCCCGGACGCGACCGCAATTGCAGCATTCGACCTGCCAAATTGCCATCTGTCATCCTCTCCTTTGTCGATTGTTACTGTCGGCAATGACTCGGTTGACTGACCTCTTTCGAAAAGCGCTTCTGCTGTCTTGGCTACCTCCTCCGCCGCCTCGCGGCCATGCAGCATGGCGGTGATTTCGGTGGCGAGAATCTTCTTGGCTTCGTTGATCTCCGAGCCGCCGAGCCGTTCGAGGCGCGCGATCTCAGCGAGCGGCAGGGTCGTGTAGAGCTTCAGGAAACGGCCGACATCGGCATCCTCGGTGTTGCGCCAATATTGCCAGAACTCGTAGGGGCTCAACATTTCCGCATCGAGCCAGACCGCGCCCGAGGCCGACTTGCCCATCTTGGCGCCGGAGGAGGTGGTGAGCAGCGGCGTCGTCAGCGCATAGAGCTGCGCGCCTTCCATGCGATGGCCGAGATCGATGCCATTGACGATGTTGCCCCACTGGTCGGAGCCGCCCATCTGCAGCCGGCAGCCAAGGCGCTTGTAGAGCTCGACGAAGTCGTAGGCCTGCAGGATCATGTAGTTGAATTCGAGGAACGACAGCGACTGCTCGCGATCCAGCCGGAGCTTGACCGAATCGAAGGCCAGCATGCGGTTGACCGAAAAATGCCGGCCGACATCGCGCAGGAAATTGACGTAGTTGATATCCATCAGCCAGTCGGCATTGTTGATCATGACGGCGTCGTTCGGGCCGCTGCCGAATTTGAGGTAGGGCGTGAAGTTGCGGCGGATGCCGGCGAGATTGTCCTCGATGTCCTGCGGCGTCAAAAGCTTGCGCGCCTCGTCCTTGAACGACGGATCGCCGATCATCGAGGTGCCGCCGCCCATCAGCGCGATTGGCCGGTGGCCGGTCTGCTGCAGCCAGTAAAGCATCATGATCTGGATCAGCGACCCGGCATGCAGGCTTCTCGCTGTGGCGTCGAAGCCGATATAGGCGCTCACCGTTTCCGTGGCGAAAAGCTGGTCGAGGGCGGCATCGTCCGAGGTCTGGTGGATGAAACCGCGCTCGCTCATCGTGCGCAGGAAGTCGGATTTGAAGGCGGACATTTTTCTTTCCTGGAAGGCTTCCGGCCGAACGCGGCCCGGGTATGCGTGAAGGCCGGCGTTTAGCACTCAAGCGCGATCAGCAAAAGTGGAATCCGGTTTTGGCGCGCCCTCTTCCCTTCTCGCACAACAAGGGGAGAAGGGAGAGCCGCACGTCGCGAGACAACCAGCTCTCCCTGGAACGGTAACGTGAGAGGCAATCCAAACCTGAAGCGATTGCCCTTCGCTTCCGGCGCGGCCTGCTTGCGTCATTGTTTCGGCTGGCGTAATGAGGCGCCGCGCCAGCGGGACTCTTCCTCTGGACCGCGCGGCATCGATCGAATGCCATATCCTGTGACAGAGTCGAGATGCCGGAGATATCCATCGTCATTCCTTGCCGGAACGAGGCGGCGAACCTGCCGCTTCTGCTCGACGAGATCGGCACTGCCATGGCCGGGCGGGACTTCGAGGTCATTGTCGTCGACGACGGCTCGACAGACGATACGCCTTCGGTGCTTGCCGCAGAAGCAGCGCTTCGCCGGTTTCCGCTGCGCCATCTCAGGCATGAAAAATCCGCCGGCCAGTCGCTCTCGGTGCGGTCGGGCGCGTGGGCGGCGCGCGGCGATATCGTCGCCACCATCGATGGCGACGGCCAGAACGACCCCGGCTACATCCCAGTGTTGATCGACGCATTGCGGCAGGCTGGTCCCGACGTCGGGGCGGCGCAGGGACAGCGTCTGAAGCGCCGCGACAGCAAGATCAAGCAACTGGCGTCGCGTTTCGCCAACGGGCTGAGAAAAGCCATCCTGCACGACGAGACGCGGGATACCGGCTGCGGCCTCAAGGCGATCCACACCGACATTTTGCGGAAATTGCCGTTCTTCGACGGCACCCACCGCTTTGTTCCGGCGCTGGTCATCCAGGAGGGCTACCGCGTCGTCCATTGCGACGTCGTCGACCGTTCCCGCCGTTACGGCAAATCGAATTACGGCATCTTCGATCGCGGCCTTCAGGGCGTGCTCGATCTTGCCGGCGTCTGGTGGCTGCGCCGCAGGCGCCGCAGAATGCCCAAAGTAGAGGAAATCAGGCATGGGTAACGTGCTTCAGGAATTGGCGACCTGGCTTCACGATGTTTTCGTCAAGCAATTCGATGCCTGGGTTCTGCTCGGCTTCGTCGCCCAGTTCTTCTTCACCATGCGTTTTCTGGTGCAGTGGGTGGCGTCGGAAAAGGCCAAGCGCAGCGTCGTGCCGATCGCGTTCTGGTTCTTTTCGCTGTTCGGCGGCGGCCTGCTGCTGGTCTACGCCATCCAGCGTCAGGATCCGGTGTTCATCGCCGGTCAGGCCATGGGCCTGTTGATCTATATCCGCAATCTCTGGCTGATCGCCAACGAGCGCAAGGCGGCGATGACCAAGGTCGATTGAGCCCGCGACCGCCCTGGAACCGGTCGAGCAAGCAATCCAGATTACTTGCCGTCCAGCCCGCCGTAGGACCTTACCAGCTGGACCATGTCGGCCGAGTTGGCAGTCTCGCTCTCGAGCCCCTCGGCGACACCGACGCGGTCGGCAGCCGGGCGGTTCTGGCTGACTTTCCATTTGCCGCTGATTTCGGTGATGGCGATCTCCAGGCCGACAATGCCCTTGATCTGCGACTGAATGAAGGGCGCCGGCGCGTCGGTCACCGCCCATGGCGCCGAGCGGCTGCCCTCCTGCGACATCGTCAGATCGGAAATCTGCTCGGCCAGCCAATCCTGGTCTTCGATCACCGTGACGATGCCGCGCACCTGGACGATGGCGTAGTTCCAGGTCGGTACCACCTTGCCGGTTTCACGCTTGGTCTCATACCAGGACGGCGTCACATAGGCGTCGGCGCCCTGGAAGACGACCAGCACCGGCGCCAGGGGATTGTCGGCCAAAAGCCGCCATTGCGGATTGGCTTTCGCCAGATGTGCGCGCAGCCTGCCATTCGGCGGCACACCCGCGTCTAGAAGAAAGGGAATTGCGTTGGCGACCGGCCCCTCGGTGCCGTTCGACACCAGCAGCCCAAGCGGATGCGCCCGGATCAGCCCATGCAGGACGTCCTGCCGTGTTTCCTGGAAGTGAGGTGGTTGGTACATCGCCGTTCCCCGATTATCTCAGCCGCTTAGGCCGTGGGTCGGACAGTTCCCCGGCCAGCCGGCGATCGAGATAGTCCGCGCATTCCTCGATCAGAAGCTCGGCATGGTTGGCAAAGAAATGGTTGGCGCCGGGCAAGGTCTTCTGGGTGATGGTAATGCCCTTTTGCGTGTGCAGCTTGTCGACCAGGCCCTGCACGTCCTTGGGCGGCGCGACCTTGTCGGCATCGCCATGGATGATCAGGCCGGACGACGGGCATGGCGCCAGGAACGAGAAATCATAGGTATTGGGCTGGGGCGCGACCGAGATAAAGCCCTCGATCTCGGGCCGGCGCATGAGAAGCTGCATGCCGATCCACGAGCCGAACGAATAGCCGGCAACCCAGCAACTCTTGGAATCCGGATGCAGCGACTGCACCCAGTCGAGCGCCGCAGCGGCGTCGGACAACTCGCCGGTGCCGTGGTCGAACTCGCCCTGGCTGCGGCCGATGCCGCGGAAATTGAAGCGCAGCGTGGTGAAATTGCGCTTCTGGAACATGTAGAAGAGGTCGTAGACGATCTTGTTGTTCATCGTCCCGCCGAACTGGGGGTGCGGGTGCAGGACGATGGCAATCGGCGCGCTCTTTTCCTTCGAGGGCTGATAGCGACCCTCCAGACGGCCGGCGGGACCGGTGAAAATGACCTCAGGCATGAAATACTCCACTTGGTATAAATTGCGCGGCGCCCGGAACAACTCTTCCTCTGGCCCCAGTCTTCCCTAGGCCCCAGTCTTCCCTAGGGCCTTGACGCAGGGCGAGCGTCTTTCTAGAAGCTAGTTTAGAATTGTTCAAAACTGGGCGGCCAAAAGCTGTGGCTCGGCCACCCGCGCCGCAAGCCGCGTAAATAGGACGTCTTGCCTTGCAATTTCAAGGAAATAACGCGCTATCTTCGCGGAACGGCTTTTGAAGGGACCAGTTGGACGGAAATGGCCGGAGCACGCGCCTATCTCGACTACAACGCCAGCGTGCCGCTGCTTGCCTCGGCGCGCGCGGCCGTGGTCGCTGCGCTCGACATCGCCGCCAACCCGTCCTCGGTCCATGCCGAGGGCCGCGCGGCGCGGCGGCTGATCGAAGACGCCAGGCGCGACGTGGCGCGACTGGTCAGCGCCAAAGCCGAGCATGTCGTATTCACCTCCGGCGCGACGGAAGCGGCCTCGACGCTGCTGACGCCGGACTGGCAGATGGGGCGCGGCGCCGTCCGCATGAGCCGGCTTTACGTGTCCGAGGCTGACCATCCCTGCCTGCTGAATGGCGGGCGCTTCCCCGCGGGGCAGGTAACGCGGATCGGCGTCGATGCCGACGGCATCGTCAGGCTCGACGCCTTGGCGTCAGCACTTAGTGCGCATGACAAGGCTGACGGTTTGCCGCTGGTGACCATCCACGCCGCCAACAACGAGACCGGCGTGATCCAGCCGATTGGCCGCATTGCCGAAATCGTCAAGGCGGCGGGTGGCATCCTGGTTGTCGATGCGGTGCAGGCGGCCGGCCGCATTCCGCTCGATATGTCAGCGGGTTACGCAGACTATTTGATTCTCTCCTCGCACAAGATCGGCGGCCCCAAGGGCGTCGGCGCCATTGTCGCAGCGTCGGGCTTGATGATGCCGAAACCGCTGGTCAGCGGCGGCGGCCAGGAGAAAGGCCATCGCGGCGGCACCGAAAACCTGGCGGCAATTGCCGGGTTTGGCGCGGCGGCGCGCGAGGCGCTTGCCGGGTTGCAAACGATCGATGCGGTGCGGCAGCGCCGCGACGAAGTCGAGGCGATCGTGAAAACGCAGGTGCCAGACGCCGAAATCTTCGGGACCGGCGCTCCGAGGCTTGCCAACGCCACGTTCTTCGCTATTCCCGGCATCAAGGCCGAGACGGCGCAGATCGCTTTCGACCTGGCCGGCGTGGCGCTGTCGGCTGGATCGGCCTGTTCGTCGGGCAAAGTCGGGCCGAGTCACGTGCTGAAAGCCATGGGTTATGGCGACGGCTTTGGCGCGCTGCGCGTGTCCATCGGCCACGCGACATGCGCCGAGGATATCGAGCTGTTTCGTTCGGCGCTGGCGACGATCGTCGCGCGGCGGGCAAACAGGGAAAAGGCCGCTTGAGCGCGGCAACGGAACATTTGGGCCTTGCGGCCTGGTAGAGCCGTGCGTTCGCATTTGGCCGGGTGAATTTCCGGCATGAACGCACTATATGAAACTTACGCCGCCTCGGATGCCCAAGGGTGCTCGCTTGCGGTGCCATAGTTTGAAAACTGCCGGGCCTTGACCCCGGCGTGGATGGAGAACGCTGATGCCTGCTGTGCAGGAGACGATCGATCGAGTTCGAAAGATCGATGTCGACCAGTATAAATACGGATTCCAGACCGAAATCGCGATGGACAAGGCCCCCAAGGGCCTGAGCGAAGACATTATCCGCTTCATTTCGGCGAAGAAGGACGAGCCGTCCTGGATGCTGGAATGGCGCCTGGAAGCCTATCGCCGCTGGGTGACGCTGGACGAGCCGAAGTGGGCGCGCGTCCACTATCCGAAAATCGATTTCCAGGACCTCTACTATTACGCGGCACCCAAGAGCACGCCCGGGCCGACTTCGCTCAGCGACGTCGATCCCGAACTGCTGAAGGTCTATGAGAAGCTCGGCATTCCGCTCAGGGAACAGGAAATCCTCGCCGGCGTGCAGAAGACCGATGCCTCGGAGCTCGAGGAAGCCAGCGACAACGTCTACAAGTCCGGCCGCGTCGCCGTCGATGCAGTGTTCGATTCGGTCTCCGTCGTCACCACTTTCAAGAAGGAGCTGGCGCAGGCCGGCGTCATCTTCTGCTCGATCTCGGAAGCGATCCGCGAGCATCCGGAGCTGGTGAAGAAATATCTCGGTTCGGTCGTGCCGACCTCCGACAATTTCTACGCGACGCTGAATTCGGCCGTGTTCACCGACGGTTCCTTCGTCTTCGTGCCCAAGGGCGTGCGCTGCCCGATGGAACTGTCGACCTATTTCCGCATGAACGAAAAGAACACCGGCCAGTTCGAGCGCACGCTGATCATCGCCGAGGAGGGGGCTTACGTCTCCTATCTCGAAGGCTGCACGGCGCCGCAGCGCGACGAGAACCAGCTTCATGCCGCGGTGGTCGAACTGATCGCGCTCGACGATGCCGAGATCAAATATTCGACGGTGCAGAACTGGTATCCCGGCGACGCCGAAGGCAAGGGCGGCATCTATAATTTCGTCACCAAGCGCGGCGACTGCCGCGGCAATCGTTCGAAGATTTCGTGGACGCAGGTCGAGACCGGCTCGGCTATCACCTGGAAATATCCGAGCTGCATCCTGCGCGGCGATGATTCCAGCGGCGAGTTCTATTCGATCGCCGTCTCGAACGGCTACCAGCAGGTCGATAGCGGCACCAAGATGATCCATCTCGGCAAGAACACGTCGAGCCGCATCATCTCCAAGGGCATTGCCGCCGGCTTCTCGCAGAACACCTATCGCGGCCAGGTCTCGGCACACCGCAAGGCGACCAACGCCCGCAACTTCACCAACTGCGACTCCCTGCTGATCGGCGATCAGTGCGGCGCACACACTGTACCCTACATGGAAGCCAAGAACTCGACCGCGCAGTTCGAGCATGAAGCGACCACCTCGAAGATTTCCGAGGACCAGAAGTTCTACGTCATGCAGCGCGGTATTCCGGAAGAAGAGGCGATCGCGCTGATCGTCAACGGCTTCGTCAAGGACGTCATCCAGCAACTGCCGATGGAGTTCGCGGTCGAGGCGCAGAAGCTGATCGGGATTAGCCTCGAGGGCTCGGTCGGCTGACCGATAAAGAATTTTCAGGAAAGAATAAGAATGCTTGAAATCAGAAACCTCCATGCCCGTATCGTCGATGACGGCACCGAGATCATTCGCGGCCTGAACCTGACGGTCAGGGCCGGCGAGGTTGCCGCGATCATGGGGCCGAACGGCTCGGGAAAATCGACGCTGTCCTACATCCTCGCCGGCCGCGAGGACTATGAGGTCACAGAGGGCGACATCCTCTACAACGGCCAGTCGATCCTCGACATGGATCCGGCCGAGCGCGCCACGGCGGGCATTTTCCTCGCCTTCCAGTACCCGATGGAGATACCGGGCGTCGCGACGATGGAATTCCTGAAAGTGGCGATGAACGAGCAGCGCAAGGCGCGCGGCCAGGAACCGCTAAAGATCCCGGAATTCCTCAAGCGCGTGAAGGAAGCGGCGGCCTCGCTCAACATGGACATGGCGATGCTGAAGCGGCCGCTCAATGTCGGCTTTTCCGGCGGCGAGAAGAAGCGCGCCGAGATTCTTCAGATGAAGCTGCTTGAGCCGAAGCTGTGTGTCCTCGACGAGACCGATTCCGGGCTCGACATCGACGCGTTGAAGATCGTCGCGGACGGCGTCAACACGCTGCGCTCGCCGGACCGGGCCATCGTCGTCATCACCCACTACCAGCGCCTGCTCCAATACATCGTGCCTGATACGGTGCACGTGCTCTACAGGGGCCAGGTGATCAAGTCGGGCGACAAGTCGCTGGCGCTCGACCTCGAGGCCAATGGCTATGCCGGCGTGATCGGGCAAGCCGCGTGAGATGCCAGCAGGCCCGGAAGGCAAGCCAAACAAGGCGATACTGATGAATATGCACACGACACCCCAGCGAACATTAGCCGAAACGGCGCTGATCGACGCCTTTGGCGAGCGGCTGTCGCTGCTGCCCGGCGACGGTGCGGTGATGCTGAAGCGCGACGACGCCATCGAGGCGATCAAGAGTGGCCTGCCGACGCGGCGCATCGAATCCTGGCATTATACGGACCTGCGCCGGCTGCTGACCTCGGTGCCGGACTTCGATCCGGCAGCGGTCGCGAAAGCCATTGCGCCGATCGTCGAGGGCTCCAGCGTTTTGCCGGTGCTGAACGGCGTTTCGAGTACGAAACTGCCCGATATCGAAGGCGTTGTCGTGCAGCGCCTATCGGAGAAGCTGACCGACGGCAGCGCAGCGCCTGGGCTGGATTCCTATGGCAGCGACGATGCCATAGGCGCGCTGAACACCGCCTTTGTCGCCGACGGCTATTTCGTCGACATCGCCGAAGGTACCCAACTGGACAAGCCGGTCGAATTGCAGAATTTGCAGGCCGGTGGACAGACGCATGTACGCCTGGCCGTCCGCGTCGGTGCCGGCGCCAACGCTGTCGTCGTCGAACGCCAGGCAGGCGAGGGGGCGGCGCTGGTCAGTTCGGTCAGCCAGCTGCTGCTTGGCGAAGGCGCCGAAGTGACATGGCTGGTCGTGCAGGAGCAGCCGGATACGGCGACGCATCTCGCCCAGTTCAAGGCGCATCTCGGCAAGAATTCGAAACTGACGCTGTTCGTCATGAATGCCGGCGGCAAGCTGGTGCGCCAGGAGGTCGTTGTGAAGACGACCGGCGAGGGCGCCGACTTCACGCTGCGCGGCATCAATCTCTTGGCCGGCGACACCCATACGGACGTCACCATGGTGCTCGACCACGCCGTGCCGCATACCGCCTCGACCGAAGTCATCCGCAACGTGGTGACCGGCAGAGCGCGCGGCGTCTTCCAGGGCCGCATCAACGCCCACCAATATGCGCAGAAGACCAACGCCAAGATGGCCTGCAACACGCTGCTTCTGTCGGACGACGGCGAGTTCTCGACCAAGCCGGAGCTCGAAATCTTTGCCGACGACGTCGTCTGCGGCCATGGCGCGACCGTCACCGAGATCGACCGCAGCCATCTGTTCTACCTGATGGCGCGCGGCATCGACGAGAAGACCGCGCGCGGCTTGCTGGTCAAGGCCTTCGTCGCCGAAGTGATCGAGGAACTGGACGACGAGGCCATCGTCGAGGCGCTGGAGGCGAGGCTCGACAACTGGTTCGTGGCGCACGGGTAGAGCGCCTTCCCTTCTCCCCTTGTGGGAGAAGGTGGCCGAGCGAAGTTCGGTCGGATGAGGGGTGCTGGACGGAATGAGGCGGTGCCTCGAGAGAGCTTGTAATGGACCAGAAAGTCGAAAACATCCCCTATGACGTCGAGGCGATCCGCCGCGACTTCCCGATCCTGTCGCGGCAAGTCTACGGAAAACCTCTCGTCTATCTCGACAATGGCGCCTCGGCGCAGAAGCCGCAGGCCGTGCTCGACGCTATCCAGCACGCCTATTCCCAGGAATATGCCAACGTCCATCGCGGCCTGCATTTCCTGTCGAATGCCGCGACCGACGCTTATGAGAACGCGCGGAAGATAGTGCAGAGATTTCTCAACGCGCCAAGCACCGACAACATCGTCTTCACCTCGAACACCACGGCGGCGATCAACACGGTCGCCTATGGTTTCGGCATGCCGAACATCGGCGAGGGCGATGAAATTGTCCTGTCGATCATGGAGCATCATTCCAACATCGTGCCGTGGCATTTCATCCGCGAACGGCAGGGCGCGAAACTGGTCTGGGTGCCGGTCGACGATCTCGGCGTCTTCCACATCGAGGAATTCGAGAAGCGGCTGACCGACCGCACCAGGCTGGTCGCCATCACCCATATGTCGAATGCGCTGGGCACGGTGACGCCGATCAAGGAGATCGTGCGCATTGCGCACGCGCGCGGCATTCCGGTGCTGGTCGACGGCAGCCAGAGCGCCGTGCATATGCCGATCGACGTGCAGGATCTCGACTGCGATTTCTTCGTCTTCACAGGCCACAAGGTTTATGGCCCGTCGGGCATCGGTGTGCTCTACGGCAAGAAGGATATTCTGGAGCGCATGCGCCCGTTCATGGGCGGCGGCGAGATGATCGAGGAGGTGACGCAAGACATCGTCACCTACAACGATCCGCCGCACCGTTTCGAGGCCGGCACGCCGCCGATCGTCCAGGCGATCGGGCTTGGTGCTGCGCTGGAATACATGGAAAAGATCGGCCGCGAGCGCATCGCCGCGCATGAGGCCGATCTGAAGGATTATGCGCATCAAAAACTGCGCGCCATCAATTCGCTGCGCATCTTCGGCGATGCGCCGGGCAAGGGCGCCATCATCTCGTTCGAGCTGCAGGGCATCCACGCCCATGACGTGTCGATGGTCATCGACCGGCAGGGCGTGGCGGTCCGCGCCGGCACGCATTGCGCCCAGCCGCTGTTGAAACGCTTCGGCGTAACATCCACATGCAGGGCGTCGTTCGGCATGTATAATACCAGGGCCGAAGTCGATGCTTTGGCCGATGCGCTGGAAAAGGCGCGAAAGTTCTTCGGGTGACGATCATGGACGATGCCAGCCACACCGCCGAGACCGCTTCGGAAACGATGAGCAATGCGGCGGTTTCCGGATCAACGATTCCCGCCGATGAACTGGCGCGGCTGACCGATGACATCGTCTCGGCGCTGAAGACGGTCTATGACCCCGAAATCCCGGCCGACATCTATGAGCTCGGCCTCGTGTACAAGATCGACATCGAGGACGACCGCTCGGTCAAGATCGACATGACGCTGACCGCGCCGGGCTGCCCGGTGGCCGGCGAAATGCCCGGCTGGGTCGAAAACGCCGTCGGCGCCGTCGAGGGCGTCTCCGGCGTCGAGGTCAACATGACCTTCGACCCGCCCTGGTCGCCCGACCGCATGTCGGAAGAGGCGCAGGTGGCGGTTGGGTGGTACTAGCATCCGACCAGCCAGAGGCTGGCGCACTTGCGCCGGGTACAAAACTTCACCATTTTAGGTGAGGAATCATTCGGCAGGCCTTGAACCTGCGCGCAATGGAGAAGGAAAAAATGGGACGCTTCGCCGTCATCACGATGACCGAAAAGGCCGCCGACCGGGTGCGCGAGATCGTCGCGACCCGTGAGAATGCGCATGGCATTCGCCTTGGTATCAAGAAGGGCGGCTGCGCCGGCATGGAATATACGGTCGATCTGGTGACCGAACCCAACACCAAGGACGACCATATCGAGCGTGATGGCGCCCACGTCTATGTCGCACCTGAGGCGGCACTTTTCCTGTTCGGCACCGAGATGGACTTCGAGCAGACGACGTTGCGCACCGGCTTCACCTTCCGCAACCCGAACCAGAGCTCGGCCTGCGGCTGCGGCGAATCGGTCGAGCTGAAGCCGGCTGATCTGAAGGCACTGGCCGAAGCACGCGCTTCGGCCTGAGGCTTTTCCTTCGCCGTTCCCGGCGGCAATCGCATACGGGGAGCCCCCTCATCCGGCCCTTCGGGCCACCTTCTCCCCGATGGGGAGAAGAGGCTGGCGCCAGCGCTGGCGACTTCCTCTCCCCTCGGCGAGAGGTCGGATTGCCCCGAATTGCCCTTCGCAATTCGGTTGGCAATCCGGGTGAGGGGGCGCTTGCCCATATGCGATAGCTCTGCCGCAAACGGGGAGAAGAACGCTAATCCACCCACATCCCCGTTCGCTTGTGCCAGTCGGCGATCGATTCCTCCGGGTAGACATCGAAAACCTTGTCGCCCTCGCCGATGTCGGGCTCGACCCAGTTCGCCTTGTATTTCAGCATCAGATGCACCTTCTCCGGCGGCTTTGGCAGGTCGGTGTCGATCGCCGAGGCGAAGGGATGCACCAGCTCCGGCCAGGTTGGATCGTAGAGCCAGAGTGCCGTCCCGCATTTCGTGCAGAAGTTCCGCTCGCCCGTCGAGGTTTCGCGTTGCGGGTGCTCGTCGTCCTCGATCTCGGCGCGGTAGACGCCGAGATGGCGCTTGCCCTGGATTTTCAGCGTCTCGTAATCGGCGCCGAGATTGATGGCAAAACCGCCGCCGCCCTGCTGCTTGCGGCAGATCGAGCAGTAGCACAGCATGAACGGCACCGGCGTGTGGCTTTCCACCTCGAAACGCACGGCATTGCACCGGCAGGACCCCTTGAGCAGAAGCGGCATGAAAAACTCCGACGAAATTGATTCTGAACTTGTCAGGATGGTGCCGGTTGCGTCGATGACAAGGGGAAATCCGGGTGACATGATCGCCGCATGGACAACGAGCGCATAGAAGAGCTTTTCGAAGGCGTCGGCCCGGTCAGCATCCGCAAGCTGTTCGGCGGCAAGGGCATCTATTTCGACGGCGTCATTGTCGCCATCGTCATCCGTGGCGAATTGATGCTGAAGGCCGACGCCGAAAGCGCCCCGGATTTCGAAGCGGCCGGCTGCCGGCAATGGACTTATACCGGCTCGCGCCACGGCAAGCTCGTGTCGATGCCCTATTGGAGCGTTCCCGACAGCGCATTCGACGATCCCGACGAGATGGCGATCTGGGCGCGCCGCGCCTACGAGGCAGGACGGCGCGCCGGCAAATAGGCTGCGCCATGCTTCGGCAATTCTGGGCCGCATTTCACGCCAGGTCCCGCGCCTCGGGCACGAGCGCCAGCGCTTCGGCAAAGCCAGCGCTGGTGAAGGCGGCGCTCTCGACGACGAGCATCGCGGCGGCAACGCCTTCACGTAGTGCTACGCGCAGCGTCAGGCCGCGCAGCAGGGCGGCGATCGTCGCGCCGGCCAATGCGTCGCCGGCGCCGGCCGCATCGGTCCGCTTTTGTAACGGCGGTGGCGAGATCGAGAACGCGCCCAATTGGTCGAAACCGAGCACCGGTCCGTCGCCGGCAGTGACCACGCCGCTCTTCAGGCCGGCGCGTCTCAGGCCGTCGACGATACCTTGATCGCCAGCATCGATGTCGGCGCCGGCGAGCACGCCGGCCTCGTGCCGGTTCATGAACGCCATCGCCAGAAGATCAAGCACCGGCGTCAGCCGCGCCGCTTTGCTGGGCGAGACTGCAAGCGCAAACACCGGCTTGCCGGCGGCGAGTGCCGCCAGCCGCTCCAGCGCGGTCGACGGCAGGTTGGCATCGCACAGCACCGCGTCGGCCGAACCGATGGCGTCACGCACCTTGGCGCGGCGGATCTGCTTGGGAAGCGCCAGTTCGTAGAGCACCATATCGGCAAGGCCGGCGATCAGCCGGCCGTCGCTATCGATCAGGATCGTATGGCTTGGCGTTGCCCGGTCGAGGAACACCGCCGACAGGTCGACAATGCCGGCCTCGGTGACGGCGCGTAAAACCGTGTCGCCAAGGGCATCGCCGCCGCGCACCGATAGCAACGAGGCCGAGACGCCGCGCCGCATCGCCCAGCGCAAGGCGTTGAAGACGGCGCCACCAACATGCTCGTGCATCGTGCCGGGGTTCAAGGCGGCTGGCACGAAGGCGCCGGCAACCCGGCCGCGCCGCTCGATATAGGCGCCGCCCACGGCCAGGATCGTCGGGGATTTCATCATGCCGGCAAAATGCCCTTAGCTGTTGCCCGGGAGGAGACTAGGTCGCCGGGCGGAACCCTGCAATCGCGGGTCCGATTCGGATGGTGACGGCAACGGCGCAGCATGCGAGGCGGGATATATCCGGAAGCAAAATTGCGAAACAAAAATAGAACAAATATGGATATCCATTATTTTTCAAGCCCTTGGTGCTCATTGACAAATGAGAACAAATGAGGTACATTCTTTTAAGGGATTGCGGGATTGTCCGGCCTCCATTGACGACCACGGGGTGATGTATCATGGCTCAGAATTCTTTGCGGCTTGTAGAGGACAAAGCGGTGGACAAATCAAAGGCTCTGGATGCGGCGCTGTCGCAAATCGAGCGTGCCTTCGGCAAGGGCTCGATCATGCGGCTCGGCGCGAACGAGCAGGTTGTCGAGATCGAAACGGTGCCGACCGGCTCGCTTGGGCTGGATATCGCGCTTGGCGTCGGCGGCCTGCCGCGCGGCCGCATCGTCGAGATCTACGGGCCGGAAAGCTCGGGCAAGACGACGCTGGCGCTGCACACAGTGGCCGAAGCCCAGAAGAAGGGCGGCATCTGCGCCTTCGTCGATGCCGAGCATGCGCTCGACCCGGTCTATGCCCGCAAGCTCGGCGTCGATCTTGAAAACCTGCTGATCTCGCAGCCCGATACCGGCGAGCAGGCGCTGGAGATCTGCGACACGCTGGTGCGCTCCGGCGCCATCGACGTGCTGGTGGTCGATTCGGTGGCGGCGCTGACGCCGCGGGCGGAAATCGAAGGCGAGATGGGCGATTCGCTGCCCGGCCTGCAGGCCCGCCTGATGAGCCAGGCGCTGCGCAAGCTCACCGCCTCGATCTCGCGCTCCAACACCATGGTCATCTTCATCAACCAGATCCGCATGAAGATCGGCGTCATGTTCGGGTCGCCCGAGACGACGACCGGCGGCAATGCGCTGAAATTCTATGCTTCGGTCCGCCTCGACATCCGGCGCATCGGCTCGGTCAAGGATCGCGACGAGGTCGTCGGCAACCAGACCCGCGTCAAGGTCGTCAAGAACAAGCTGGCGCCGCCCTTCAAGGTGGTCGAGTTCGACATCATGTATGGCGAGGGCGTCTCCAAGACCGGCGAGCTGGTCGATCTCGGCGTCAAGGCGGGCGTGGTCGAAAAGTCGGGCGCCTGGTTCTCCTACAATTCGCAGCGTCTCGGCCAGGGCCGCGAAAACGCAAAACTGTTCCTGCGCGACAATCCCGACACGGCGCGCGAGATCGAGCTGGCGCTGAGGCAGAATGCCGGGCTGATCGCTGAGAAATTCCTTGAAAACGGCGGCTCCGAAAGCAGCGACGACGGTTTCGAGGACGACGCCGGGGCGATGTAGGGCAAGCGACGCCTCGCGGAGCGTCAGCCAGGTTTCGATTTGATGTTTTGATTTTGAGTTTGCGTAATCGATGCGTTTCGAACCGCCGGCCCCGTGCCGGCGGTTCGCGTTTGACGGCGAGTCAGACGCATTTCAAAGCGCTGGTGAAAGCCGGGATTTGAGCCCATTTGGTGTTTCTGGACAGGCTGCGGTGCGACCGCTAAAAGGCCATGTCTATTTTCCGCCGGCAGCCGGCGGTTCTCTCGAAAAGGCAGTATTCATGAGTGGCGTCAACGAGATCCGGTCGGCATTTCTCGACTATTTTCGCAAGGAAGGTCACGAGGTCGTCGCGTCGAGCCCACTGGTGCCGCGCAATGACCCGACGCTGATGTTCACCAATGCCGGCATGGTGCAGTTCAAGAACGTTTTCACCGGTCTGGAGAAGCGGCCCTATTCGCGCGCCACGACTGCCCAGAAGAGTGTTCGCGCCGGCGGCAAGCACAACGACCTCGACAATGTCGGCTACACTGCGCGCCACCTGACCTTCTTCGAGATGCTCGGCAACTTCTCCTTCGGCGACTATTTCAAGGAGCGGGCCATAGAGCTTGCCTGGAACCTGATCACCAGGGAGTTCGGCCTGAAGAAGGACAAACTGCTGGTCACAGTCTACCACACCGACGACGAGGCGGCCTCGTATTGGAAGAAGATCGCCGGCTTTTCCGACGATCGCATCATCCGCATCGCGACTTCGGACAATTTCTGGGCAATGGGCGACACCGGACCTTGCGGGCCGTGTTCGGAGATATTCATCGACCGTGGCGAGCATATCTGGGGCGGCCCTCCCGGCAGCCCCGAGGAGGATGGCGACCGTTTCCTCGAATTCTGGAACCTGGTGTTCATGCAGTATGAACAGGTGACGAAGGACGAGCGCGTCGACCTGCCGCGTCCGTCGATCGACACAGGCATGGGCCTCGAGCGCATGGCCTCCATCCTGCAAGGGGTTGAAAGCGTCTTCGAAACCGACCTGTTCCGCCACCTGATCGACGCTGCGTCGTCGGCGCTTGGCAAAGGTCCGGATGCGGACACCGTCGCATCGTTCCGCGTCATCGCCGACCATTTGCGTTCGTCCTGCTTCCTGGTGGCCGACGGCGTGCTGCCATCCAACGAAGGCCGCGGCTACGTGCTTCGTCGCATCATGCGCCGCGCCATGCGCCATGCGCAGTTGCTCGGCGCCCGCGATCCGCTGATGTGGCGCGTGGTGCCGGCGCTGGTCCGCGAGATGGGCCAAGCCTACCCGGAACTGGTGCGCGGCGAACAGATGATCACCGAGACGCTGAAGCTTGAGGAAACCCGTTTCCGCAAGACGCTGGTGCGCGGCTTGGGCTTGCTTTCGGAGGCGACGGAAAGGCTGGCCTCCGGCGACATGCTGGATGGCGAGACAGCGTTCAAGCTCTACGACACCTACGGCTTTCCGCTCGATCTGACGCAGGACGCGCTGCGCCAGCGCAACATCTCGGTCAACCTTGCCGGCTTCACCGAGGCAATGGAGCGGCAGAAGGCGGAGGCGCGCAAAAGCTGGGCTGGTTCCGGTGAAGCCGCAACCGAGACGGTGTGGTTCGCGGTGCGCGACAAGACCGGCGCCACCGAATTCCTGGGTTATGAGACCGAGCAGGCGGAAGGCCTCATCCAGGCGCTGGTCAGGGACGGCAAGACCGTCGACAGCGCCGGCAAAGGTGACGCCGTTGCCGTGGTTGTCAACCAGACGCCGTTCTATGGCGAATCCGGTGGCCAGATGGGCGATACCGGCGTCATTTCAGGCGACGGGTTCTCGATCGAGATATCCGATACCCAAAAGAAGGCCGATGGGCTTTTCGTCCATCTCGGCAAGGTGGCCAACGGCACCGTCAAGACGGGCGCGACCGTCGAGCTGAAGGTAGACCACGCGCGCCGCTCCGGGCTGCGCGCGAACCATTCCGCCACGCATCTGATCCATGAGGCGCTGCGCGAGGTGCTGGGTACCCATGTCGCGCAGAAGGGCTCGCTGGTCGCGCCCGAGCGTCTGCGCTTCGACATCTCCCACAACAAACCGATCTCGCCGGACGAGCTCGAAGAGGTCGAGCGCATGGCAAACGAGATCGTCGTTCAGAACGGCCCAGTGACCACGCGGCTGATGTCCGTCGACGACGCCATCGCCGAAGGCGCCATGGCGCTGTTTGGCGAGAAATATGGCGATGAAGTGCGCGTCGTTTCGATGGGCACGGGCTTGCATGGCGCCAAGGCCAACCGGCCTTATTCGGTCGAACTATGCGGCGGCACCCATGTCAGGGCGACCGGCGATATCGGTCTGGTGCGCATCGTGTCCGACAGTGCGGTCGCTGCCGGCGTGCGCCGCATCGAGGCGTTGACCGGCGAAGCCGCCAGAAAGCATCTCGACGAACAGGACAAGCGGCTGAAGGCAGCCGCTGCCGCGCTGAAGATTTCGCCGGCCGATGTGCCGGCCCGCGTCGAGGCGCTGCTCGACGAGCGCAAGAAGCTCGAAAAGGAGCTGACCGAGGCGCGCAAGAAGCTGGCGCTCGGCGATCGCTCGCCTGCCGGTGTGCCTGCGGAAAACGAAACCATTGCCGGTGTCGGTTTTCTCGGCAAGGCGGTATCGGGCATCTCGCCAAAGGATTTGAAGCCGCTGGCCGATGCCGGCAAGAAGTCGCTCGGCTCCGGCGTCGTCGTCTTTGTCGGCGCCGGCGAGGACAACAAGGCGAGCGTCGTCGTCGCCGTCACCGATGATCTGACCGGCCGCTTCAGCGCCATCGATCTGGTGCGCGTCGCGTCCGCGGCATTGGGCGGGCAGGGCGGCGGCGGGCGACCCGATATGGCTCAGGCCGGCGGCCCGGACGGCTCGAAGGCCGAAGACGCGATCGCTGCGGTGAAAGCGGCTCTCGAAGCGGCGTGAACCTGCACCGGGGGCGGCACGGCCTAAATGGCGCGCCGCCCAGCGGATATCTTTGAGGGCCGATATGCCGACGCTGACGATGTATCAGGTCGATGCCTTTGCCGAACGGGCCTTCCAGGGCAACCCTGCCGCCGTTCTCCTTCTGGAGGAGTGGCTGTCGGAGGAGGTAATGCAGGCCATTGCCAACGAAAACAATCTTGCTGAAACGGCGTTCGTGCGGCCGAATGGCAAAGGTTGGGATTTGCGCTGGTTCACGCCGGTCCATGAAGTCGACTTTTGCGGCCATGCCACTCTTGCGGCCGCCCATGTGCTGACTACGGAATACAATGGTCAGGGCGAAATGGCCTTCGCCACCCGGGTGGGCGAACTGCGGGTTTCCCGGCGGGAAGAGACCTATCAGCTCGATCTGCCGTGTTTTCCGCCGCAGCCCATCGAGGAAGAGCTGAACTCGGCGTTGCAAGCGATATTGCCTCAGCGGCCGGTTGCGAGCTTCCGCAATTTCGAGAACCTGTTTGTCGAGCTTGCCGACGAGACAACCGTGCGATCTTTTGTTCCCGATCTGCTCAGGATCGGAACCTTTCATCCTCTCGGCCTGGTCATTACCGCGGCTGGGCGAGCCCACGATTTCGTCTCGCGTTATTTCGTGCCCTGGGCGGGCATTCCCGAGGATCCGGTAACCGGCTCCATTCATGCGACGCTGGTGCCTTATTGGTCTGAAAAACTCGCCAAGACGCGTCTGTCGGCATTCCAATGCTCGCAGCGCGGCGGGCATTTGCAATGCGAACTGGCCGGAGATCGCGTGCTGATCACAGGCCGTGCGAAGACCTTCATGAAGGCGGAGATTTACCTTCCCGAATGAGCGGTATTTCGCAGTGGGTCGCCTTCGGCGAAGCTGTCGATCTCCCCCCTTGCGGGGGAGATGCCCGGCAGGGCAGAGGGGGGTGCTGTCCCTCCGACTTGCCAGCCCAATCGGAGCCATGTTCTCAGGCCGTTCCCAGTTGGAAAGGATCAGTCGAAGGTTGGCGATCCTTCACACCCCCCTCTGTCCTGCCGGACGTCTCCCCGCAAGGGGGGAGATTGGATGTCACTTCGGCTTTCGCTAATCACCAGAGGGCCTGTTGCCGAACGCTTGTCTCCTCATTCTGCCTTTTCGGTCTTCGCAAAACTCTCGCGTCCGGCGATGCGCGCATACCAATCCCGAATATCGGCAAACTCGGCCAGCAGTTTTCGCCCCTCGGCCACCTTGACGAAATAGCCGATGATTGGCGCGGCGTGCAGGTCGGCCAGCGTCAGGTCCGTCCCCAACAGCCAAAGCCCTTCGGCTTTCAGCGAAGACAGCGCCTGCAATGCCGTTCTCGCCTGCCTCAACCCGTTGGCGATCACGGCTTCGTCGGGCGGCGTTTTTTCCAGCCGCTCGACGGCGACATCCCAGACCATGGCCTTGTAGGCGTAGGCGTCGAGCATGCCGGTGATCTGGTTCATGCGTGCTCGAGGCCGGGCTTCGACCGGCTGCAGCGCCGGGCCGTCAAAGGCTTCGTCGACATAACGGGCAATCGCGCCGGTCTCGTAGAGGCGAAAGCCATCATGCTCGAAGGCCGGGATGCGGCCGAACGGCTGGTGCTCGAAGTACCAGCCGGGAATGCCGTCCGCGGCAAAGATGTCGACGGGCACCAGCTCGTAGCCGACGCCCTTTCCTCGAGCACCAGCCGCACGATGCGCACATAGACGCTGTAGTCCGCACCGTAGACGACGGGCTTGCCCATGTCGCAGGCTCAGGCCATCGCCTTCTGCAAATTCTCGTCGATCTTGTCGAGGAAGCCGGTGGTCGAAAGCCAGGGCTGGTCGGGGCCGATCAGCAGCGACAGGTCCTTGGTCATGAAGCCGGACTCGACCGTCTGGATGCAGACCTTTTCCAGGGTCTCGGCAAAGCGCTTCAGTTCGGCATTGTCGTCGAGCTTGGCGCGGTGCGCGAGGCCGCGCGTCCAGGCGAAGATCGAGGCGATCGAATTGGTCGAGGTCTCCTCGCCCTTCTGGTGCTGGCGATAGTGGCGGGTGACGGTGCCGTGCGCGGCTTCCGCCTCGACGGTCTTGCCGTCCGGCGTCATAAGCACCGAGGTCATCAGGCCGAGCGAGCCGAAGCCTTGCGCCACCGTGTCGGACTGCACGTCGCCGTCATAATTCTTGCAAGCCCAGACATATCCACCCGACCATTTCAGGCTGGAGGCCACCATGTCGTCGATCAGCCGGTGCTCGTACCAGAGCTTCTTCGCTTTGAATTCTGCTTCGAACTCCGCCTCGTAGACCTCCTGGAAGATGTCCTTGAAGCGGCCGTCATAGGCCTTGAGGATCGTGTTCTTGGTCGAGAGGTAGACGGGGTAATTACGCAGCAGGCCGTAGTTCAGCGAGGCGCGGGCGAATTCGCGGATCGACTCGTCGAGATTGTACATGGCCATGGCGACGCCGGCGCCGGGTGCGTCGAACACATCGTGCTCGATCACCTGGCCATCCTCGCCGACGAATTTGATCGTCAGCTTGCCCTTGCCGGGAAAGCGGAAGTCGGTGGCGCGGTACTGGTCGCCGAAGGCGTGGCGGCCGACGATGATCGGCTTGGTCCAGCCGGGCACCAGCCGCGGCACGTTCTTCATGATGATCGGCTCGCGAAAGATGGTGCCGCCGAGGATGTTGCGGATGGTGCCGTTCGGCGACTTCCACATCTTCTTCAGCTTGAATTCCTCGACGCGCTGCTCGTCGGGCGTGATCGTCGCGCATTTCACGCCGACGCCGTATTTCTTGATGGCGTTGGCCGAATCGATGGTCACCTGGTCGTTGGTGGCGTCGCGGTGCTCGATGCCGAGGTCGTAATATTCGAGCTTGAGGTCGAGATAAGGGTGGATCAGCTTGTCCTTGATGAACTGCCAGATGATGCGGGTCATCTCGTCGCCGTCGAGTTCGACGACCGGGTTCGCCACCTTGATCTTCGCCATGGAAAGAATGCCTCGCTTTTGGGGAACGGAACGGCCTTGCCCGCACGGCTGCCGGCCCTGGGATGCGGCCCGTATATCAAAGGCTTTTTGGCCGCGCAAACGGCGAACCGCTCCGCAGGGACTGCATTCCTTGCGAAAGCTTCATTTTCGCCGCCGAATGTGGCAGGGGACTGCGAAATGCCGCAAACAGCAGTTCGTTGACAATCATGACCGCCACCCAGGATCCCGACAACCCTCTTGCCTCCGGAACTCCTGCGTCCGGACCGGCGATCATCCTGGTCGAGCCGCAGCTCGGCGAGAATATCGGCATGGTTGCACGCGCCATGGCCAATTTCGGCCTTGCCGAGCTGCGGCTCGTCAATCCGCGCGACGGCTGGCCGAGCGAGAAGGCGCGTGCCGCCGCAAGCCGCGCCGACCACGTCATCGATGCCGTCGTGGTGTTCGATGACCTCGCCTCGGCAGTCGGCGATTTGAACTTCGTCTTCGCCACCACGGCGCGCGCGCGCGACAATTTCAAGCCGGTGCGCGGTCCGGTCGAGGCGGGCAGGACGCTGCGGGCGCGGCAGCGGGCCGGCCAGCGCACCGGCATCCTGTTCGGCCGCGAGCGCTTCGGCCTCTATAATGACGAGGTCGGCCTCGCCGACGAGATCGTCACCTTCCCAGTCGATCCAGCCTTCTCCTCGCTCAACATCGCCCAGGCGGCCCTGCTGATGTCCTATGAATGGATGAAGTCCGGCCTGGAAGACGAGACCAGGACCAACTTCTCCGGCCCCGAAATGCTGCCGGCTGCCAAGGAAGAATTGCACGGCCTGTTTGCGTATCTGGAAGGTGCACTGGAGGCGCGCGGCTATTTCCGCCCGGCAGCGAAGAAGCCGAAGATGGTCGACAATTTGCGCGCCGTGCTGACCCGCCCCGGCTTTGCCGAGCCGGAGCTCAAGGTGCTGCGCGGAATAATATCATCGCTGGACAGGTTCTCGCCGGCCATGCCGCGCGGCGACGGATCGCCCGGCGACGATCCAAGGCGGCTTCCGGCAGCGGCGGCACGCGCCGGCAAGGCGAAAGACAAAGACTAGGCTTGCGAATGCAGCTGTCTTACCAGTAACCGAATTTTATTTGGTTTGATCCATGGTTTTCAAAACGATGGATCCTCGGATGTTTAGCTCGGATATCGGTCGTCTTCGCTTTTTCTTCTATTCCGTGGCTCTGCTGGTTGCGGAAATCGTGACCTTTGTGCTGTGCGTCGTGCTGACCATCGGCATCGAGGGTTTGGCCAATTCGAAGCCGGGACCTTCCAGGGAAGGGCTGGCCGCGGCCGTTCTCGTTACCTCGCTGGTGATCGTTCTGTTCCGCGCGAATTTCGCCTGGCGTCGAAGCCGCGACGCGCAAGGGTCGGGTTGGATCCTTTGGTCGTATATCGTGTTCTCGACCCTGTTTGCGATTCTGCAGGCCGGCACTGTTCTTGTCGTAAAATTCGACGGCGAAGATTCGCATTCCAGCCTTAACCTGCTGGGACTCGCTCTCGTCGGGCTGTGGGCCGTCATCTTGGCGGCCAAGCCGGCGGGCGGTGGCTCTTCGGATATGGCGTCATCCCTGAGTTTCGACGATTTCGACCCGCCCGGGCCGCTGCGCGGTACCGCGGCGCCCCATTCAGGGTCAGCCGCCGGCGTGACGGCCCTGGCTCCGCCCTACGCCATGCGCGCCGCACCGGTGCCGTCGAACCGCCCTGCATCTCAACCTGCATCTCCGGCAACCGGCCGGCCGCGGGCCGGCGGCTTCGGCAAGCGGGGCCTTGTGTAACCGGCTCGCCGCATCAAGGCCACGATGGTTCCACATAGAAGCGGCCGGGATAATGCATCATTGGCCGAAGCAAAATGCATGGGCCGGCCTTCTCTCGTGATCTCGTTTGTGATTCCCAGTCCTTAGTGATTCCCAGCCCCTAGTGACTCAATGACAATGACCAATCCATCGAGCGCCCGTCCGATCCTGATGTTCGATTCCGGCATTGGCGGCCTCACCGTGCTGCGTGAGGCGCGCGTCCTGATGCCTGACCGCCGCTTCATCTATGTCGCCGACAACGCGGCGTTCCCCTTCGGCGCCTGGGAGGAGCCGGCGCTGAGAACACATATCCTGGAGTTGTTCGCCAGGCTGCTCGACCGGTTTTCGCCGGCCATTTCGGTCATCGCCTGTAACACCGCCTCGACACTGGTCATCGATGCCTTGCGCGAGAGGTTTCCCGGCCACCCTTTCGTCGGCACCGTGCCGGCCATCAAGCCGGCGGCGGAACGCACGCGCTCAGGCCTGGTTTCGGTGCTGGCGACGCCCGGCACCGTCAAGCGCCAGTACACGCGCGATCTGATCAGCAAATGGGCGCAGAAATGCCATGTCCGCCTGGTCGGCAGCGACAGGCTGGCTGGATTGGCCGAAGCCTATATGCGCGATGGTTTTGTCGACGAGGAGGCCGTGCGCGCCGAGATCGCGCCGTGCTTCGTCGAGCATGACGGGCTACGCACCGACATCGTCGTGCTTGCCTGCACTCATTATCCTTTTTTGGCCAACCGCATGCGCAAGACAGCACCTTGGCCGGTCGACTGGCTCGACCCGGCCGAGGCGATCGCACGCCGGGCGCTGTCGCTGCTTGCCGATACCGAGGCTGGCTATCGCAGAGAGGCACTGCCGGAAGGCGCCGACCTTGCATTCTTCACCTCGAACAGCGCCGATTTTCCGACGCGCCGGCTGATGCAGGGATTTGGCCTGGCCATATCCTGACCGCAGGCAATTGTCGCTTTGGGAACATCGCACCAGACAATGCGTTTTCCTCTCATCGGAAACGGGAGAAACCATCATGCCAGCCACCTCAAAAGCCCAGCAGAAAGCGGCCGGCGCGGCATTGTCAGCCAAGCGCGGCGAGACCAAGAAGGGCGCGCTCAAAGGCGCGTCGAAGGGAATGTATAAATCCATGAGCGAAAAACAGCTCGAGGAATTCGCCGAGACCAAGCGCAAGGGCCTGCCGGAAAAGAAGTCGAAACACTGATCGACTGACCATTCTGGCGGCGGATGCCGGTCAATAAAAGGCCCGCGGCTGAGCCGCGGGCCATGAAGTCTCAACGGGCGAGGGCGAAAAATTACCAGTTCCAGCCCCAGCCGCAGCGCCGCACTTTGTAACGGATGACCTTGCGATAACCGTGGCGCCACACCACCTTCTTCTTGACAACGATGCGGCAGACCTGGTGATGTCTGTGCCCATGCCAATGCCGGGCCTGCGCCGGCTCGGGCGCGACCGCCATCGTGCCGGCCATCACCGCGGCTCCTACCAACGTAAGGAAGAACTTCTTCATGCGAATTCCAGCTCCTCTGACTTCAGTCCCTTCCTGATGCCGCTGGCGCAACCTGCCGCCACATCCGGCACGTTCTACAACCATAACACTATCCGGTTCGGCGATTCGCGCCAGCCGGAAGCTTGACAGCGGTTAAATCTCCGTTTAACCAGCCCACCAACACCGGGCCGCAATGCCCGGTGGTTTTCTTTATGTGTGCAAGACGTTTGGGAAGCCGGTTTTACTTTCCTTGTGTCTTGTTTCAAATGACGTGTCCCGTGGGTTTTCCGTCGCGTTGCGTGGAAAACCCTGTCAGGTCTCGAAAACGGAGGCCAGAGGAGGGCGCGTTTCCTTCACCCGGACCATGAGGTTCCGGGTGTGTTGTTTTGAAAGGGAATGCGATGAGCAAGCGCGAATCCGCGAAGTACAAGATCGACCGCCGTCTTGGCGAAAACATCTGGGGCCGCCCGAAGTCCCCGGTCAACAAGCGTGAATACGGCCCCGGCCAGCATGGCCAGCGCCGCAAGGGCAAGCTTTCCGATTTCGGCCTACAGCTGCGCGCCAAGCAGAAGCTGAAGGGCCACTATGGCGACGTTTCGGAGAAGCAGTTCCGCAAGGTCTATGAAGAGGCGGACCGCCGCAAGGGCGACACCTCGGAGAACCTGATCGGCCTGCTCGAATCGCGTCTCGACGCGGTCGTCTATCGCGCCAAGTTCGTGCCGACGATCTTTGCGGCGCGCCAGTTCGTCAATCACGGCCACGTCAACGTCAACGGCAAGCGCGTCAACATCGGCTCGTACCGCTGCAAGCCGGGCGACGTCATCGAAGTGCGCGAGAAATCGAAGCAGCTGGTCATCGTGCTGGAATCGGTGGGCCTGGCCGAGCGCGATGTGCCCGATTACATCGAGGCCGACCACAACAAGATGACCGCGGCCTTCACGCGCATCCCCGGCCTGGCGGACGTTCCGTTTGCCGTGCAGATGGAACCTAACCTGGTCGTCGAATTCTATTCGCGCTGATCGGCGCGTTTCGTCGCGATACAACCGAAGGCCGCCCGTCCAGGCGGCCTTTTCTTTTTTCGTTCCTTTTCGGCGGCGTGATTCCGAAATCGATTTCGATTTTCGGTCCGATGCGCTACTGCGGGCGGCAACAGGACTTTAGGGCCGACGCGCCGTGAACATGCAGCCAGACGCCGAAACGCTTGAACCGGTCGCCGATGCCAAAGGCGGCTTTCATCCGCTGTTTGCCGATGTGCCGTCCTCCGTCGAGTTCAACAAGCTGCGCAAACGGCTGTTGCGGCTTGCACGCCAGGCGATCGACGATTTCTCCATGGTGAGGCCCGGCGACCGTTGGCTGGTCGCTCTGTCGGGCGGCAAGGATTCCTACGGCTTGCTTGCCGTGCTGCTTGATCTCAAATGGCGCGGGCTGCTGCCGGTCGAGCTGTTGGCCTGCAATCTCGACCAGGGCCAGCCGAACTTTCCCAAGCACATATTGCCCGACTATCTCGACAGCCATGCCATTCCGCATCGCATCGAATATCAGGACACCTATTCGGTGGTCACCGACAAGCTGCCCGAAGGCAGCACCTATTGCTCGCTGTGCTCGCGGCTGCGGCGCGGCCATCTCTATCGCATTGCCCGCGAGGAGGGCTGCTCGGCGCTGGTGCTCGGCCACCACCGCGAGGACATACTGGAAACCTTCTTCATGAACCTATTCCATGGCGGGCGCCTCGCCGCCATGCCGCCGAAGCTGCTCAACGACGAAGGCGATGTCATGGTGCTGCGGCCGCTCGCCTATTGCGCGGAAGCCGATCTCGAGAAATTCGCCGGCGCCATGAAGTTCCCGATCATTCCGTGCGATCTGTGCGGTAGCCAGGAAGGCCTGCAGCGCAACGTCATGAAGGCGATGCTCGACGACATCGAGAAACGCATGCCCGGCCGCAAGGATACGATGATCCGCGCCATGAGCAATGTGCGGCGCTCGCATCTGCTCGACAGGACGCTGTTCGATTTCGCCGCCCTCAACGAAACCCTCACCACCAGGCGTCCCGATGACATTTGACGATAGCGCGATCGACTGGCTTGCCGACCTTCTGTCGGACGCCGCCGTCGCCGAGATCATGCCGCGCTTTCGCCGGTTGAGTGAGGGCGACGTCCGTCGCAAGACCTCGGCCGCCGATCTTGTGACCGAGGCCGACGTGAATGCCGAACGGCTCATCACCGCCAGGCTGCGCCAGCGTTATCCCCACGCAATGATTGTCGGCGAGGAGGCCTGCTCCGACGACCCGACGCTGCTCGACGGTCTTGGCGATGCTGAACTCGCCTTCGTCATCGACCCGGTCGACGGCACCTTCAACTTCGCCTCCGGCGTGCCGCTGTTCGGCGTCATGCTTGGCGTCGTGGTCAAGGGCGAGACGGTCGCCGGCATCATCCACGATCCGGTCGGCAAGGACTGGCTGATCGGCGTTCGCGGCGCCGGCAGCCATATCCGCCATGCCCATGGCAATCTGGAAAAGGTTCATGTCGCCAAACCCGCGCCGATGTCGGAAATGACCGGTGCGGTCTCTTGGCACTATGTGCCCGAGCCGGACCGCTCACGTTTGGCGCGCAACCAGACCAAGTCGCTATCGCAGTTCAACTATCGCTGCGCCGCCCACGAATACCGCCTGCTGGCCAGCGGCCACGGCCATTTCGTCGTCTACAACAAGCTGATGCCCTGGGACCACCTGGCCGGCGTGCTGATCCATGCGGAGGCCGGCGGCCATGCCGCGCGCTTCGACGGCAGCGCCTATCTGCCATCGCATGTCGGAGGTGGCCTGCTGGTCGCGCCGGACCGGGAAAGCTGGCGAGAGCTGCGCCGCGAGCTCTGGGCGGAATAACTATTCACTGCCAAAGTTGTCCAATCTTGTGCGAAACCGGAGACCTCGAATGAAACCTCGGTCCGCAATTGTTGCAACGGCCTTTGCCCTTGCCTTGGTTGCCGGTGTCAATGAAGCAAGATCTGGGGAACGCGCATGTCGCAGTCCCGACCCCGTCGACACCATAGACGAGATGTTCTCCGCGATCGTCGCCTGTTGGAAGCCGCCGCCCGGAACCGCGGGCATGACCCTGACGCTGCAGTTCTCAATTCGCCGAAACGGCACGCTTATTGGCAAGCCGCGCGCCACTTACTCCCATCTAGGGGACGATGGCTCGCTCAACCGGGCCTTCGTGGCTTCCGTCCTCGAGGCGCTCGACAAGGCTCTTCCATTGCCCGTTTCGGACAGCATGGGTGGAGCAATCGCAGGACGTACGCTGTTCCCTCGCTTCACCGCGGTCAGTGAGGGTGCATCCTAGGCGCGCCCGGCAATGTGCATTAAACCGGCGGGTTATGCGGCTGGAATAGTCTGCCGCGCTCGGCCAGGAGGATCATCAGCAGCGCCGCCACCGACACGCTGCAGAACCCGGCGGCCAGCGGCGTCACCGTGCCGTTGAAGGCTTGGCCGATCAGCGTGCCGAGGATGCCGCCAAGAAATGTCTGCATGAACCCGAGGATCGACGATGCAGTGCCGGCCAGGTGACCCAGCGGCTCCATGGCGAGCGCGTTGAAGTTCGCGCCGAGCGCGCCGAACGGGACCATGGCGCAGGCAAAGAAGGTAATGAAGAGCCAGAGCGGCATCTTCATTTCGATGGAAACGACCAGCCAGGCAAAGCTGATGGCCAGAAACAGCAGCAGCGCGCTTTGCGACAGACGGCGCATGCCGATGCGGCCGACGAGACGCGCGTTGAGGTAGTTCGAAAAAGCAAGCACGCCGGCAACCCCCGCGAAGATGACCGGGAACATCTCGCCGACATCGAACACGCTGACATAGATCTGCTGGGCCGAGGCGATGAAGCCGAACATGGCGCCGAAGATGAAGGTGCTGGCGAAGGCGTAGCAGAGCGCGATGCGGTTGGTGAGAACGATGCGGAAGCCGCCGATGATGGATGACAGCGTCAGCGGCCGGCGATATTCGGGGTGTAGCGTCTCGGGCAGGCGCAGCAGCGACCAGGCGGACACGATCAGTGCGCCGGCTGCCATGGTGACGAAGATCACGTGCCAGGTCGCAAACAGCATGATGAACTGGCCGATACCGGGCGCCACCACCGGGATGGCCATGAACACCATGAAGATCAAGGACATGACTTCGGCCATACGCCTTCCGTCGAACGTATCGCGCACGATCGAGACGGCAATGACGCGCGTCGCCGCCGCGCCGATGCCTTGCACCGCCCGGCATAGCAGAAGCGTGGCGAATGACGGGGCGATTGCCGCACCGCCGGCCGCCACGACGTAGATCACCAGCCCTGCGACAAGAGGCGCGCGGCGCCCGAAGCGGTCCGAGATCGGCCCGAAGAACAGCTGTCCGCCGCCAAAGCCAAGGATATAGGCGGTGACCACATATTGCCGGTGGTTTTCATTTGCGACGCCAAGCGAGGCGCCGATCTGCTGCAGTGCCGGCAGCATGATATCGATGGCCAGCGAATTGAGCGCCATCAGCGCCGCGCACAGCGCAATGAATTCCCAGCGCGGAATAGGCAAGGTGCTTGCCTTTTGCTGCGCTTGTGCTTGCTGATCCACGGCCAGTCCGATCCTCAAACGAAAATGCGCCGGCTGACCGACGCATCCATTCGTTGATTGCCCCGACATCGGGCAGAACTTTTTGCCAAGGTGGGGCTGCCCCGGCGCTTAGCGCATGACCCCCGAAAATCGCAGTCGGAAGCTCATACGCAGAAACAGAAGTCAGGCGGCGCCTTTGACGCTGACGCCCTTTTCGACGAGGAAGGTCTGCAATTCGCCCGCCTGGAACATCTCGCGGATGATGTCGCAGCCGCCGACGAATTCGCCCTTGACGTAGAGCTGCGGGATGGTCGGCCAGTTGGAATAGTCCTTGATACCTTGCCGCAGTTCGGCCGACGTCAGCACGTCGACCCCCTTATAGTCGGCGCCGATGTAGTCGAGGATCTGCACGACCTGGCCGGAAAATCCGCATTGCGGAAAGCCGGGCGTGCCCTTCATGAAGAGAACGACGTCGTTGCCCTTCACTTCATTGTCAATGTAGTCGTTGATGCCGCTCATGGAATACCCTTTCATGCCTGTGGGAGTCAGGCTCGAACATTACCCTTCAAATAAACCCATGGGTTGCGCGAAACAAGATGTTTGCCGCCTTGCCATGCAAATGGCGCAAAGGAACGTCTGATCTTGGGCCAAGCCGTTGGCCACCATCTTTCCCGAGGCGTGATGAAAAGACGATATCTCGCCGGGTTCCTCCTCGCCGTTCTGCTCGCCGCACTGGCCTTGATTTGGTGGGCCAGGTCGCCGAGACAGCCACCGCTTGTCGTCGGCGGTGAATTGCCGGCGCCGTGCCGCGACGCGAGCTTCGAGGCGGTCGCCTATGTCGTCTGCGAAATCGATCTGCGCCGCTATGACGTCGGTGTGTTCCACACAGGCCTCGACGGCAAGGCTTTCGGCTCGCTGGACAAATTCGACAAGGCGATGGCGGATCAGGGCCGCCCGGTGCTGCTCGCCATGAACGCCGGCATGTATCACCAAGACCTGACCCCAGTCGGCCTTCTCGTCGAAGACGGCCGGGAGAAGGCGCCGATCAACGTCGCCGGCAGCGAAGGCAATTTCTTCCTGAAACCGAATGGCGTGTTCCTGGTCCGCAAGGACGGCAAGGCGGCTGTCATGGAGACAAGCGCCTATGCCGCCGCCAGGCCGGACGTGATGTTCGCCACGCAATCCGGCCCGATGCTGGTGATCGACGACCGGCTTCATCCTCGCTTCGAGCAGAACGGCACATCGCGCTATATCCGCAATGCCGTCGGTATGCGTGACGAAAACACCGTCGTGCTGGCGATCTCGCGCTCTGAAGTCAGCCTCGGCAGCTTCGCACGGCTGTTTCGCGATGGGCTCGACTGCCCCAACGCGCTTTTCCTCGACGGGGTCGTTTCGGCGCTGTCGAACGGCGAGAGGATGATTGTTGGTGGAAACTATCCTGCCGGGCCGATCATTGCCGTGACCGGTAAGAAGATCGCGAGTCGGTAACTGCAAGAGAGCTCACTCAGGCACGCTGGTCTGCAGGGCAAGCGCGTGCAGCACGCCGCCCATATTGCCCTTCAGCGCGTCATAGACCATCTGGTGCTGCTGGACGCGGCTTTTGCCGCGAAAGCTTTCGGCCACCACCTCGGCCGCATAATGGTCGCCGTCGCCGGCCAGGTCGCGAATCGTCACCTTGGCGTCCGGAATGCCTTCCTTGATCAGCCGTTCGATATCATGGGCGTCCATTGCCATGTGAGGATTCCTTGTTCAGGTCGTGATCTCATAGATATGGTCGAAATGGCGGATGAACCACAGCGAAAGGGCCCCGCTCGATCACATCACGGGTCCACGACCTCATTTGCCATGAAGCGAGGGAACCAGGATTCGTGGGCGGCGGTCAATTCGCCGACCGGTATCGCACGTGCCTCGCCCAGCTTCAATTCGCTGCCGCCTGTCGAGCCGATCCACGGTGCAAAAATGCCGAGCTTGCTTTGCTGTTCGCGAATGGCGTCCCAAGCCTCGCTCTGCGGGTCGATCGACAGCGTCAGCAGATAGCGGCCCTGATCCTCGCCGAACCAGACCGGGACCGGATCTGTACCGATCAGGCCGGGGATGGTCGCGCCGATGCCGGAGGCCATCGCCATCTCGGCCAGCGCCACCGCGATGCCGCCATCGGAAACGTCATGCGCCGCGGTAACGACACCGGAGCCGATCAGCGCCCGCACATGGTCGCCGACCCGCTTCTCGTGGTCGAGATCGACCGGCGGCGGCGGGCCGTCGGCGCGGCCATGGATGTCGCGCATATAGACCGATTGGCCAAGATGCGTGCCCCACATCGTCGGCGCGCCGACCAGCACGATCATCTGGCCTTCGGCGGCAAAGCCGATGCGCACCATTTTCGACCAGTCGGCAATCAGCCCGACGCCGCCGATGGTTGGCGTCGGCAGGATGCCTTGTCCGTTGGTCTCATTGTAGAGCGAGACGTTGCCGGAGACGATCGGGAAGCCGAGCGCCCTGCAGGCATCGCCAATACCTTTCACCGCGCCGACCAACTGACCCATGATCTCCGGCCGTTCCGGATTGCCGAAATTTAGGTTGTCGGTGGCCGCGAGCGGCAGTGCGCCAGTGGCTGTCAGATTGCGCCAGCATTCCGCAACCGCCTGCTTGCCGCCCTCGTAGGGGTCGGCTTCGCAATAGCGCGGCGTCACGTCGGAGGAGAAGGCGAGCGCCTTGGTCGGGTGGCCGTCGACGCGCACGACACCGGCGTCGCCGCCGGGAAGCTGCAGCGAATTGCCCTGGATCAGCGTATCGTACTGCTCCCACACCCAGCGGCGCGAGGAAAGGTCCGGTCCGCCCAGCAGCTTGAGCAGTGCGTCGGCCACATCGGCTTGCGGTGTATCGCCAGCCAATGGCGCCGGCTTGTTCGGCTCGACCCAGGGACGGTCATATTCCGGCGCCTGGTCGCCGAGATCCTTGATCGGCAGGTTGGCGACCTCGTCGCCCTGGTGCAGCACGCGGAAGCGCAGATCGTCGGTGGTCTTGCCGACGATGGCAAAGTCGAGGCCCCATTTGTGGAAAATCGCCTCGGCCTGCTTTTCCTTTTCGGGGCGCAGCACCATCAGCATGCGCTCCTGGCTCTCCGAAAGCATCATCTCATAGGCGCTCATGCGCTCTTCACGCACCGGCACCTTGTCGAGATCGAGCTCGATGCCGAGGTCGCCTTTGGCGCCCATTTCGACTGCCGAACAGGTGAGGCCGGCGGCACCCATGTCCTGGATGGCGATAACTGCGCCGGACGCCATCAGTTCGAGGCAGGCTTCGAGCAGGCATTTTTCGGTGAACGGATCGCCAACCTGCACGGTGGGCCGCTTCTCGTCGATTTTGTCGTCGAACTCAGCCGAGGCCATGGTGGCGCCGCCGACACCATCGCGCCCCGTCTTGGCGCCGAGATAGACGACCGGAAGGCCGACGCCCTTGGCCTCGGACAGAAAGATTGCGTCCGTCTTCGCGAGGCCCGCGGCAAACGCATTGACCAGGATATTGCCATTGTAGCGGCCGTCGAAATTGACCTCGCCGCCGACCGTCGGCACGCCGAAGGAATTGCCATAGCCACCGACGCCGGAAACGACGCCGGCAACGAGGTGCCTGGTTTTGGGATGGTCCGGCGCACCGAAGCGCAGCGCGTTCATCGCCGCGATCGGCCGCGCGCCCATGGTGAAGACATCGCGCAGGATGCCGCCGACGCCGGTCGCCGCTCCCTGATAAGGCTCGATGTAGGAGGGATGGTTATGGCTCTCCATCTTGAAGACGACGCAGTCGCCATCGCCGATGTCGACCACGCCGGCATTCTCGCCCGGGCCCTGGATGACTTGCGGCCCGGTGGTCGGCAGCGTGCGCAGCCATTTCTTCGAGGATTTATAGGAACAATGCTCGTTCCACATGGCGGAAAAAATACCGAGTTCGGTAAAGCTCGGCTCGCGCCCGACCAGGTCGAGGATGCGCTGGTACTCGTCGGGCTTCAGCCCGTGCGCTGCAATGAGTTCCGGAGTGATCGGCACGGAATTGGAAATGGTCATGATCGGCAATTTGTGTCCTTGGGATCGAGTCCCGTCTTATCGCAAGCTTTGCAGCCGATACACCCCGTCGGATGACTAAAACGACGGAAAGCAACAGCTTGCCGCAAGTAGCGGAAGATCGCCACTCGACCCGCCGGTTTCAAGCCGGTTCAGGAAAAGCTGTCGTAGCCGGCGCGGCCTTCGTCCAGAAGCCGCCGGATCACCGCGACGCCGTGCGCAATATCGTCCCGCTGTCGCGGCTGCGAGATGCCAAACCGCACGCCGTGAAAGGCCTGTTCGGAACGCCCGGCCTTGAACTCGTCCTCGTCGTCGATGAGCACGCCATGTTCGAGGCAAGCCTGTTTGAAAGTGCCGGAAAGCCATGGGTCGGGCAAAGTGAGCCAGACGAACGGCACATTGTCCAGCGCCTTGAAGTCGAAGCCGTCGAGTGTCTCGCGCACGATCGCGATGCGCGCACCGATCTCGGCAATGCTGCGCTTGCGCATCTCGGCGGCCTGACCGGACAGCACCAGCCGGCAGCCCACCTCCGCCAGCAGAAAGGGCAAGCCGCCCGTCATCATCTTGTGGGCAACCCGGATGCGGTGACGATAGGCCGGCGGGCAAGCGAGCCAACCGCCGCGAACACCCGCCGCAACCGATTTCGACAGGCCGCCGGCAACGATGGTCCGTTCGGGAGCATATTCGGCCATTAAAGGCGTTGGGTCGTCGGTCAATCCGCCATAGAGGTCGTCCTCGATCAGGACGACGTTATATTGACGGGCGACACGCGCGATTGCCTCGCGGCGCGATGCCGACAGCGTTATCAGCGTTGGGTTCTTGGCCGTCGGCATCAAAAACATCATCTTCGGATGCTTTTGTGCGCAGACGCGCTCGAAATCCTGGGGATCGATGCCCCCGTCGTCAGCCGCCACCAATGCGGTCCGGCGACCGATCAGGCCGGCGCTGCGGGAAATCTGTGAATAGGTGAGGTGCTCGAAGACGACATAGTCGCCGGGGGCGGTGAGCCCCGCAATGGTTGCCATCACCGCGGCGTGGGTGCCGAGCGTGGGAACGATTGCATCTGCGGCCGGGCGAAAGGAATTGCGCGACAGCCAGCGCCTGCCGGCTTCGAACCAGCGGTCCGGGAAATCACGAGTATAGCTTGAAATCTCATGCGGATGGTCTTGCGCCGTGCGTGTCAACACGTCGGCGACGATGGCACCCTGGCCGACATCCGGTGCGGCCGTGCTATCGAAGCGCAGCTTGTCGCCGGGCGCATCCATATAGCGCGTGCCTTGTTCGACCGGCCCCAGGAACTCCGGCTTTGCGCTCTCCGACTGTTGAGCGAGAACATAGGTTCCGCGGCCGACCTCGCCGCTCACCAATCCCCGCTCGCGCAGCAATTGATAGGCCCTGCCGACGGTGCCGACGGTCGTGCCGATGTCGTATGCCAGATCACGCTGCGGCGGCAGCTTTGCCCCTGCACCGATCAGGCCGCGGTCGATGTCCGTCTCGATGGAATCGGCAAGCCGCTGATAGAGCGGGCCAGTACCGACGGTAAGATCTGGAAGCCAAGTTGTCATGGTGACAATTTTTTACATTGCACCGACATGGGAGTCAATACATATCAGATCGGCGGCGAGACGGGTACAATCCGAAGTTTTGGCAGAAAGAAAATGGCTACAATTGAGACAATCCGCTCCGTTACGGCTGAATTGCAGATGCAGGTGGCACCTCCGTTAGGCCGGCCAACCTATGTTAGTCGGCTGGTGCGTACGCTCGGATCCTTCGCGAGGTGGCTCGGCAGGCTAATGGATCGTCGGCGCAGCCGGCTGGTCCTGCTCGAGATGACCGACGACCAGCTCAAGGACATCGGCATTACGCGTTGCGATGCCCATCGTGAAGGCCTCAGGCCGTTCTGGGACTGAAAGTCCTTGGACGAGGTCGTCATTCGGCGTTGAGAGCTACGGTTCATCACGGCTGAGATGCGATCGTCCTCTCGCCTTCAGGTCTCGCTAGACGCTATCCGATGAAATAGGGATATTGCTGAAAACAGCTGTTTCATCTATTTTCGGGGTGTGAAGGAGATGACTATGGCGAGTTTCACGCTCACAGATCTCGGCAATAAATCCGGCGAGGTCGTCGAGGCTGCGTTCCGTGGTCCCGTCGACATCACCAAGCGCGGCAAACGAAAGTTCGTGCTCCTGACGGCGGAGCAGTTCGACCGCATCACCGGCCGCAGCGCTCAGCGGGCACACCGCGTTGAGGATCTGTCGGCCGAGGAACGCGACGAGCTTCTAGCCGGCCTCGACGCAATCGCGCGAGATGATGTCCGGGATGACTGAGCTTGGTCACGGACAGATCATTCTCTACTCCTATCTTTGGGCAAGGAAATATGACCGCGGCGAGGAGAGCGGACGCAAGGCGCGGCCGACTTGCGTGATGCTGATCGTTGCCGGTAAGAATGGCCGCAAGCAGGCCCTGCTCATTCCGATCACAAGTCAGCCCGCCACGCCCTGACGCATACTATGTCGAGATTCCTGAGACGGAGGCCCGTCGCGCCACGCTCTATACGCCAGCCTGGGTTATCGTCGATGAATTCAACACCGATGATCTCGCGACGAGCTGGGCGCTCGAGGATGCCAAGCCGCTTGGCCAATTCACGCGCAAGTTCATGTCACGGATCGCCGGTGAAGCTGCTGCGGCGATCCGTGCAGGGCGCCGCGCGAACCGTGCCAAGACGCTAAAGGCGACCAGGGCGGGAGAGCGTCATCGCGGACGGACGCGTTCCGCCCTGATCCGCGTGACACCGTGGTCCACAAGCACCGCCACAATGCACAGCATCAGAAAAAGCCCGGTGATGGCCAGAGCTGAGACCGCGACGCTGGCCGCACTGTGTTTGGAGACGTCGAGGAACGGGTAGGGCACTTCGCCGGCGATCGGCGCCCGCAGCAATGCGTAGGCCAGATAGGCGATCGGATAGATCATCCACCAGGAGATGTCGCGCCATCGCGTCGAGCCGTCGGCGCCCGCCACAAGCCACCACAGCACGAACAACAGCGGCGTCACATAGTGCAGGAGAACGTCGCAGAGCAGGAACAATCCTTGCGGCTGCCAAAGCTGCGCCAGGACCGTTGCATAAACGATGAGGACCAGGGTTATGGCGACGGCTACGCCCGCCCGCATCCGTGGCGCGGCAAAGGCCGGAAACCAGGCATAACCCGTCGACGACAGCAACGAGGCATGGACGAGCACCGCGCCGATGTTGGTCAGGATGGTGAAGAAGCTGAAATAGAAGACCAGCGAGCCGACAAAACCGCGGCCGGCTTCCATTGACGCCGGGACGGTGATGCAGAGCTGCAGGACGAGCCCGGCCAGGCCGACGACCAGACCAGTGATCTGCAGCAACCGACCCATTGGGCTAGGCAGCAGCGCCGCAGGCCGGATTGCCCGCCTGCCAGCGGGCAATGTCCGAGCCGATGCGCGTGCCGAGCGGTTCCGCCATCAATGGGCCGAACACGTCGACGCGGCTCGAACTGCCTTGCGCCTGCACGACCAGCAGCGGCTTTCCGCCATAATGTTTGGCCGGCACCAGCAGGAAGCGCGGCGTGCCGCTGAACGAATTCAGTTCGTTGGCCATCTGATAAGATTTGAAGGCAGGGTCCTTGCTGGCGATCCAGCATTTGTGGGCTGCGATCGCCACCTGTTCCATGGCAAGCAGTGACGCGCTCTTGCCCGCCGGCGCCGGCGTACTCTTCGGGCCAGACTGGCAGGAGGCGAGTACAAGACCGGCGGCAGCGGCGAGGGCGAGGCGCGTGGTCGTCGGTCTCATGTTCACGCGGCGCCCATCTCGAGTTCGGACAGAAAGATCTTCAGACCGTCTGTCATCTCACCCCAGACGCGCGACAGCGCCGGATGCTGCAAGGCGATTTGCTCGTAGGCATCGAATTTCGGATAGGCCTCAAGCAAATCGGGGCGGCCGATCGTCGCCCTGAAATTGTTGAAGACGAAGCGGGTCGGCGTCAGCCAGGCATCGGCAAAGGAGATATCGTCGCCGAGCGCGAACGGGCCATGCGCCATGCGGGCCTCGATTGCCGCAAGCCCGTGATGCAATCGGGCGAACTGTGCCTTGATCTCCGCCTCGTTGCGCTGCGGCACGAAATAGAGCTCGAACAGCTTCATCATCGGCGCGAGCACGTCGAGGTCGGTGATGCGGGCGAACATGCGCACCAGCGCCCGGTCCTTCGAATCGTTGGGCAGCAGTGCGGGCTCGGGAAAGCGCTCCTCCAGATATTCGGCAATGACCACCGATTCGACGATCGTTTCGCCCGAGCCGGTGATCAGCACCGGAATCCTGTTGAGCGGCGAGATGGCGCGAAATGCCTCGGGGATGGGAAACCCCGGCGGCGGTGCAATGAGCTTGAGCGGCACGTTCTTGATGTAGGCCAGGGCCCGCACGATCGACGAATAGGGCGACAGCGGTCGCGAATAGAGTTTCATGGCCGTCGCTCCAGGAGGAAAATTGAATGCATCAAGCGGCGATGCCCAGCGCGCTTTCGAACAGCGCCCGGCCGTCGCTGCCGCCATGCGCCGCTTCGATCAGGTTCTCGGGATGCGGCATCAGGCCGAGCACATTGCCACGGCCGTTGAGGATGCCGGCAATGTCGTTGATCGAGCCGTTGGGATTGGTGCCTTCCGCGTAGCGGAACACCACCTGGCCTTCGCCTTCGAGGCGGGCCAGCGTTTTGGCATCGGCAAAATAATTGCCGTCATGATGCGCCACCGGCGCGCGGATGACCTGGCCCGGCTGATACCGGCTGGTGAACATCGTGTTGGCATTGGCGATCTGCAGCTTGACTTGCCGGCAGACGAATTTCAGCGAGGTGTTGCGCATCAGTGCGCCCGGCAGCAGGCCGGCCTCGACCAGGATCTGGAAGCCGTTGCAGACGCCGATGACCGTGACGCCCTTGGCCGCTTTTTCGGCGACAGCCCGCATCACCGGCATGCGCGCGGCAATAGCGCCGCAGCGCAGATAATCGCCAAAGGAAAAGCCGCCGGGAATGGCGATCAGGTCGACATCGGGGATTTCAGTGTCGGTCTGCCAGACGGTGACCGGCGGCGTGCCGGAAATCTTGGTCAGCGCCGCGATCATGTCACGGTCGCGATTAAGGCCGGGGAGCAGGACGACGGCTGATTTCATTTTGGTTCGTAGGGCCTCTGGGCTTCGGCGAGTTCGCGCAATTCTAGGCGGCGTTCGATATGTTCGAGGCGATCGTCCTGCCGCGCCAGCACGCCGTAAATGTTCTTCACATCGCCCTCGGTGGCGACGAGATGACCACGGATCGAACCCAACTCGGACTTTACCTCGCCAAGTGTCAAATCCATCGTGTCCAGCCGCAACTGAATGGATTTGAGGACTTCAAAAATCAGGCTTCCATTGATCTCGGTCATCTACCCTCGGGCACAACCTCAGGTAATGGCCACACTATAATTCTCAATCACCGTATTCGCCAGAAGCTTGTCGCACATGGCTTTCAGATCCGCCTCGGCCTTGGCCCTGTCGCCCTCGGCAAGCTCGATATCGAAAACCTTGCCTTGCCGCACCTGGCCGACGCCGCCGAAACCCATTCCGGAAAGCGCATGCTCGATTGCCTTGCCTTGTGGGTCGAGCACGCCGTTCTTGAGGGTTACGGTAATGCGGGCCTTGATCACGCTGGACATGCTCCTGTTCACCTGTTGAGCGGGTAAGCCGTCAGTGCGGCTTGCCTTTGACACCGTCGGTCGAAGCGACGAGCACCGGTCCGGCAGGGCGCGGCGGCTCGTTCTCGTTCATGATGCCGAGGCGGCGGGCAACTTCCTGATAGGCTTCAACGAGCCCGCCCATGTCGCGGCGGAAGCGGTCCTTGTCGAGCTTGTCCTGGGTCGCCACGTCCCACAGCCGGCAGGAATCCGGCGAGATCTCGTCGGCGACGACGATGCGCATCATGTCGCCTTCGAACAGGCGGCCGCATTCGATCTTGAAGTCGACGAGCTGGATGCCGACACCCATGAACAGACCGGAAAGGAAGTCGTTGACGCGGATGGCCAGCGCCATGACGTCGTCGATCTCCTGCGGGCTCGCCCAGCCGAAGGCGGTGATGTGCTCTTCCGAGACCATCGGATCGTCGAGCGCATCGGCCTTGTAATAGAATTCGATGATCGAGCGCGGCAGCACGGTGCCTTCCTCGATGCCGAGACGTTTGGCCAGCGAGCCGGCGGCGACGTTGCGCACCACCACTTCGAGTGGGATGATCTCGACTTCCTTGATCAGCTGCTCGCGCATGTTGAGCCGGCGGATGAAGTGGGTCGGAATGCCCATCCGGTTGAGGTGGTTGAAAATGTGCTCGGAAATGCGGTTGTTGAGCACGCCTTTACCATCAACGATTTCATGCTTCTTCTTGTTGAAAGCGGTGGCGTCGTCCTTGAAGAACTGGATCAGCGTGCCAGGCTCCGGTCCCTCATAAAGGATCTTGGCCTTGCCTTCATAAATGCGGCGGCGATTTTTCATCTGATTTTTCTCTGGATTTGCGGGCAGGCGGCAAGCGACCAGTTCCTGTCCGTCTGCCTAAAATAAGATGGCGACGGTGGGGTTCAATGCCGGTGTCTATCCCAATCGCACTGTTTGCTCAATCGGCAAATCCTTTCAATCAACCGCTTTCGGGGACCGAAATGCCGCAGCGCAGCAAGCAATGTAGCATATTGACCGGCCGGCGCCCTTTTGGTTTGTGCTCCGGCAACACATATTGGCACAACGAATCGGATTTCACGGAGGGATGCCATGAGCAGCATGAAAGACCGCGAAGAGGGCTTTGAGCGCAAATTCGCATTCGACGAGGAACTTCGGTTCAAGGCTGCGGCACGCCGCAACAGAGCGCTCGGCCTGTGGGCTGCCGAAAAGCTCGGCAAGTCAGGCGCCGATGCCGACGCCTATGCCAGGGAAGTGGTCGTCAGCGACATCGAGGAAGCAGGCGATCACGACGTTTTCCGCAAGATACGCAAGGATTTCGATGCAGCCGGCATCGACCAGTCGGACCATCAGATCCGCCGCACCATGGATGAATTGATGGCGCAGGCGATCGAGCAGATCAAGAACACCTGATCCTTCCGCTCGTTCCGATCGCATTCTGGACCAATCGACCGCCCGGCCTAGCCGGGCGGTTTTTCTTTGCCTTTGCGGTCATTTCCGGCTGAATTGCTGCAACCAAAGAGGAAATCGCCAATGTCCCTGAAGTCACGCCTTGCGGCCGACGAGACGCTGTTCACTGCATGGTCCGGCGTGCCGGATGCCTTGACGGTCGAGATACTGGCCAGACAAGGGTTCGACGCGGTTACGCTCGACATGCAGCATGGTGGCCATCACGAGGACAGCGTGCTGCGCGGGCTTGTGCCGGTGCTGGCCGCCAACAAGCCGGCTTTGGTGCGCATTCCGGTCGGCCGCTTCGACATGGCCAGCCGTGCGCTTGACTTCGGCGCCGAGGCGGTGATCGCCCCGATGGTGAATTCGGTGGCGGACGCAAAGCTGTTTGCCGCCGCCATGAAATACCCGCCGCTAGGCGAGCGCTCCTGGGGCCCCACCTATGCCTTTCCGCGCCATGGCAAGGGCGATTATGCCGACTGGCTGCGCGACAGCAACCAGCGCACCATGGCGTTCGCCATGGTCGAAACGCGCGCCGCGCTTGATGCACTCGATGGCATCCTCGACACGCCGGGCATCGACGGTATCTTCCTGGGCCCTTCGGATTTCTCGATCGCCTGGTCGAAGGGCACCACCGTCAGTTCGACGCTGGAGAGCATGATGGAGACCGTCGCCTCGATCGCCGAGCGCACCCGCAAAGCCGGCAAGCATGCGGCGATCTATGTGATGGAACCGGCCATCGCCGGTCGCGTGGTGTCGATGGGTTACCGGCTGCTGGCGATGGGTTCCGAGCATTCGCTGATTTCGCTTGGGGCAAAGACCCTGCTGAACAGCGTCAGGGATTCGATCGCTTCCTAAAGATCCGTCAGGAATTTCGCGAACGTCATCGAGCCTTCGGGCCAAGGGCCAAAGCCGGAATCTGCGTTGAGATGGCCGGCATCGCCGGCGTCGATGAACAGCGACCCCCAAGCCGCGGCAATGTCCTCGGCGACGCCGAAGGCGCAGAACGGGTCGTTGCGGCTGGCGATCACCACCGACGGAAACGGCAGCGGGTCGCGCGGATAGGGGCCGAAGGTCATCAGGTGCCTGGGCTTTATCTTTGGATTGGCGACATCGGGCGGCGCCACGAAAAAAGCGCCGGCGACCGGCCGCTCAAACCGAGGCAAGGCCTGGATGACCGCTGCGACGCCAAGCGAATGAGCGACGATGACGACCGGCCGCTCGGCCTCGTTAACCGCCTTGGCGACACCGGCCGTCCAATCCTCGCGCACCGGCTTCGACCATTCCGTCTGTTCGACGCGGCGCGCTGTCGACAGTTTCGACTGCCAGCGGCTCTGCCAATGATCGGGGCCGGAATTGGTGTAGCCCGGCACGATGAGAATATCTGCTTCCCTGACTTTCATGGCGCGCATGTAGCGAGAGGCGCTGTCGGGTGCAACCGGGTATGAACTCAACAGCGACACGCAAACGGCCTCTCACGAACCCGGTTCTGATCGCTATTGTGAACACCATGTTCGCTTCTTGCGCTCTTGTGTGAACGATCGCGATCGACGATCTGTCGCCGGGAAAGAATGGCTGTTCCGAGATTTTGGCACGGACACGGCGTAGAATGATTGATGGCGCCGGGTTCCTCTGTTGGAAGCTTGTCGAGCGCCGCCTGAACGGAGCACTTTGATGAGCGAACTGCCTTTTGCCGCGACGACCCCGGTCAGCGTTGCCCGCGTCGGCTTGCGGGCGCGCGATGCAGAAAATCTCGCTGCCTACTATCGCAAAGTCGTCGGTTTGCAGGAACTGAGCCGCGCCGGCGGCACGATTACGCTCGGCGCAGTCAATCGCCCTTTGCTCGACATCGAAGCGGATCCGGCCGCGAAACCCGATGACCCGCGCAGCGCCGGTCTTTTCCACACCGCCTTCCTGCTACCCAGCCGTGCCGATCTCGGCCGCTGGATCAACCACGCCATCGCCGGCAAGATCGGCATCGAGGGTGCATCCGATCATCTGGTCAGCGAGGCGCTTTATCTTACCGACCCGGAAGGCAACGGCATCGAGATCTATGCCGACCGCCGCCCGCAGGATTGGAAATGGAACGGCGACAAGATAGCGATGGCGACGGAGCGGCTGAACATTCCGTCGGTCGTTGCCGAGGTGCCGGCCGGCGACACCGGCTGGCAGGGCGCGCCGGAAAACAGCATTATCGGCCACGTCCATTTGCGGGTTGGCAGGCCGGAAGAAGCCGAAGCATGGTGGCATCAGGAGTTCGGTTTCGACACGGTGGCAAAGTACGGTGGCGCGGCGGTATTCCTGTCGTCCGGCGGCTATCATCACCACATTGGCGCAAATGCGTGGCAGAGCGCGGGCGCCGGTCGCCGCGATCCCGCCCGCTCCGGCCTGGCCTGGGTCGAGATGCGTTCGGACAATGCCGCAAGCGAGACCACCCGCGAGGATCCCTGGGGCACGGTGATAAGGACGGTTCCCGGTAAGGCGTAGGTTAGAGGTTTGCTTTTTCGAGCAAGCGGCCAAGCATGAGCAGGCCCGCTGGCCATAAGCCGAGGCCGGCCTCGTTCCCCATATGGCCAAGATCGCCGGCATCGGCGATATCCGCGCCCCAGGCGGCGGCAAAAACGGTCGCCTTGTCGAAGGTGACGCGTGGGTCGCTGCGGCTCGCCACCACCAATGTCGGGAAGGGCAGGCGCTTCAGCGGCATCGGCGCGAACGGGCGCACCGCGTCGAATGAGGGATCGGCATCCTCGACATTGGTCGCGGCAACCAGGAATGCCGCCGCGACCTTGTCGAGTTGGCTTTGACTGGCGCTAGCAGCCCACTTCACCGCCGTCGCCACCGCTAGCGAATGCGCAAGCAGCACGATGCGGCGCGGTGCGGCGGCCACCGCGGCATCTACCTGGCCGATCCAGTCTTCAGGCTTCGGCCGGTCCCACTCAGCCTGCAGCACGCGGCTCGAATTGGGGAACACCCGGCACCAATGCGACATCCAATGATCTGGCCCGGAATTGCCGCGCCCGGGCAGGGCAAGGAAATCGAAATCTCCGGCCGCCGAAATCATCAGGCTTCTCCAAACACTCGGCTGAAGATCGTATCGACGTGCTTGGTATGATAGCCCAAGTCGAATTTCTCGCGGATCTCGGCCTCGGGCAAGGCTGCGACAACGTCCTTGTCGGCCAGAAGTTCCTCAAGAAAATCAGCGCCTTGCTCCCATACCTTCATCGCATTGCGCTGCACCAGCCGGTAGGCGTCCTCGCGCGAAACGCCGGCTTGCGTCAGCGCTAGCAGCACGCGCTGCGAATGCACAAGGCCGCGGAATTTGTTCATGTTCTTCAGCATGTTGTCGGGGTAGACGAGCAGTTTATCGACAACGCTGGTCAGCCGTGAGAGCGCGAAATCGAGCGTCACCGTCGCGTCGGGCCCGATCATGCGCTCGACCGAGGAATGCGAGATGTCGCGCTCGTGCCAGAGCGCCACATTCTCCATTGCCGGCAATGCGAAGGAGCGCACCATGCGGGCAAGGCCGGTGAGGTTCTCGGTCAGCACCGGGTTGCGCTTGTGCGGCATCGCCGACGAACCCTTCTGTCCGGGTGAAAAGTACTCTTCTGCCTCGAGCACCTCGGTGCGCTGCAGATGGCGCACCTCGATCGCCAGCCGCTCGATCGACGAGGCGATGACGCCGAGAGTGGCGAAGAACATCGCATGGCGGTCGCGCGGGATCACCTGCGTCGACACCGGCTCCGGTTTCAGTCCGAGTTTCTTGGCCACATATTCTTCGACATAGGGGTCGATATTGGCGAAGGTGCCGACCGCACCGGAGATGGCACAGGTGGCGATGTCCTCGCGTGCGTGCACCAGCCTCTCGCGGCAACGCGAGAATTCGGCATAGGCCTGCGCCAGCTTGACGCCGAAGGTGGTCGGCTCGGCATGGATGCCATGGCTGCGGCCGATTGTGATCGTGTCCTTGTGCTCGAAGGCGCGGCGCTTGAGCGCCGCAAGCAGCCCGTCAATGTCGGCCAGCAGGATGTCGCTGGCGCGGGTGAGCTGCACGGCAAAACAGGTGTCGAGAACGTCGGAGGATGTCATGCCCTGGTGGATGAAGCGGGCATCCGGCCCGACGAATTCGGCAAGATGGGTGAGAAAGGCGATGACATCGTGCTTGGTGACGCGCTCGATCTCGTCGATCGCCTCGACATCGAACTTCGCCGCCCCGCCTTTCTGCCAGATGGTCTTGGCGGCCTCCTTCGGGATGACGCCGAGCTCCGCCAATGCGTCGCACGCGTAGGCCTCGATCTCGAACCAGATGCGGAACCGGGTTTCGGGCGACCAGATGGCCACCATTTCCGGCCGGGAGTAGCGAGGGATCATCAGTCGGTCCTGACTTGCGAGAGCATTTGCCCGCGTCCTAACAGAGGCAGGCAAAATGCTCAACGTTGCTGGCGTGCAAACCAGACACTGGCGACAGCGAGCGCAATGAAACCGAGCGGAAAATACAGCCGGATGCCGAGGACGACGAACTGATAGAGTGCCGTCAACATCGTGAACACGAACTGGAAAACCCAGGTGATGGTGAACACGGGCGCATGCCATTGGACATAGTAGGAGCGGTATTGCAGCCCAAAGAGGCCGCCGGTGCAGGCGATCGTCGCTGCGAGAAGGCAGACGAAGGCGGCGGCGAGGGCGATCTCCCAGTGGCGTCCGAGCGAGACGAGCCGCGCCAGGAACAGCCCAATCGGGAAAGCGAGCGCACCGCCGGCAGCATAAAGCAGCGAGACGAAGCGGATCTTTGCCGGGGTCTCCCAATCGTACTGCAGCAGATTGAGCAGCGCGCTGGCGCCCATCGCTGTGGCCCACAGCAAGGCACCGGCAAATGCGGCGCGCAGCGACGGCAGAGCGCGGCGGAGACGGCGCAGAGCGCTATAGCGCATGGCGGGGAACGTCAAAGGCGACCGGTTACCGCGATCCAGCGATAGTCCGGCCCTTCGAAGCCGTATTGGCGCACCGCGATCAGCACGGCATAGGCGCTGAGGCTATCCAGCGAAAATGTCTGAACCGCGCCGATCTGGTAGCCATTCGGACAGCCTCTGCTTTGCGGGATCGATTTGTCCTCGTGGATAATCCTCGTCTGGCCGCCGTCCTTCGCCTCGATGCGCAGCAGGCGAAAGCCATTGATCTCGCCCTGGCTCTGGCAGCGTTCGGTGTCATTCATGCCGATCTGGTCGAGCCGGAACTCAAGCGGATCGTCGACCGGCGAAAAGATCGGGCGCGGATTGACCACCATCCGGAAGGGATCGGCAGAAAGCTCGGTCACCGGGTTGAGGCCGGCGGTGATGCCGCGATTTGCCGTCAGTTCCGCCTGACTGACGATCGCTTCGCCCTTTTGCCGGGCCTGCAGCCGCGCTGCGTCCACCGCGGCATTCTCGTCGTCGAGCCGGACATGGATCGGCGAACCCTTCAGGAAACTGTCGTCGGCCGTGTCGATATAATAGCGGTTCGCATAGGGAAATCCCGATCCGTCCTGGACGCCGTATTCCTCGAAGGCAAAGACCCCGCCATCACGGCTGAAGCCGAGGATCTCAAGCTCGGCGACATCGCCTGCGTGGGCGGCGGCCAAGGTTGCAAGCGGGGCAAGCAGGCAGACGGCAAACAGGGCAAGATTTCGCATGGGGCTTTCCATTCAGGCGGTCGACGCCGTTAAATTCCTATCACGATGCCGTCAAAAGATCGTGCTGACTGAAACACAAAGTCGATGCATCCAATCCGGCCGTCGTTTGTTATTGTCGGCAGCTTCACCGCATCGTGCCTTCCGAAAATCAGGATCGATTTTCGGAAGGCACGGTGCATTGATTAAAAATGTTTAGAGCGTCCTTTGCGCGTTCAAAAGGACGCGCGGCGCTATAAGGGAGACCCCCATGACAGATGCAGCCAAGATTCGCGAACGTATGGAAGTGATCGGCGCCGACGGCGTCCATGTCGGTACCGTCGACAAGGTTGACGGAGATCGTATCAAGCTGACCAAGCGCGACAGCGGCGAGGGCGCTCACAGGGGCCATCACCACTTCATTCCTCTCAGCCTTGTCGCCGAGGTCGAGGGCCAGAAGGTGCGGCTCTCAGCAAACTCGGATGTTGCGGTCACGTTCGAAGAAGAAAAATCCGAACCCACCTGATCATAAGTCCAGTCTGATTACGGCTCACCCGAATGAGCGTGGCGCGGTCAGCGCGACGACCAGACCGGGAACAGATCGCCCTCGGCCGGCGTCGCGGCAAAGACGCCGCGGCTGATGGCCCGCGCCATCGTGGCGCCGGCCGCGGCGTAGAGATCGATGGCATCGTTGGGTGCGAGCTCGATGCCGCTCTTGCCCGTTGCCAGCGCGAAGACCAGATCGCCGTCTGCGGGCGTGTGCGTCGGCCAGATGGCACGGACAAAGCCGTCATGCGCTGATATCGCCAGGCGTTTGGCGGCGGCCTTGGTGAGTACCGCATCGGTGGCGATCACGGCAATGGTCGTGTTGGCGCCGGTTTCCGCCTGCTCTCCGGCATGCCTGTCACGGAACTTCAGCAGGATCTTTCTGGCATCGTCAGGCATCGGGTGGGGATAGCCTAAGCCGCCGAACTCGTCGCCGATCTCGAACGGCGCCGCCCAGAAATGGCGGGTCCCGGCGACCGTCACCGAGCCGGTTGGGTTGACGGCGGCGAGCGCGCCGATGGTGACGCCGCTGTCCAGCACTGTCGAGGCCGAGCCGAGCCCGCCCTTCAGGCCGGAGCTCAAAGCCCCGCTACCTGCGCCGGCAGTGCCGAGCGCAAAGTCGATCGCGGCGGCTTGCGCGGCTTCGTAGCCAAGGTCACGGTAAGGCGGATACCGGTCCCAATCCTTGTCGCCGCCATTGCGCAGGTCGAACAGGATCGCCGCCGGCACGATCGGCACCCGAAAGCCGCCGACCTCGACGCCGATGCCTCTTTCGCGCAATGACGCCTGCACCCCCGACGCGGCGTCAAGGCCAAAAGCCGAGCCGCCCGAAAGCACCACGGCATGGATGGCGTGGATCGAATTGTGCGGCTCGAGCAGGTCGGTTTCGCGGGTGCCCGGCGCACCGCCCAGGATTTGCACGCCGGCGACGGCCGGTTCGTCGCAGACAACGGTGGTCACACCGGATTTCAGCTTGGCATTAGCCGCATTGCCGACACGCAGGCCGGCGACGTCGGTGATGAGATTGCGCGGACCCGTATGGAACATCCCTGTGCTGGACATCATTGGCTCTCCACCGGCACGAAACGGCCGCCGTCGAAACGGTAGGCGCGATAAGGATTTTGCGTCAGGTCACCTTTTTCGTCAAAGCGGATCGGTCCGATCGCCGTGGTGAAGTCGTGCGCGGTCAACACGTTGGCCAGCCTCTCGCCGGAGCTTTGCGTCAATGCTGAGGCCGCCTTGGCGATCTCGACCGCGGCATAGGCGGGCAGCGTGTAACCTTCCGGCACGATGTTTTGTCCGGCAAAGCTTTGCAGCACCTTGGGGTCGGCGACATCGGCCCATTCGGGCGGCGCGATCATCAGCGTGCCGGCGGCATAAGGCGCGTCGCCGAGCGGCGCCCGCAACGCTTCGCCGCCGGCAAACACCATGCCGGTGTCGAGCTGGCCGGCATCGCGGCCCATAATGGCGACATCATCGCCGTCGCCGCCGGCAAAGACATGCGTTGCGCCGGCTTTCTTCAGCCGGCCGATCAGGCCGATCTGGTTGTCGAGCTGCGGCCGGAACGTGTCGACGAACACCGGCTTCAGAGCCGCCTGCTCGGCGGCTGCCCGAAACGTCTCGGCCATTTCGCGGCCGTAGATGGTGCCATCGTCGACGACGGCGAACAGCTCGTTCTGCCATAGGCGGGTGAGGATGGCTGCGACGGCATTGCGCTCGTCGTCGCCGCGCGGCCCGAGACGATAGATCGGCCATCCCGTCTTGGCGCGCCGGTCGGTCAGGCTTTCCGTGCGGACGCCGACGGTGATCACCGGGATGCCAGCGTCCTTCAGGATCGGCAGCGCCGCCTCGATTGCGTCGGTGCAGAGAAAACCGACGGCGACATTGACTTTCGCCGCGGCGAATTCCCTCGCTGCGGCGGCGCCACCATCGGCCGTGCAGGCGTCATCGATCGTCCTGATCTCGGTACCGTCAGCTTCAGCCGCCATTTTCGCGCCTGCCTCGATCTGTTTGCCGAGCATAGCCGACGGCCCCGACAAAGGTGCCGCGACGCCGACCAGCAGCGTCTCGGCATTTGCACTGCAGGCGACCGAGAGCCAGGCCAGCACCGCTATCGTGGTTGTCCAAGGTCGCATGCGAGCGAAGAATTCCTCCGCGCCGATCGCGTGTTTTGCCGGCGCCAATGCCGTCAAGACCTAAAGGCTGGCCAGCTTTGGCGCAACACGGGAATTCGGGATATAGCTCAAGCACTTCGCTTGTGGCATGCAATATCCCGCCATATATAACGGTTGGTTCTGACTAGTGGAAATCATCGGTGCTGAAGAAGAATGACATCGGGCCGCAGGCCTACCGCGACGCGATGGCCCATTTTGCCGGCCATGTACATGTAGTCACCACCGATGGCCCCGCCGGCAGGCGCGGCGCGACGGTGATCGCGGCCTGCTCGGTGTCGGACACGCCGCCGACCATCCTGGTTTGCCTCAATCGTGAAAATTCCAAGAACGAGCCGTTCGTGGAAAACGGCAAATTTGCCCTGAACACGCTGGCTTCGGATCAGGAGCCGCTGTCGATCGGCTTTTCCGGCATTACCGGCCTACCGGTCGAGGAGCGTTTCGCGCTGGCCGAATGGGATGTGATCTCGACCGGTTCACCGACGTTGAAGGGCGCCCTTGCCGTCTTCGACTGCGAGTTGGTCGACACCAAGGATCTGGCCACGCACCGTGTGCTTTTTGGCAACGTGACAGGTTTGCGCATCGGCGATAATTTGCGGCCACTGATCTATCACAACCGCGGCTATCACGCTCTGTAGAGGCTTTAGATGGCCGCGCCCACGGAGACAGAATGACCGAGTTGAAACAGTGTCCGGCGCCGCGGACGATCGACGAGACGCCTGTCGGAGAAATGGAACGGCTGCATAAATCCTGCCGGCGGCCGATCTGGTTGAACCCGCTGCTGCGCTTCGACGGCTTCGAGGCGCGTGCCCGCGGCGTCAAGGCGATGCTGCCGCATGTCGACGAATTCCGTTCGGTGCACAATCTCGATGCGCTCGCCGATCTCTGTGCGTCGCTGGATAAAAAATTCGGTCCGTTCGGTCGACCCGCGCAGATGGATCGAGGCTGGTGCGAAGCGCGTGGCATAACCACATGTCTCCCTGGGAGAAAATCATGGAACACAGCATCTATCTCGATGAGGCCCGCGACCCGCTGATCATCGCGGAGAGCTGGATGAAGGACGGCAAGGATGTCGCCATCGCCACCGTGGTCGAAACCTGGGGTTCGGCACCGCGTCCCGTCGGCAGCCACCTGGTCATCGACGCCGAAGGCAATTTCCATGGCTCCGTCTCGGGCGGCTGCGTCGAAGGCGCCGTGGTGACCGAGGCGGTCGATGTTATCGATAGCGGCAAGGCGAAGATGCTGGAGTTCGGGGTCGCCGACGAAACCGCCTGGCAGGTCGGCCTGTCCTGCGGCGGCCGCATCAAGGTCTATGTCGAAAGGCTGGGCTGATTCTCGATGGATCCTTACGCGCTGAAGACACTCAACGCCGAACGCCGCGCACGCCGCGCGGCGATCCTGGTCACCGACCTCGGCGACGGCCGCGACCGTGTCGTGCGCGAGGGCGACCGGGTAGCCGGCGAACTCGGGGCGGCCATCGCCAAGGCATTTCGCACGGGCAATTCCGGTTCGGTCGAAGCTGAGGGGCGGACGTTCTTCCTCAACGCACATCTGCCGCAGCCGCGCCTGGTGGTGATCGGCGCCGTCCACATCAGCCAGGCGCTGGCACCGATGGCCAGGATCGCCGGCTATCCTGTCGAGATCATCGATCCGCGCACGGCCTTTGCCACGTCCGACCGCTTTCCCGACATCGCGCTGCATGCCGAATGGCCGGAGGATGTGCTGAAGCGTCAGCCGCTCGATAGCTATACGGCGCTGGCTGCTCTCACCCACGATCCGAAGATCGACGATTTCGCGCTGAAGGCGGCGCTCGACGCCGGCTGCTTCTATGTCGGCGCGCTCGGCAGCCGCAAGACCCACACCAAACGTGTGGAACGCCTGCTGGCTTCGGGGGCGACCGCCGACCAGATCGCTCGCATTCATGCCCCGATCGGCCTCGACATCGGCGCCGCCAGCCCGGCCGAGATCGCCGTCGCGGTCTTGGCGCAAGCGATCCACGCCTTTCGCTCCCGCGGCCTCGAATCCAAAGGCGCGGTCGCGTGAAATTTGGTCCCGTTGCGATCGATGCGGCCGAAGGGGCAGTGCTTGCGCACGCCACCACAGCCGGAGAGCGCCGCTTCCGCAAGGCGCACAGGCTAAGCGCCGAGGATTTGTCCCTGTTGAAGGCCGCTGGCATTTCCGAGGTCGTCGCGGCGGTGTTGGCGCCCGATGATCTTAGCGAGGATGCGGCCGCCGAAAAGATCGCCGCATGTATGGTCCACCGCAACATCGAGGCGAAGCCCGCCGCGACCGGCAGGGTCAACCTCCACGCGCACGCTGCCGGCATGTTCACCGTCGACGCGGCGATGATCGACGCTATCAACGCTGTTGATCCGACGATCACCATCGCCACGCTCGCGCAGCATGCGCCGGTCGAAAAAGGTCAGATGGTAGCAACGGTGAAGATCATTCCGTTTGCGGTCGCCTCCGCTTTGGTCGATGCGGTGGCAAGGATCTGCGCCGGCGGCGAGATCTTTGCCGTCAACGCCTATCAGCCGGTGCGCGTCGGCGTCATCCAGACGGTGCTGCCCGGCATCAAACCCAGCGTGCTCGATAAGACGCTGCGCGTCACCGAAGCACGCCTGGCGCGTTCGGGCGGCAGGCTGACGGCGGAGCGTCGAACGCCGCATGAAATTATTCCCGTCGCCGAGGCTGCGGCCTCGCTGATCCGTGACAACGATATGGTGGTTATCTTCGGCGCCTCGGCGATGGCCGATTTTGGCGACGTCGTTCCCGCTGCCATCGAAAAGGCAGGCGGCACTGTCATCCGCGCCGGTATGCCGGTCGATCCCGGCAATCTGCTGGTGCTAGGCACTCTAGGCGGCAAGCGCATCATCGGTGCGCCAGGCTGCGCCCGCAGCCCCAAGGAGAACGGCTTCGACTGGGTGCTCGACCGGCTGATCGCCGGTCTCGACGTGACCGCCAGGGATATTGCCGGCATGGGTGTCGGCGGGCTGTTGATGGAAATTTCGACGCGGCCGCAGCCGCGCGAGCCATTGCCGGCCAAAGCCGAACCAAAGGTCGAGATCGTGCTTCTGGCCGCCGGTCGCTCCAGCCGCATGGGCGGGCCGAACAAGCTCTTGGCGCTCTTCGACGGCAAGCCGCTGGTCCGTCGCACTGCCGAACGCGCGATCGCTTCGAAAGCCGCGGCCACCATCGTCGTCACCGGCCACCAGCGCGAGCGCGTGCGCGATGCACTGTCGGGCATGGATGTGACCTTCGCGGACAATCCGGATTTCGCCGAGGGCCTGTCTTCGTCGCTGAAGGCAGGCATCGCAAAGATTTCCGGAGACGCCACCGGCGCCATGATCGTCCTCGGCGATATGCCCGGCGTCGCCTCGGCCGACCTCGACAGGCTGATCGAGGCGTTCCGCAAGTCCGAATGGCGATCGGTGGTGCGCGCCTCCCATGATGGCCGGCGCGGCAACCCGGTGGTGCTGCCGCGCTCGCTGTTCGCCGCGATCGCTCACCTCGGAGGCGATACCGGTGCCCGCCATCTGGTCGAGGCCGAAGGGCTCGACGTCATCGATGTCGAGATCGGCGAAGGGGCAGCCGTCGATGTCGACACGCCCGAGGCGCTGGAAAGCGCCGGCGGCGTGCTGCAGGATTGACAAACCAAAGCCGAAAAACGCATGGCTGCGGGATGGCCTTTCGTTCCTGCTTCCGGTTCCGCTTGCCTCCCTCTGGCCTCCCAGCCCTGCTGATGGCGATTCTTTTGCCGCTCTCTTGCGCCGCCTACGCCAACGCTCTCGAACTCAAACCCTTCAAGGATGATCTCTTCGCCTATCCGGCGACGCTCTCATCCGAAAACAACGGCGCCTATTCGGTTATCGATTATCGTGAGATGCGCGACATCAACGCCCGCGACGAAGTGCCTGAACGTCGTGTGCATGCGCAATACACCGACACCGGCGTGCGTAAGGTGCAGCAGGATCTGTTGCTGCCGACCGATGCAGGCAATGTCCGCCACATCGCCGTCGGCAAGGTCGGGGGCGCCAGCATCATCGTACTTTATCTGCACGGACAGGGTGGCAGCCGTAAGCAGGGCACCGACGACTTCACCTTCGGCGGTAATTTCAACCGCATCAAGAACTTGATGGCCGGCAATGGCGGCCTCTATCTGTCGCCGGATTTTTCCGACTTCGGCGACGCCGGTGCCGCCCAGATCGCCGCATTGATCGGCCACTATGCCGAACAATCGCCGCGCGCAAAAATCTTCGTCGCCTGCGGCTCTATGGGAGGCGCGTTGTGCTGGAAGCTGGCCTCCCGCAAGGATACCGGCGGGCGCATCGACGGGCTGCTGCTGCTCGGCTCGCTGTGGGATGAGAGTTTCTTCTCAAGCCCGGCCTTCAAGCGCCGTGTTCCGGTCTTCTTCGGCCAGGGCAGCAAGGATCCGGTGTTTCCGGTCGAGAAACAGGAAGGCTTCTTCCGCTCCATCCTGGCCAAATCGAAGAGCTATCCCACGCGCTTCGTCCGCTTCGAGACCGGCACGCATGGCACACCGATCCGCATGACCGACTGGCGCGGCACACTCAACTGGATGTTGTCGAAGGCCCCTTAGGGCGCGGTGTTGTAGTCGACGACCGTCTGCGGATTTTCCTCGCCGTCGTAAGACGCGTCGACATCGTACTGGACCAGGGAAAAATCGCCGTTGCGGAACAGATAGGTTCCTGATGAAGAGGCATCGCCGATGCCACGCCATTTGTTGAAGGTGGTGATCGTCTTGGTCTCTTCGTCGTAGTCGGAATTAGTTGCCCAGTCGGAGGTCTGGAAGCCAACTATGGTCATGCCCAGCAATTTGCCGTCGCTGTCATTGTTCTCGTAGCGGATGTCCATTTCAGGTTCGGCGAACTGCAATTGTCTCACGCCAAGCACGTCGTCGCTCATGTAATAGATCGAGTTTTCGTTGTAGGCCGCGGCCGAGCAGGCGAAATGGAAAAGCCGCGTTTCGCTTTCGGGATCGCTGGCAGCCGCATCCTTGTCCTTATAGTGGATCGAGAAAATGTCCGGCTCCTGCGCCAAAAGATCCTTGTCGCACTGGTCGCCATAAGTCGCGGCAAACGCCTTGTTGGCCTGCTCAAGCGCTGCGTCCTTCTTAGGCGGCGGCGGTCCTTCGCCGCAGCTTGCCGGCACGGCATCCTCGAAATCGGCCTTTGACGGTTTCAGCGCACCCTTGTCGATGAAGATCGCGCGAAATGGCGGTTCCTGGATCGAGGCGTTGATCTGGCGCAGCGTATAGCAGCCGGCAAAGACATTCTCGCTGCCGTCCTTGGCCGTCGCCCGGATGGCGACCGGAACGCTGTAGTAGATGCTGCCGGCAGCCCCATCTTCGGATACGCCACCGGTTTTGACTTCGACCGTGTCGGTGCTGTCATAGCCTTTGACGAAGGAATTGAAATCCTTGGCCGGCTTGGTGTCGCCGAAATAGTCCCAGGCGCGCGCGAATTCGTGCCGGCTGATGGCACTATAAAGCGACCGGATGACCGCTTCGGCATTCGACCTGTCGTCGATATAAGGCGCGTCTGCGGCGAGCGCCGATTGGCCAGCAACGGCAAGCGAGATAAAAGCGGTCGCTGCAAAAAGGGCGCGTCTCATCGGGAACCTCCACTCGATGAAAAATCCTATCATATCGATTGCGGCGACGTGGTGACGCTTGAACAATCGCCTGCGAAAGCGCTACCTCTCGCCGTCGGCAGTCGGGCCGCGTGGAGATTTCTTGTGACCATATCAATGTATGAAGCATCCGTGCCGGTATTTTCGGCGAGGCTGAAGGCACTAGCCAATGTGCTGGACATTGCCGAGCAAAATGCGGCTGATCGCAAGATCGATCCGCAGGTGTATCTGACGGCGAGGCTGGCGCCGGACATGTTTGCGCTGACCAGGCAGGTACAGATTGCCACCGATCACGCCAAGGGCGCGCCGTCGCGGCTTGCCGGGCGTGAGGTGCCAAAATACGAGGACAATGAGGCGAGCTTCGCCGATCTGCAGGCGCGCATAGCCAAGACGCTCGATCTACTCGCCACGTTCTCGGCAGCCGAATTCGATGGTTCAGATGACAGAATGGTCGAACTGCGGCTTGCGGGACGCGAGGTTTCGATGCCGGGAATGCAGTATCTGCTGCATGCCGCCATGCCTAATTTCTATTTCCACCTGACCACCGCCTACGACATCCTGCGCCACAACGGCGTGCCATTGGGCAAGTCGATCTTCCTCGGATTGCGTTGAGGTCCGCTCGTGAGATTTCCCGCTGCGGCGGGATATCTCACGGTGCGCTGTTTAGCGCAGGGACATTTCTCGGGCGATGCGCGGGAAATCGGCCGGCTTGACGCCGATATCGGCGCGATCGGCATTGCTCATCGAATGGAGCAGCGCCAGTGCCGCACGATAGCGCAGCTGTTCCCGCGGACGCGGACGGGCGAACATTTCAGTGAAGAATCCCATGATTCAAGCCCCTTATTGAACCTCCACGGCCGTCAATATAGGCAGATCATGACAATTGTGCAGTGCAGCATTCGCATGGCAGCCATGCTGCCCTGATCTTTTTTGACATAATTCGGCTGTTCCGGCGAAACTTCTGCGGTGCTTCGACCGTAGGCCTCAGTGCCGGCCCTTGGCCGGTTTTTCCTCGCCATTCCTGGCGAACTTCCGGACTGCATTCACATGCAGTCCGGCTTTTTATTGGCCGCTGGGATGAACCCCGTCCGCCGGCGTCCTGGGAAAGTCGCCTGACCTGCCGTCGGTGGGCTTGGAAGCGGGCGGCGCTTTCCTGTATGCTATTGCTTCCTCCTCGCGCAGCCGCGCAAAATTCCCGCCGGAGAAACTCCATGCACAAACGCCGTCTCGGCCAGACCGATCTTTTCGTGTCGAAGATCTGCCTCGGATCGATGACCTGGGGCCAGCAGAACACCGAGGCGGACGGTCACGCCCAGCTGGATCTGGCGTTTGCGCGCGGCGTCAATTTCATCGACACCGCGGAACTCTATCCGATCCCGCCCAAGGCGGAGACACAAGGCCGTACCGAGACAATCATCGGCAATTGGATGAAGGAGAAGCGCAATCGCGGCCAGGTGATCATCGCCTCGAAGGTGGTTGGTCGCACCGCCAACACCTGGTTTCGCGGCGACCGCCCGTCTAAGCTGGTGCGCGCCGATATCGTCGACGCTATTGAAAAGTCACTCGCCAGGCTCAACACCGATTACATCGACCTCTATCAGATCCATTGGCCGGAACGCGACGTGCCGTGGGGCGCCAATCCGAACCGCATCGGGGCCGTACCGCGACGATCCGATGCCGCCGGCGTGCCGGAAGGCGAGACGCCGATCGCCGAGACGCTTGCCGTATTCGATGAACTGGTGAAGGCCGGCAAGATCCGCCATTTCGGCCTGTCGAACGAGAATTCCTGGGGCGTCATGCGTTTCATTGCCGAAGCCGACAAGGGCCTCGGCCCGCGCGTCGCCTCGCTGCAGAACGCTTATAATTTCGTCAATCGCACCTTCGAGGTGAACCTTGCCGAAGTCTGCGAGCGCGAGCAGGTGTCGCTGCTTGCCTATTCGCCGCTGGCGCAAGGCTATTTGACCGGCAAATACGATCATGGCGCGCGGCCGCAGGGCTCGCGCTCGCAATTGTTCAACCGCGGCCAGCGCTACGAGACGCCGAATGCTGCCGAGGTGCAGCTCGAATATAACCGGTTGGCGCGCACCTTCGGCATGGAGCCGGCGCTGTTTGCCAATGCCTATGTCTCGAACCGGCCCTTGGTCACCTCGAACATCATCGGCGCCACGACCATTTCGCAACTCGAAATGGCGCTCTCTTCCGCCGACGTGGTCTGGACCGACGAGATGCAGAAAGCCGTCGACGCGATCCACCAGCGCGTCGGCAATCCGTGCCCTTGATGCGTCGGGACGTAGTTGTCCGATAGTCATAAGGGGAGGGAACAGCCATGGACTTCCGGATCGACGCGGTGCGCGCGAAATTTCCGGCCTTGTCGTTGACCGACAAGGGCCGCAGGCGCATTTATCTCGACAATCCTGCCGGCACGCAGGTGCCGCAGGCGGTGGCGGACGCAGTATCGCGTTGCTTACTGACCACCAATGCCAATCTCGGCGGCTTCTTCGAGACCACCATTGCGGCACAGGACATTGTCGACGAGGCCCATCTGGCGATGGCGGATTTCCTTGGCGCGGCAAGTCCGCAGGAAGTCATTATCGGCGCCAACATGACGACGTTGACCTACCAGATGTCGCGAACGCTTGGCCGTACGATGAAACCCGGCGACGAGATCATCCTCACCCGCATGGACCATGAGGGCAACATCTCGCCCTGGCTGCAACTGGCTGAAGACCTTGGCCTTGTCGTGCGCTGGCTGCCTTTCGACCAGCAGAGCTGGCAGGTCGAGGAGGCAGCACTCGCCGCGCTGCTTTCCGAGAGGACGCGGCTCGTCGCGCTCAACTATGCCAGCAATCTCACCGGGTCGATCAACCGGGTGAAGGCGTTGACCGGCATCGCGAGGCAGGCTGGTGCGCTGGTCTACGTCGATGCCGTCCAGTTCGCGCCGCATGGCCTGATCGACGTCCAAAACCTCGGCTGCGATTTTCTGATCTGCTCGGCCTACAAGTTCTTCGGCCCGCATATGGGAATTTTGTGGGCCAGGCTGGACGTCGTCGATGCACTGCAGCCGTACAAATGCCGCTGCTCGTCCAATGCCCTGCCGGAGCGCTTCGAGCTCGGCACGCCGCAAATTGAATTGATGGCCGGCCTGTCGGCGGCTGTCGATTATTTTGCCGACCTGGGCGCGGCAGCCGGCGCGCAAGCGTCGCGTCGGCAGAAAATCGCCAAGGCCTTCGAAGTTTCAATCGCTTACGAGAACCCGCTGGCGCAACAGCTGATCGATGGTCTGTCGGATATTACCGGCCTGACCATCCACGGCATCACCGATCCGAAGCGGATCAATGAGCGTGTGCCGACGGTGTCGTTCACTGTCGAAGGCATCGTGCCGGAGACGATCGTGCGGCAGACGAATGCCGAAAACATCTTCCTGTGGTCCGGCCACAACTACGCCTGGGAGATCGTGCACCAGCTCGGCATTCCGGCCGAGCAGGGCGTGGTGCGCATCGGCATCGCTCATTACAACACTGCAGCCGAGATCGAAGAGACGCTGGAGAGCGTGCACCGCGTTGTCGCCATGCTGAGGCAGGAGCGATCCTGAGCGGGCCACGCGGGCGGATCATCGCTTGTGGGCGCCGCCAAAACCGGTGAGGAAGGCGGTGAGATTGTCGCCGAGTTCGTCGCAGAGATAACCGCCTTCCTGGACGATGACCGTCGGCAGGCCGAGCCCGGCGATCGCCTCGCCAATGCGCGAAAAACCAGACGTGCTCACCGACAGTCCGCCGAACGGATCGCCTTCGAAGGCGTCTAGCCCCAGCGCCACCACAAGCGCATCGGGCGAGAAGGCGTTGATGCGCTGGAACGCTGCCGCGAGCGCTTCGAGGAAAGCCGCATCGCCGGATTTGCGCGGCAGCGGCAGGTTGAGATTGTAGCCGAGGCCGGCGCCTTCGCCGCGCTCGTCGGCATAGCCCCAGAAAAACGGATAGAACCGCACCGGATCGGCATGCAGCGACACGGTGAGCACGTCCGGCCGGGCATAGAAGATGCCTTGCGTGCCGTTGCCGTGGTGCAGGTCGACATCGAGGATCGCCACCCGCGCCGCCTGCTTGCGCAGAACCTGTGCGGCGACCGCCGAATTGTTGATGAAGCAGAAGCCGCCGGCGACATCGGCAAAGGCGTGATGGCCGGGCGGCCGGCACAGCGCATAGGCGGCCGGCGCTCCCGACATCACCGCCTCGGCGGTTTCAACCGCGCTCCAGGCGCTCCAAAGCGCGCTCTGCCACGTCTCCCCGGAGATCGGGCAGGCGGTGTCGGCCATGTGGTAGCCGGCTTGGCCGACCGCCGAGGCCGGATAGGAGCCGTTCCGCGCGATCGGGTGGATGTTGGGGATGACCTCGGCCGAGGCGCCCTCGATGCGCTGCCAGCGCGCGAAGATATGCTGGAGGAAATCGAGATATTCCGGCGTATGCACCGCCGCAATCGGGCCGAGCCCGTGATCCCGCGGCCGTTCGATCGTGCAGCCGGCAGCCTTTGCGCCGGCTAACAATCGCTCGACCCGTACCGGCTTTTCCGGATTGGGCTGCGGCGCGCCGCTTGAGAGGAACGCCTTCGGGTCGTGGCGCTTCTGTTCTTCGGCATAGAAGGCTTTCATGTTGGCTCCTCCGGTGCGTCGGCAAAGGCGAAAAAGGCCTCGCCGACGATCTTTTGCACCTGCTCGTAGCTCGACCAGGCAATGCCCAACCGTTCGTAAAAAGCCTTGGCGGTCTCGTTGTCGGTGTCGACGGACAGCCTGAGGTAAACGCCGCCGTCTTTGCGGCATTGCGCCGCGACCCGGCGCAGCAGGCGCTCGCCGATCCTGCGGCCGCGAAACCGGTCCTCGATATAGAGGTCCTGCACATAGACGCCGGGCCGGCCCATCCATGTCGAGAAGATCGGAAAATAGAGGCACAGCCCGGCAAATTCGCCGCCGACTTCGGCGATCAAGGTCGAGAAGGCAGGCTTTTCGCCAAAGCCATAGGTGCGGAGATCCTGAGCTGTCGAGGCGATCTCCTGATGGGCGCCGACATGCGCGCCCAGCCGTAGGAGCGCGGCGTGGATGGTTTCGACGTCTTCGCTGGTGCCGGGGCGGATAAGTACGTTTGTCGATGGCGTACTCACGGCAGGCAGAGTGCCCAGGCACCCCCCTCTGTCCTGCCGGACATCTCCCCCTCATGGGGGGAGATTGGTAGCTTCGATCTTGTCGCCCATCCTGCAACATCGGCAATTGGCGAAGGCCGCAGTGATGTCCAATCTCCCCCCTTGAGGGGGAGATGTCCGGCAGGACAGAGGGGGGTGTGACGGATCACAATCATCTCAGGCCACAACCATCAGAACGCCACACGGTCGCCGCCCTTGAGCGCCAGCATCTGCCGCGCCTCGGCCGGCGTTGCAACGTCCAGCGACAATCCGTCGAGCACGCTGCGGATGCGGCGCACCTGGTCGGCATTGGACTTGGCGAGCTGGCGCCCGTCGTAGAGGCTGTCCTCCAGCCCGACGCGGACGTTGCCGCCCATCGCCGCCGCAATCGAGATCATCGGCATCTGGTGGCGTCCGGCGGCCAGCACCGAAAACTGGTAGCTGTCGCCGAACAGTTTGTCGGCGATGTGCTTCATGTGGACCAGGTTTTCGGGATCGGCGCCGATGCCACCGAGGATTCCGAACACGAACTGGATGAACAGCGGTCCCGACACCAGCCCGCGGTCGCGGAAATGCGCCAGCGAGTAGAGATGGCCGACATCGTAGCATTCGAATTCGAAGCGCGTGCCGCATCCGCGCGCAAGCTTTTCGAGCACCGTCTCCATGTCGGCAAAGGTGTTCTTGAAGATCGTGTCGCGGGTCGCTTCGAGCAGCTTCGGCTCCCATTCGTGCTGCCACTCCCGCGGCCGGTCGAGCATGGGGAACAGCGCGAAATTCATCGAGCCCATATTGAGCGAGCACATTTCCGGCGCGGCCCTGAGCGGGGCGGCCAACCGCTGGTCGAGCGTCATCAGCGAGGAGCCGCCGGTGGTGATGTTGATCACCGCATCGGTCGCCTGCTTGATGCGCGGCAGGAACTGCATGAACACCTCGGGGTCGGCGGTCGGCCGCCCGTCCTTAGGGTCGCGGGCGTGAAGATGCAGGATCGAGGCACCGGCTTCGGCGGCGGCGATCGCGTCGGCGGCGATCTGGTCCGGCGTCACCGGCAGATGCGGCGACATCGACGGCGTATGCACCGACCCGGTGACGGCGCAGGTGATAATGACTTTTCGCGGTGCCATGGTCGCCTCAACCTTCGACCGGCAGGTCGAGCTCGCCGGCCAGCACCTCGAGCGAGTCGCCGATGATGGATACGATCTCGCCGATCTGCGCGGCGGTGACGATCATCGGCGGCGCGACCATGAAATTGTCGCCGTCGACACCGCCCTTGACCTTGCGTCCGTAGATGATCAGGCCGCGCTCATAGGCGAGGTCGAGCAGGCGCTGGGTGGCCATTTTCGCGGGCTCGATCGGCCTCAGAGTGTCGGGATCGGCGACCATTTCGGCACCGGTGAGCAGGCCCTTGCCGCGGACATCGGCGATGAATGGAAACCGTTTGGCCAATCCCTTCAGTTCGTCCATCAAAAGGTCGCCCATGACAGCCGCGTTGGCGATTAGGCCGAGGCGGTCCATTTCGCCGAGTACGGCGAGCCCGGCGGCGCAGGCGAGCGGATTGCCGGCATAAGTATGGCCGTGCTGGAAGCCGCCCGATGCGAGCAATGGCTGCACCAGCCGCATCGGTGCCGCCAGCGCGCCGAGCGGCGCGTAGCCCGAGCCCAGCCCCTTCGATAGCGCAACGATGTCGGGCTTGCAGTTCCAGTGGTCGCCGCCGAGGAATTTTCCGGTGCGACCCGCACCGCTCATCACTTCGTCATGGATGAGCAGGATGCCGTAGCGATCGCAGATCTCGCGGATGCGCGGATAATAGCTGTCCGGCGCCACAAGTGCTGCCGTGGCAGCGCCGCCGACCGGCTCCATGATGAAGGCGAGCACGCTTTCCGGCCCCTCGGCGAGGATCTTTTCTTCCAGCATATCGGCGTAGCGGATGCCGCGCTGTTCCATCGATAGATTGTCGCGGTCGCGCCAGGCGATGGGCGCCGGCACGGTCGGCATGACCTGCATCATCGGCGTAAAATTTTCGGCCAGCGCATCGTCGCCGGTGACGGCGAGCGCACCCAGTGTGCCGCCGTGATAGGAGGGAAAGCGCGTGATCACCTTCCAGCGGCTGGGCTGGCCCGTGGCGACCGCCCATTGCCGCGCCAGCTTAATGCAGGATTCCGTAGCTTCCGAGCCGCCGGAGACAAAGAAGATGCGGTCCAGGCCCTCGGGGAGTTTGGCCGCCAGTTGCCGCGCGAGCTCCTCGGCCGGTTCGTTCTCGAAATGCAGGCGGTAAGCGAAGGTGGCGCGGTCCATCTGCCGTTTCATCGCGTCGAGCACGTTGCGGTTGGAATGGCCGATATTGGCGACCATCGGCCCGCTCGATCCGTCGATGAAGCAGCGGCCGTCCTGCGTCCACATGTAGATGCCTTCGGCGCGGTCGATCAACGGCCGGCGCAGGCTGGACAGATAAAACAGATGCGAGGCTTCGCGGGCTTCCGGGGCAGGGGACTTCAGCATGTCATGACTTTCCAAGATAGCGGTCGAGGACATTTCTGGTGACACGCTCGACCATCGCATCCTGCCTTAGCAGGCCGGCAACCCATTCGCAGCTTCCGGCGTGAAACACCTCGCCCTTGCCGCGCCGGAAATTGACGATCATGCCGTTGCCGCGTTTGACCTTGTCGAGATTGGCATCGCTTGCCTCGCCGAACAGCGTTTCGGCGGTGAAGCGCCCGTCCTCGTCGCCGAGAAACTGGTCCTTGAGCGGAATGTCGGCGCTTTCCTCGACCTGGCTCGCCATGCCGACGGCCAGCACTTGCAGGCCGTCCGGTGCGCCGCTGTCGGGCTCGGGGTAGGGCAGGCCGCCGCGGATCTCGAAGTCGAGCCCGTCGACCTCGTAACCATAGACATGGCTGTCGGCGCCGAGCAGGTCGCCATAGTAGATGCCGGTACCGGCAAAGGCCCAATGCTCCGGCCGGTAGACCGGAAAGCCGCGCACGCCGCGCGGCGCGCAGCCGCCCCAGCCGGCATAGACGCCTCTTGTCGCGTTGAGGCCGAAGGTCGCCGCACCCGGCCGGCCGATTTCCGGCGCCTCCCAGGAGTTAGTGGCGCGCCTTATGTCGCCGCCGCGATAGGCCGGGTCCTCGGCGCGGGCGCGGTATTTGTAGCAGACCTGCCGACGCCCTTCGTCCTCCAGCCTGGTCTGCCACATGAAATTGCCGGCAAAGCGCGCTGCATGGCCGCCGCGCTCGACATAGGTGTCGACCGCATCGCGCATTTCCCAGGTCCAATATTCGTCGTGGCCGACGAAGACGACGCAGTCATAGCCGTCGAGGATGTCGGGCGAAAAATGCAGATCGTGCTGGCTGGCGAGATCGACGGCGTAGCCGGCACGCTCGGCGAAGCGGAAGAAATGGCTGTCGTAGCTTGCCCAGCCCGACGAGGCGTATTTCTTGGAATGGCCGGTAGCAAAGGCCCATTCCATATGCGGATAGCGCGGCACGGTTTTCGGCTGCACGGCGACTTCGAGCGGCACGCGCGGCGCGTCCTTGGGCAGCACGACGAAGCCGCGGCACCACGGCCGCTGCGTCGATACCATTCGTGCATACTGGTCGCGGCCTGGCCCGGTGATGCCTTCGTAATGGTTGGAACCGCCCCATGTGTTGTAGGCGAGCCAGGTGCCGGTGGCCGCGACCTGCAGCACGCGGCCGGGTTTCTTGCCGGGTTGCGGCGCAAGGACGAAAAGATGGTGGCAGCGGATCACCTCGCCGTCCCGGCCATCTGCCGTCAGTGTGACGCGATAGGCGCCGGACGGCCAATCGTCGCCGATGCGAAACTCGAACGACACTTGCCAGCCGCAGCCTTCGACCGAACATTGATCCGGCGTATCCTGCCAGCGCGCCGCGATACCGGCCTCCTCGAACATTGTCGCTTCCGCGCCGCCGTCGCGGATGATCGCGATGCCGAAACTGGCGGCTGTCGAACTGACATGCAGCGCCATCATGTCGCCAGGACGGTAGGAAAAACGGTCGCTGTAGCACCAGATTTCGCCACGCCCGCCATCCATCCCCGGCCATTCCCAGTAATGGCTGCGCACCGCCTGGCGTCGCTGCTCCGGCGTCAGTCCGAAATCGGGAAACTCTGTCGGCAGATGGTTCATGGACACCGCTAAGGTCGAAGGCCGCCATTTCGGCCATCGGCCGGCCAAGCGTCAATTGGAAACGATCGGGCCAGCCATTGCCGGGCCGCTCCCTTGGCCTTGCCGGCCAAACAGACTATCTCACAAGGGCGGCCTTGTCCGCATGGGAGCCGATATGCTGAGAGTGCAAAAGGTCAGGGTCGACGACATCTACGTGCCGACCGCGCGCAAGAAGACGCTGCATCCCGAAACCGTCCGCCATCTGGCCGAGGACATTCTGGAAAACGGCATGAAGATGCCGATCCAGGTGCGCCATGACGGCAAGCGCCACATCCTCGTCGAAGGGTTGCATCGGCTGGAAGCGGCCAAGTGGCTCGGCGAGACCGAGATCGACGCCTATCTGGTGCAAGCCAAGCGTCACTGAAGCCACTCATTTCCGTCGTTCGAATCTCCGGTCCCGCGGATTTTTTCTCGCGAACCGTGTCGGCTTGCGTCTTGTCGGTTCGTCCTAGACACGAAAGCCAAAACCGACATGTGAGGAAACACCATGACCACCAAGCTCGACATCGCCCCCAACTCCGACCGCGAGTTGGTTCTCGCCCGCATCATCGATGCGCCGCGCGAGAACGTCTATCGCTGCTGGACCGAGCCGAAGCTCTTGACGCAATGGTTCGCGCCGAAGCCGTGGACGACGCCGCGCGCGGAGATGGATGTTCGGCCCGGCGGTACCAGCCTCGTCGTCATGGCCGGTCCTGACGGCAACGAGTTTGCGAACCCCGGCGTCTTCCTCGAAGTCGTGCCGGGCAGGAAGCTCGTCTTCACCGATGCCTATACCAAGGCGTGGGAGCCTTCCGCCAAACCGTTCATGACCGGGATTGTGACACTCGAGGACGAGGGCACGGGCAAGACCCGCTACATCGCCCGGGTTGCGCATTGGTCGGTCGCCGACCGCGAACAGCACGAGAAAATGGGTTTTCACGAGGGCTGGGGCCAGTGCGCCGAACAGCTCGAGGAGGTCGCAAAGCGACTTTGATGCAAACGGGAGAGGGAGACTGATATGTCCAGATCTATATTTTTTGCCATTTTCGCCTCGGCCGCCGCGCTCTTTGCGGCGCCGGGCACCATCAACGCAGAGGAGGCCAAGCCCGCCATGACGACCGCAACCGCAACACTGCCGACGCCGGAAAAATCCGGCCTGCTGCCGATCAACGGCCTGAACTATTATTACGCCGTCTATGGCAAGGGCGAGCCGCTGCTCCTGCTGCATGGCGGTCTCGGCACGACCGACATGTTCGCGCCGATCCTGCCGAAGCTTACCGAAAACCGCACCGTCATCGGGGTCGACCTGCAGGGCCATGGCCGCACCGCGCTCGGCGATCGGCCGCTCAGCCTGGAGGCGATGGGCGACGACATGGCGGCGATCGTCAAGGCGCTCGGCTACGACAAGGTCGACGTCATGGGTTATTCGCTGGGTGGCGGCGTCGCCTTCCGCATGGCCGTGCAGCATCCCGACGTGGTGCGACGGCTCGTCCTGGTCTCGACCGGCTACGCCGCGGACGGCTTCTATGCCGAGATGCGTGGCCAGCAGGCACAAGTCGGCGCGGCGATGGCCGACATGATGAAGGACACGCCGATGTACAAATCCTACGTCGCGGTCGCGCTGCATCCGGAGGATTTTCCGAAACTCCTTGACCAGCTCGGCGCCTACATGCGCAAGGACTACGACTATTCGGCCGACGTGCCGAAGCTGAAAATGCCGGTGATGCTGGTGTTCGGCGACAGCGACATGTACCGGCCCGAGCACGAGATCAAATTCTATCAGATGCTTGGCGGCGGGCTGAAGGACGCCGGCTGGATGCGCGAGAACCTGTCGCAGAACCGTCTGGCGATCGTGCCGAACCGCACCCATTACGACGTGTTCTTCGCGCCGGAACTGACAGCTGCCGCGCTGCCGTTCCTCAATGGCGAGACCAAGGTCAAGACCTGGGATGAGGTCGTCAACGAAACTAACTGACGCCCGGTCAATTGTCTGCCGGCCGTCTCTCGCGAGATGGCCGGTTTTCGCGGCATGAGGCCTTGGGCCCGGCGCGTCGGGCATCGTGTATCGGCCGGATCACAGGAACCGATGGCGCCCTATCAAAGCTTTTCAATTGACGCTGCCATGCCCGTCGCTACGGTTCGCCGATCTTCTCCAAATGACGGATCGGAGCAATGGCAAGATATCAGGGTGGATGTTTATGCGGGGCGGTGCGCTACCGCGCCGAGGCGGCACCGATCAATGAGCGCGTCTGCCATTGCCGGATCTGCCAGAAGGCGCTGGGTGCCGCCTTCAACGCGCGCGTGCTGTTCCGCATCGACGATGTGACGGTCGAAGGACCGCTGGCGATGGTGAATTCCTCCCCCGATCTCAAGCGCGGCTTTTGTCCGCGCTGCGGCACGACGATGTTTTCCCGACGCGATTCCGCCGGCATCGTGGGCGTCACCACTGGCTCGCTCGACGATCCCTCAGTGTTCAGGCCTGAGATGCACATCTGGACCGCCTCGAAGCAGCCCTGGGTTCAGATCGACGACGGCCTGCCGCAATATGAAGGCGCGCCACCGCCGGTTTGAGGTGAAATCTGGACAAAATTTAATCCGAAGCGACACGAGATAGCCGGCAAAGCGTCATTGGTGGGCCATCATTGCTGCCTATCTATTGTGTGCGGGCAGGCAGTCGAGGAGGCGACGGATGAACGACAGCATCAACACCCTGGACGAACTCTTGAGCGATCCGATGATCAAGCTGGTGATGGAGCGCGACCGCGTGCAGCCGGCGGAACTTCGCACTCTGCTCGAGGAAAAGGTCCGCCGGGCGGACGATGATGTGGCGGTCAACGATCGTTTTGTACCGCCGGCCCACTTGATGGCCACGACCTGCCACAAGCTGTGGCTGTGCGGCTAGGGTCTTGAAGCGGTCAGCCGGAATTTGCCGGCAAATAGCTGTAATGGCTGCGGAAATAAGCGAGCCTGAAGCCGAGGCGCGCATAGTTGCGATACGCCGGCCCGTCGCGTTCGGCGTGCGGCGCCTCGATGTCGGCCACGAACAGTTTTGCACCGGCCGCAAGTCCGTCGCGCACCATCGGTTCGCCGAGCATTGCATCGAGGTCGAAGCTCGGCGCCATGATGCCGGGCACCGGTGCGTCGATGCCGCTCCAGGCCATGCCGTCGGCACCGATGAACATCGAGCGCACCGCCGCCACCGTGCCCTCCCGCCGCAGCATGTAATGATGCCAGCCGCGCCGGCCGGCCAGCACCAGCAACCACGGTGAGGTCGGCAACCGATATTGGCTGTCGATGAACCCAGCCCATTCTCTTGCCGTTGCCGGCGTCACCCGCTCGACCGAGACATCCTTCGTCGGGAAAAGCGGCTCCGTTGGCAATGGCGTGGCGTCGCGAAAGATGCGTTCCCAGCCGCCCTGACGCTGCAGGCCGCGTGCCTCGAGCCAGCAGCTGAGCGTCGCGGGCTCGGTATGCGGATTGGTGTAGAACCAGGGCCGCAGAATACCGGCCTCGCGATAATGCGTCAGAAGCGCATCGAGCCGGCTCTCGGTGGCCGCGCTATCGACACCGAAATTCTTGACGCAGTTGAAATGGATGAACGGGATCGTCGTGCAGGTGGTCCAGACGAGATCGCCATCTTCGGCGATGGCCAAGCCTTGCCTTGCGGCAAAGTCTGCCGGAGCGGCGCGATAGAGATCGAGCCAGGCATTGACCTCGGCGCGTTCGATAACGCGGCTGAGGTCGCGGGATATCTCGTCAATCCTGATGGCAGGCGAGTGCGGCTCCGGCGGGACGACGGGCCGCAATTCTGACAAGGCGGCAGGCTGCATGACGTCCTCCCAAGTATGGCCTTACACTGTAAGATTAGGGGAGACTAATCTCATGCAGTGAGTTGTCAAGCGGGATTGCGAGGCAGCGACGTGGCCGAACGTCGGAGGGATAGCGCCCCTCTGTCCGGCCGATTTCCCGATACAAAGCCCTAACAAGTCGATTCAAACTTTGTTGGTAGTTTCTTGTTAGGAATCCAGCTTGGTTTGTCCGGCGGCGTTGTCCTGCCTTCGGTCTGTTGTGTTTTGCGTACAGGTCCAGATGCGGATATCAGGCGTCGTCATCTTTTCGATCGCAGCGCTGTGCCTTGCCGGCTGCACGTCGACCTCCGGCGTCGATGCGCTGCAAATGCCGTCCAGCGAGACCACCAGCTCGGTTGTACGGCCACCCGCGCCGGTGGCATCCGTGGCGAAAACTGATGCCGCGCCCGCTTTTGCCGAACAGGAGCAGGACGAACAGCCGGTCGCGATGGACGTACCCGATCAGGGCGTCGAACCGCCGGCCGAGGTGATCGCGCTGATGTCGCCGCCGAAGCGGCTGGCACGCGCAGCACCGGCGATGCTTGCCGAGCCGGTCACGCGCTATGGCTTTCGCGACGCCAAGCCGATCAATTTCGGCAAGTCCTCCTCGCCAAGGCGCCTTGCCGTTCACGGCGTCGACGTTTCGCGCTGGCAGGGCAATGTGAACTGGCAAAAGCTGCGCGCCCAGGGCGCCAACTTCGCCTACATCAAGGCCACCGACGGCGGCGATCATATCGACCCGATGTTTACCAGGAACTGGCGCAATGCCGACGCCGCCGGCCTCAAGCGCGGCGCCTATCACTTCTTCTACTGGTGCCGCACCGCCGGCGAGCAGGCCGACTGGTTCATCCGCAACGTGCCGAGGGTCGAGGGCGCGCTGCCGCCGGTGATCGACGTCGAGTGGAACGGCGAATCGAGCTGCAAGCGCCGCCCGTCGCGGCAAAAGGTGCTGGAAAAGATGCAGGTGTTCATGGACAAGCTCGAGCGCCACTACGGCCAGCGCCCGATCATCTACACCGCGCCCGACTTCTACCGCGACAATCTCAGGGGCGCCTTTCCCGATTACCCATTCTGGCTGCGCGCCGTGGCGGCGCACCCATCAAAGGTCTATCCCGACCGCAAATGGCTGTTCTGGCAATATTCCGGCTCTGGCCTGTCGCACGGGGTGAGGGGCCGCATCGACCTCAACGTCTTCCACGGCGATGAGAAGGCTTGGCGAGACTGGACTGGCGGCCGGCAGATGGTGGCCGAGGCGGAGTAGCGCGGCGGGTCGGGTGCTTGGCTTCCACCGTCGGTATCCCGCCGCGGTCACGGCGTGGATCCTAGGGTCTCCGCAACGTCGCTTCGCTCCTGCTCCGCCCTAGGATGACGAAGGAAGGGATGTTCCCGCTAGTTACCGGCCTTGGCGATTGGCCTTCGGCCTCCGTGTCTTCGTCATCCTAGGGCGGAGCGAACGCGAAGCGGAGCGCAGACCCTAGGATCCATGCCGTGCCGTCGAAGAGAAACGCGCGGTGATAGCTACCAGCCCTTGGTTCGGCTGGCGGCTCTACGCCTCTATATATTCGCCAAGCTGACCCCTTTGGGCACATCCAGTCCATCGGCTCGCAAGCCTTCGATGTGAAAGCGTATTGCGTCGCGAATTTCGGTTTCCACCTCGAGCACCGATCGCAATGCAGCCGGGTAGGTCCGGCAGCTAAGCGGAAAAATTGTTTCCGGCTTTTTCGATGACCGCCGCGTAACGCATTGCGCAACCTCTTCGGTTGGAAATGTCATTATGGCCAGCGGCCGATCATCTACACTGACGTAGTTGAATAGCAGCTCCTCCTGACATCCTTCCTGCTCGAAAGAGCACATCGTCGCGGATATCGAGGACGGCTTCGAGTCAACGCTGAGCGCAGGGCGCCGTTCGGTGGGCGAGGGCGTCTACTCCCTCATGCCAGCCTCTTCACCACCAAATCCTCGCTGCGGTCCACTGAGAGCACAGGCTGACCCATCCTCAGGTGTAGCTCGATAGCCGACACGCTTCCCCATAGGGTCCCCGACGTGGCTTGTGACCGACACGTCTCGATCACGCAAAACAGGAGCGCATCATGTCGCAGGCAGAAACAAAAACCCGCACGACTGGTCAGCAGGAGACAAACATGAGCTTGGACAACATTTCACACCCCTCGATCCAGCACTGCGCCGACAGCCTGAACGCCAAGCACAGCAACGGTAGACCGGAGCCCGAATTGGTTCCGTCGCGCTACGCGCTGCAGGTCGGCGACATCGACGTGCTGGTGGTCAGCGATGGAGTGCTGCCGATACCAGCGCCGGTTATGGCATACAACGTCGACCCGGCCCTCCGGGAGGCTTGGCTGGACGACATGTTCCTGCCGCCGGACGTGCTCGAGTGGCCGCTGAACGTGGTCGTCGTACGCAGCGGCGACCGGACCATACTGGTGGACGCCGGGCTGGGGATGGACCCGGACTTGCACTTGCCGAGGGCCGGGCGGTTGGTCTCGCGACTGGAGGCCGCCGGCATCGATCTCGCATCAGTCACCGACGTGGTGCTTACCCATATGCACATGGACCATATCGGCGGGCTGCTCATCGACGGGGTGAAGGACCGGCTGCGTCCGGATCTGCGGATTCACGTGGCGGCCGCCGAGCTCAAGTTCTGGGAGTCGCCCGATTTCTCCCGCGTCTCCATGCCAACGGGGTTCCCGGATGCGCTGCGGCGGGCGGCCAAGCGGTTCGTGAACGACTACCACAGCCAGTTGCGGCCGTTTGAGACGGAGCACGAGGTGGCGCCGGGGGTGGTCGTCACGCTCACCGGTGGCCACACCCCCGGGCACAGCGTGGTCCGCCTAGCGTCCGGCGGCGATCGACTGACCTTCGCCGGCGACGCCGTGTTCCAGGTCGGGTTCGACCAACCCGACTGGCACAACGGCTTCGAACACGACCCCGAGGAGGCGGCCCGCGTCCGCATCAATCTTTTGCGGGAGCTGGCGGCGACCCGCGAGCCGCTGGTGGCCACTCACCTGCCGTTCCCGTCTATCTGCCATGTGGCGGTGGACGGCGATGTCTTTCGTTGCGTGCCGGCTGTCTGGGACTACTGACCCGCTTGTTGGGTTAGGGCCGAGCACAGCGTTTGAACGACCGCACGAGCAACGTCGCGAGCTTTGAGTAGCTAGGCATCGGGCGTGCCTGATCGGGTAGTGGCAATTGGCTTGCTTTGACCGTTAGAGGTGGGTTGCCGTCAACCCACCTCTAAGCGATCAACTTGCCTATCAGCTATCTCAGCTGCACCCGCTCGTAGCCCCACAAGTATCGCACTTTTCACACGTCCCGTTCCGCACCATCGTGAAATTGTGGCACTCCGAGCATTCGTTGCCGGTGTAGCCCTGCATCAGCGATTGCTGGCGCCGGTTGGCGGCGAGCGCTTTGGCTTCGGCTGCTTCTTTCGCCGCCTCGTCGGTGAACAGCTCCGTCGGGTCGGACGCTTCCGCGTAGACGATGTCCTCGACCAGTTCCCTGGCGCGCTCCTCGTAGTCGCGCTTGTAGGCGATGGCTTCGTCGCTTGCCGGCTTCAGCGTCAGCACGTTGGAGCCGGAGAAGGCGGTCGGGGCGGTACGGGCCGGAGTTCCGGAGCCCGAACCGGCAAAGCCCTTGGGCTCGGCACCCATGCCCGACACCAGCTTGACCGGCGAGGCACCGCGGGTGAGACCCTTGGAGAAGGGCGTCGCCTTGCCTTCGTTGATGCCGCGCCCGAGTGCGGTCTTGTCGAAGTCCGACTGATCGACATGGGCGAGGTCGTTGCGGCCGAGATAGGAGACGGCAAGTTCGCGGAAGACATAGTCGAGGATCGACGTGGCGTTCTTGATGGCGTCGTTGCCCTGCACCATGCCCGCCGGCTCGAATTTAGTGAAAGTGAAGGCCTCGACGAATTCCTCGAGCGGCACGCCATATTGCAGGCCGAGCGAAATGGCGATGGCGAAGTTGTTCATCATCGCGCGGAAGGCGGCACCTTCCTTGTGCATGTCGATGAAGATCTCGCCGATACGGCCGTCGTCGAACTCGCCGGTCCTGAGATAGACTTTGTGGCCGCCGACGACCGCCTTCTGGGTGTAGCCCTTGCGGCGGTTCGGCAGTTTCTCGCGGTCGCGGTAGAGACGCTCGACGACGCGCTCGACGATCTTCTCGGTCACCTGAACGGCGCGCTGTGCGGCCGGTGCCGCGATCAGCTGCTCGACGGCTTCGTCCTCGTCCTCTTCACCATCGGCGAGCAGCGAGGCGTTGAGCGGCTGCGACAGCTTCGAGCCGTCGCGATAGAGCGCGTTGGCTTTCAGCGCCAGCTTCCACGACAGCATGTAGGCGCCCTTGGCATCTTCCACCGTCGCGTCGTTCGGCATGTTGATGGTCTTGGAAATGGCGCCGGAGATAAAGGGCTGTGCCGCCGCCATCATCATGATGTGGCTGTTGATCGACAGCGAACGCTTGCCGATCTTGCCGCACGGGCTGGCGCAGTCGAACACCGGCAGGTGTTCGGCCTTCAGGAACGGCGCGCCTTCCAGCGTCATCGCTCCGCAGACATGGATGTTGGCGGCCTCGATGTCTTTCTTGGAAAAGCCCAGCGCCGGCAGCATCTCGAACGAGAAATCGTTGAGCTGCTCATCGGTGAAGCCGAACGTCTCTTTCACCCAGTCGGCGCCCAACGTCCACTGGTTGAAGACGAACTTGATGTCGAAAGCCGACTTCAACGCGGCATTGAGCGCAGCGATCTTGTCGTCGGTAAAGCCTTTGGCCTTGAGCGAGCCGGGATTGATGCCCGGCGCCTGGTTGAGATTGCCGTGGCCGACGGCATAGGCCTCGATCTCGGCGATCTGGGCCTCGGAATAGCCGAGCGTGCGCAGCGCTTCGGGCACCGCGCGGTTGATGATCTTGAAATAGCCGCCGCCGGCGAGCTTCTTGAATTTTACCAGCGCGAAGTCGGGCTCGATGCCGGTGGTATCGCAATCCATCACCAGGCCGATCGTGCCGGTCGGGGCGATCACCGTTGCCTGCGCATTGCGGTAGCCATGCTCCTCGCCGAGCTCGATGGCGCGGTCCCAGGCGGCCTTGGCATGGTCGGCAAGCTCCTGCTGCTTGAGGTCTGAGGCGACCAGCGGCACTGGGTTGACGGCAAGCTTCTCGTAGCCGTCCCTTTCGCCATAGGCCGCGCGGCGGTGGTTGCGCATGACACGCAGCATGTTCTGCGCGTTGCGGTCATAGTCGGGGAAGGCGCCGAGCTCGGCGGCCATTTCGGCCGAAGTCGCATAGGCCGTGCCGGTCATGATCGCGGTGAGGGCGGCGCAGATGGCGCGGCCCTCGTCGGAATCATAGGGAATGCCCGAGGTCATCAGCAGGCCGCCGATATTGGCGTAGCCGAGGCCGAGCGTGCGGTATTCGTACGAGAGCTTGGCGATCTCCTTCGACGGGAATTGCGCCATCATGACGGAGATTTCCAGCACCATGGTCCACAGCCGCACCGTGTGCTCGTAGGCGGCGATGTCGATAGTGCCGTCGGCGTTGCGGTAGGGCAGAAGGTTGATCGAGGCCAGATTGCAGGCGGTGTCGTCGAGGAACATGTATTCCGAGCACGGATTGGATGCCCGGATCGCACCGGCCGAGGCGCAGGTGTGCCAGTCGTTCATCGTCGTGTTGAAATGCAGGCCCGGATCGGCCGACGCCCAGGCGGCATAGCCGATCTTTTCCCAGAGATCGCGCGCCTTCAGCGTCTTCAGCACCTTGCCGTCCTTGCGGGCGGTGAGATGCCAGTCGCCGTCCTGCTCGACGGCGCGCAGGAAATCGTCCTTCAGCGACACCGAATTGTTGGAGTTCTGGCCGGAAACGGTGAGATAGGCGTCGGAATCCCAGTCGGTGTCGTAGGTCTTGAACGACATCGAGGTATAGCCCTGCTTGGCGAACTGGATGACGCGGTAGATGTAGTTCTCCGGCACCGCGTCCTTCTTGGCCGCCTTGATCTCGCGCTTCAGCGCTGTGTTGACCGCCGGGTCGAAGCAATCGTCGCCGTTGCCTTCGCAGTTGATGCAGGCTTTCATGATCGCTTCGAGGTGCTTCTTGACGATCTTCGAGCCGGTGACCAGCGAGGCGACCTTCTGCTCCTCATTGACCTTCCAGTCGATGAATTCCTCGATATCGGGATGGTCGGCGTCGACGATGACCATTTTCGCGGCGCGACGCGTCGTGCCGCCCGATTTGATGGCGCCCGCAGCACGGTCGCCGATCTTGAGGAAGCTCATCAGCCCCGACGAGCGGCCGCCGCCCGACAGCTTTTCGCCTTCGCCGCGCAGGAATGAGAAATTGGAGCCGGTGCCGGAGCCGTATTTGAACAGGCGCGCCTCACGCACCCACAGGTCCATGATGCCGCCTTCATTGACGAGGTCGTCCTGCACGCCCTGGATGAAGCAGGCATGCGGCTGCGGATGCTCGTAGGAAGACTTCGACTTGGTCAGCTTGCCGGTGAACGGGTCGACATAGAAATGGCCCTGGCTGGGACCGTCGATGCCATAGGCCCAATGCAGGCCGGTGTTGAACCATTGCGGCGAATTCGGCGCGACGCGCTGGGTGGCCAGCATATAGGCGAGCTCGTCGCGGAAGGCGCGCGCGTCTTCCTCCGACTTGAAGTAGCCGCCCTTCCAGCCCCAATAGGTCCAAGTACCGGCAAGCCGGTCGAAGACCTGGCGGGCATCGGTCTCGGAACCGTAGCGCTCGGCTTCCGGCAGCTTTGCCAGTTCAGCTTCGTCGGCGACGGAGCGCCACAGGAATGAGGGGACTTGCGTCTCTTCGACCTTCTTCAGCCGTGCCGGGACGCCCGCCTTGCGGAAATATTTCTGCGCCAGGATATCGGCGGCAACCTGGGAGAACTGCGCCGGCACGTCGATATTGTCCAAGCGGAACACCACCGAGCCATCCGGATTCTTGATCTCCGAAAGCGCCTTGCGGAATTCGATCTCCGCGTAAGCTGATTGCCCTGGCTTGGTGAAACGACGCTCGATGCGCATTGGTCCGGTCCCTTTTGTCTACATATAGCGCTTTTCCCAGAGGATTTCTGCCCTCTTGACGAAACGCGCATGGCCGCCGTCTGCCGGCGTTCGAAAACCCCGGCTCTCATCGTCACAGTCTCCGCCGCCCTGCCGGTCGAACCTCTTGCGAGGCCGCTGTCCAACGCGCTCACGGACCCTGTGGGTCCCTCAAAACTGAAAACTTTTTGTAACGCCCTCGATCGAGGGAAATTCACATTATCTAGCGTCGAACCTACCTGCAAACACTAAATATAGTGTTAACAGACAATTTATTCAAGTCCGACAATCCTCCCCTTTCGCCACCCAAGGCTTCAAAATCCCACGCCTTCGCCGGCCTCGTAAACAGGCGGGAATGCGGATCAAAACGCACATATTCCGGGAAAAAGACCGGCCTCGAAACTTTTCCGGTCGCACTCTCAACAGGAGCGCATGGCCTATAAAAGGCGACTCGTTTTGCGGCGTCAAGGATTCGTTTGCGTAGCTTTTATGACCCCAACATCTTGTGTGTCACATATGTGGATAACGGGGATAGAAGCGCGCGCTGATTCAGTTTTTTATGGCTTGTAGCCACAAGCCTGGTGCCGACGCTCGAAGGCCCTTCGCCGCAGCGAAGACCATGCCGACTCGGAAGCCATGTGCCGACTCAGTTGAAGCGATGCGGGTCAGCACCGAAATGAGCGATGATCTGGCAAAGGTCGGGCTCGTTGACCATGCGTACCGCCTCGGCGGCGCTGACCCATTTGCGGATGCGCGCCCGCTTTTCCTTCCACCGGTCGGCGACCTTGTCGACGTGCAGCGGGAATACCAGCACCTCGCACGGCACTTCCTCGCCGGACGCCAGCACCTTGGCATAGAAATAGCGGCCGGCCTCGTGATGCGAGATCGTGCCGCGCAGCCCGGCTTCCTCGCCGGCTTCGCGCGCCGCCGCCTCGCAAAGCGGCTCCTTTGCTTCCGGCCAGCCCTTGGGAAGCACCCAGCGGCCGGTGTCGCGGCTGGTGATCAGCATGATCTCGACGCCGTGCCCGCTATCGCGCCAGGGCAGCGCTGCAACCTGCAGGCGACACGGCGCCGTACCGAAGAGTCGCCGGACCCTTTCGGCCAGATGGTTATGCGTCGTTGGCCTCGTCAACATCGGAGAAGCTTGCCCCAGCTCCCAGAATCATTTGCCGTCTCGTGAATCTTACGGCTAATCATAAGCAATGAAAGTAAAAAACTTCATATCGACTTGTTAACTACGCCAAGAGGCGTAGATTCAGGAAATATCGTGCGCGACGGCACTTTTTCAAGGAGTGTGCGCCAGTGCGTTCCGAAGGGAACACCTTGCGCGAATCAGCCGGCGTGGTCGTCGGCGATTGGCTTCTGGTAGGTGAAGCCCATGTCCCAGGGAAAATAGATCCAGGTGTCCTGGCTGACCTCGGTGACGAAGGTGTCGACCATCGGCCTGCCTTTCGGCTTGGCATAGACGGTGGCGAAATGCGCCTTGGGCATCATCGCGCGCACGATGCCCGCCGTCTTGCCGGTGTCGGTGAGGTCGTCGATGATCAGCACGCCGGCGCCATCATCGGCGAGCAGCGCCGGCGTGACCTCCTTCAGCACCTGCAACTGCCCCTGGTGCCCCTGGCTGGTATAATCGTGGTAGGAGGCGACGCAGACCGTCTCGATGATGCGGATGCCGAGCTCGCGCGATATGATGGCGGCCGGAACCAGGCCGCCGCGCGTGATGCAGACGATCGCTTTCCATTGCCCCTTGTTGGCGCCGGCAAGCCGCCAGGCGAGCGCGCGCGCATCGCGGTGGAACTGGTCCCAGGAGACCGGGAAGGCTTTTTCGGGCAGGGACATCTTTCGCGCACTCCGCAAAGCGCGCATCGCGCGCAGACACTATGGAATGCGCGCGGAATTAACTGGAAAGGCTTGGCCTTGGCAAGGGGAGTGGCAAAGCGATTGTCCTGCCAGCGGTCCCTACGAACTTACCGCGACAGGAAAGCCGCCACCGGTGCGGTGCGCAGCACCGTTCGCGTCACTCCGCCGAACAGCAGCTGGCGCAGCCAGGAATGGCTGTAGGCGCCGAGCACGAGCAGGTCCGCACCCGATTCGGCGACCCTGGTCTGGATGATGTCGTCGACCGAGGCGCCGCCGGACCTCAGCACCGAGACGCTCACGGTCGCGCCGTGCCTGGACAGCGAGGCGGCGATCTCGGCGCCGGCCGTTTCCGGCGCCTCGTCGAGCGTGTCCGGCGGGTCGATGACGATGATGTCCGTCTTCTCGGCCTCGATGATGAAGGGCAGGGCATCGAAGGCCGCGCGCGCGGCCTCCTTGCTGCCGTTCCAGGCGAGCAGCACATGCTTGAAGCTGGTGACGAGGGGGCCCAAATGCGGTACCACCAGCACCGGCCGGCCGGCATCGTAGACCAGCGTGTCGACGTCGGCGCTCGGGTCGCTGCCCGATTCGCGCTGGGCGGCGATGATCAGGTCCGCGGTGCGAACGGTCGAGATGCCGGTCAGCGCACTGTCGCCGGAAAAACTCTCGAGACTGCGCCACTCGAACGACAGGCCGGAATTCTCGATGCGCTTGTGAAAGGCGGCCTGCAACTTCTCGGCGCGCTCCCGGTTCATGTCGGCGGAAACCTGCAGGAACTCGGTGTCCGGAAAGCCGGTGGCCGAGGTGTAGGGCACGGGCAGCGCCTCGGCATGGATGCCGATCAGATGGCTCTGGAATCGGCTGGCCAGCGGGATCGCGCAGTCGAGGACGCGTTCGGCGTCCTGTTCATTCTGCAATATGGCGACGATGGTCTTGAAGCGCATGGCAATCCCTCAGTTTTACGGCGATCCCACTCGTGACAAACGTCACTGCGCGATGCTGGTTCCGTCAGGCCGGCCGATCAGCCCACTCTGCTTGCCCTGGTCAAGCTCGCCACCATAGCCTCTACGTCGGCGCGTGCCGAGTCCAGCGCCTGCTGGCTGCGGGCGCGCACCACCAGTTCGGTCCAGAATTTGCCGTCGCCATATTTCGGGTAGGAGCCGATGATCGTGTCCGGATGCTCCTTCTGGATGTCGCCCAGCGGGCCGCCGATCAGGCCTTCGCCGAGCGGACATTCCACGGTTGCCGACAGCATTTTGGTGCCGGCCCGCAACGTCGGCACGACATTGTCGAGCATCGCCTGGAAAATCGCCGGCACGCCGGCCATGACATGGACGTTGCCAATGCGAAAGCCCGGCGCAACCGACACCGGATTGTCGATGTGGTCTGCCCCGCGCGGCATCCGGGCCATGCGCTTGCGCGCCTCGGTGTATTCGATGCCGCGGGCAGCATAGCTTGCTTCCAGCAGGGCGTAGGCCTTGGCGTCGTATTCGCATGGCACGCCAAAGGCCTTGGCGATGGAATCGGCGGTGATGTCGTCATGCGTCGGGCCGATGCCGCCGGTGGTGAAGACATAGGTGTAGCGGGCGCGCAGCGCATTCACCGCAGCGACGATCTCGTCTTCCTCGTCCGCAACGATACGCACTTCCTTCAGGTCGATGCCGATCGCCGTCATGATGTCGGCGAGGTGGCCGATGTTCTTGTCCTTGGTGCGGCCGGACAGAACCTCGTCGCCGATGACGAGCATGGCGGCGGTGACGATTTCGGTCATGGCAGGCTCCGGCAACGGGTCGCCTGAGATAGCGCGGGGAACGGCCGGCGGCAATGCCGCCAAACCACGGATCCACCTGTACCACCTCCCTTGCAGTGGACCCTTCGGCGGGTGATGCTGCGTGCCGGTTTGGGGCCTTGAGCAAGAACATGCCGTTATCGATTCTTCTATGGCTGCTTGGCGTGCTGTTTTTGCTGGCGCTCGTCATGGCAGCCTATCCGTTTCTGGCGACGCGGCGGATTGCGGCGAAAGCCGAAAAGCTGGTGCCGGCCAGCGGTAAATTCATCGAGATCGACGGCAACCGCATCCATTATGTCGAGACGGGCGAGGGGCGGCCGATCGTCTTCCTGCACGGCCTTGGCGCGCAGCTTCATCATTTCCGCCACAGGCTGTTCGGACGCTTCGGCCCGAACTATCGGCTGATCGCGCTCGATCGTCCGGGTTCCGGCTATTCGGTGCGGGCCGGGGGCGCCAGCGGACGGCTGCCCGAGCAGGCCGAGATCGTGCGGCGCTTTATTGAGGCGCTTGGGCTGGAAAAGCCTCTGGTCGTCGGCCATTCGCTGGGTGGCGCCATCGCGCTGACGCTGGCTGTCGAGCATCCAGAGGCGATTTCCGGCATCGCCTTGCTGGCACCGCTGACCCATCTGGAGCTGGACGCGCGCGAGAAGTTCGGCCCGCTATACGTCAAGTCGCCGCTGCGGCGCCGGATCATGGCTCATACGATGGCGATCCCGGCGGCTTTCAAATACGCAGAGCGCACGCTGGCCTTCATCTTCGCGCCGCAGGCGACGCCGGCCGACTATATGGTCGAGGGCGGCGGCTGGTGCGGGCTAAGGCCAAGCCATTTCTACGCAACGTCGACCGATGTCGTGGCCATCGAGCAGGATCTTGGCCGCATCGAGCAACGCTATGGTGAGATCACCATGCCGGCCGGCATTCTGTTTGGTGCTTCCGACATCGTTCTGGGCATCGATATCCATGGCTGGCCGGTGATGGAAAAGATCAGCGGGCTCGATTTCGAGCCGGTCGAGGGGCTTGGCCACATGCCGCAATTCGTCGAGCCGGAACGGGTCGTCGCTTTCATCGAACGCATTGCCGACCGCGCATTTGCGCCGAAGTCCGACACCGGCAGCTGACACCCTCCCGGGACCTCGCGCATTCCTCACCATGTCGGCTATTCCTTCACGGCTCCGGTCATCGAGGAAACATAGTGCTCGACAAAGAACGAATAGAGCACCACCACCGGCAGCGAGCCGATCAGCGCTCCCGCCATCAGCGCCCCCCATTCATAGACGTCCGAGCGCACCAGCTCGGTGAGCACGCCGACCGGCACAGTCTTGTTTTCGGACGACTGGATGAAGGTCAAGGCGTAGATGAACTCGTTCCATGACAGGGTGAATGCGAAGATGCCGGCGGAAATCAGGCCCGGCACCGACAGCGGCAGCACGATCTTGGTGAGGATCTGCCATCGGCTCGCCCCGTCGATCAGCGCGCATTCTTCCAGCTCGAACGGGATCGAGCGGAAATAACCCATCAACAGCCATGTGCAGAACGGGATCAGGAAGGTCGGATAGGTGAGGATGAGCGCAAAGGGCGTGTCGTAAAGTCCAAGGTTGAACACCATCACCGACAGCGGAATGAACAGGATCGAGGGCGGTACGAGATAGGCGAGGAACACCGCGAGGCCGACCTGCCGCGCCCCGGAGAACCGCAAGCGTTCGATCGCATAGGCAGCGAACACCGCAGCCAGCAGCGACAGGAACGTGGCGGCGGTCGAGATGATGATCGTGTTGAGCAGCCAGCCCGGATAAGACGTCTCGAAGAGCAGATAGCGGATATGCTCGAGCGTCGGATGCACCACCCAGAACGGATTGAAATTGGCGTAGTCGGTCATCTCGAGATTGGGCTTAACCGCCGTGATCGTCATCCAGTAGAACGGAAACAACAGCACGATGACGAATATCAGCAGCGGCAGGTAGACCGTCACCACGCGGCGCGGCACACTCTGCAGGTAACCCATGCCGCCTTCGTCGAGTTCAGGGCGTTTGCTCGTTTCGATCGCGGTCATGTCAATCTCCGCCGCCCTGCTGCCATTTGCGGCGTTGCAGGCCAAAGTAGCTGAACAGGATCGCTGCCAGCAGGAACGGGATCATGGCGACTGCGATCGCGGCGCCTTCGCCAAGCTGGCCTCCGGAAATGCCGCGCTGGAACGACAGCGTCGCCATCAGATGCGTCGCGTTCACCGGCCCGCCGCGGGTCAGCACATAGATCAGCTGGAAATCGGTAAAGGTGAACAGCACCGAAAACGTCATGGTGATGGCGATGATCGGCGTCAGCAGCGGCAGCGTCACATAGCGGAACAATTGCCAGCGGCTGGCGCCGTCGAGCGTGGCGGCCTCGTAGAGCGACTGCGGAATCGTCTGCAGGCCGGCAAGCAGCGTGATCGCCACGAAAGGAATGCCGCGCCAGACATTGGCGGCGATGACCGAAGCCCGCGCATTCTCCGGATCGCCGAGGAAGTTGATGCGATGGTCGATCAGGCCCATTTCCATCAGCGCCCAGGACAGGATCGAGAACTGCGAATCGTAGATCCACCAGAAGGCGATCGCCGACAGCACCGTCGGCACCACCCATGGCAGCAGGACGATCGCGCGGAAGAACGACTTGAACGGCAGGTTCTGGTTGAGGATAAGCGCCAGCCACAGGCCGAGCGCAAACTTCAGGATCGAGGCGCTGATCGTGTAGAGCAAGGTGTTGAAGACGGAGAGCCAGAAGACGGCGTCATCCCACAGATATTCGTAGTTCTCGATGCCGATGAAGATGCCGGGGCGGCCGATGCGGGCATCGGTGAAGCCGAGCCAGACGCCGAGCCCGAGCGGATAGGTCAGGAAGACCAGCAGCAGGGCCGCCGCCGGCAGCATGAAGCCGAAGCCGAGCGCGTTATGACTTTCAGACACGAACGTCAGAATGCGCGACAGCGTCGACCGGCGTGGCTGAGCGGCAGCGGAGGTCACGGCCATGGGTCGGCTCCTCTAAGGTCCCATTGATCGGCCAGGCGGCCATGCGCGATTCGAAGCCGGGCAGCCATGGCTGCCCGGCTGAACCCGGCTCAAACGCGATAGTAGCGGTTTGCGCGCTTCTCGGCTTCTTCCATCGCTTCTTGCGGCGTCGCCTGGCCTGTCACCGCCTTGGCGAACATGTCGACCAGCACATAGTCGGCCATGGTCGCAGCCGAGGCATAGCCGAGCGGGCCGGCATAGCCGTTGGGCCGCAGCGTCGCCGAGGCCTTGGCGTAGGCGGCATTGTTCGGATCGGCCGTCCACACCGGGTTGTTGTCGAAGGCTTTGAGCGTCTGGCAGCAATAGCCCGCCGAGGACGTGATCCATTGCGACATTTGCGGATCCTCGAACATGAACTGCAGGTAGGCCTTGGCCGCGTTGGGGTAGGGCGTGTAGTCGAAGATCACGGCCGTGGTCACCTGGAACAGCTCGACGGATTTCCCCACCGGACCGATCGGCAGGTTGGTGGTGCGGATGTCCTTGACCATCTCGGTCAACTTCGGATCCTTATCCTTGTTGATCTTGGCGGTGTTGTAGGCCGAGATGCCGTTGGCGATGACGCTCAATTCGCCGGCCAGGAAGGCGCGGTTGTTGTTGACGTCGAGCCAGCTTTCGGTACCGGGAATGAAGGTCTTGTAGAGCTCCTGCGCGTATTCGATCGCCTTGAGCGTCTCGGGGCTGTTGATCGTCACCTTGCCGCTCTCGTCGACCATCTGGCCGCCATGGCTCCATAGCAGCCAGTGGGCGTAGTTGTTGCCGTCGCCGACGCCGTGGCCATGCGTGAAGCCGGCCGGGTGTCCCTTCGCCTGCAATGCCTTGCAAAGCTCGAGCAGGCCTGCCGTGTCCTTCGGAAATTCGGAGAAGCCGGCCTCCTTCACCCAGCTTTCGCGATAGACGATGGCATTGCCGATGGTCGCCAGCGGCAGGCCGAGGAACTTGCCTTGCCGCGTCGCATATTGATGCGGTCCGTCGTACCAGCCGCCATATTTCGAGCCGAGATATTCGCCCAGCTCCGTCACGTCGTGCAGCTTGTCGGGATATTGGTGCGGGTCGTCGAACCAGACGAACATCAGGTCCGGGCCGGAGCCGACATTGGCGGCGACCGCCGCCTTGGGGCGGATGTCCTCCCAGCTTTCCTTGTCGACGCGGACCTCCACACCGGTCGCTTCGGTGAAGCGCTTGGTGTTGGCCAGCCATTGATCCTCGTCGCCCTGCACGAAGGGCGACCAGCGCAGCAGCCTGAGCTTGGCGCCGTCCTCGGGCTTGTATTTCAATCCCTCCTGGGCAAAGGCGGGAGAGCCGATGAGCCGGCTTCCCAAGGCTCCCGCCGCCACGCCGGCGGTGGTGCGGATCACGTCGCGTCTGGTGAATTTCATGCTTGCTTCCTCCTGCTTATTGTCCTTGCCGTCCTACTGCTCGATGGGTGTTTCGAACCGCTGTCCGGTTTTGCCGTGAAAGAGATGGATGAGGCCAGGTTCGGCCGTAAGCCAGATGGTTTCGCCCGGCGTGAAGGAATGGCGTTCCCGGAAATTGGCGACGATCTCCTCGCCGCCGGCGGTGCGGCCGATGAGCTGCACTTCGGACCCTGTCGGCTCGACCACCACGACGGTGACCGGAATGCCCTGGTGGTCGGACAGCCGTAAATGCTCCGGCCGTATTCCCAGCACGACCGGCTCACCATTGCCGATGGAAAGTGCCGACGCCAACGGGACTGAAATCCCCCCGGCGCCGCGAAACGACGGCGAGCGGTCGCTTACGATCTCGCCCCTCAGCATGTTCATGGCGGGGGAGCCGATGAAGCTGGCGACAAAGAGGTTGGTCGGCCGGTCGTACAGCTCGAGCGGCGGCCCGATCTGCTCGACGATGCCGTCATGCATGACGACGATCTTGTCGGCCATGGTCATCGCCTCGATCTGGTCGTGGGTGACGTAGACCGTCGTCGTCTTCAGGCGCTGGTGCAGTTCCTTGATCTCGGCGCGCATCTGGACACGCAGCTTGGCATCGAGATTGGAGAGCGGCTCGTCGAACAGGAAGACCTGCGGATCGCGCACGATCGCCCGGCCCATGGCAACGCGCTGGCGCTGGCCACCGGAAAGCTGGCGCGGATAGCGGTCGAGCAGCGGCACCAGTCCCAGGATTTCGGCCGCGCGCCGCACGCCGGCATCGCTCTCCGTCTTGGGAACGCCCTTGAGCATCAGCGAGAACGCCATGTTCTCGGCGACCGTCATATGCGGGTAGAGCGCATAGTTCTGGAAGACCATGGCGACGTCGCGCTCCTTTGGCGCAACGTTGTTGACGACACGTTTGCCGATCGCGATCTGGCCGCGCGAGATCTTTTCCAGGCCGGCGATCATTCTGAGAAGGGTCGACTTTCCGCAACCCGAAGGACCGACCAGCGTGACGAACTCGCCGTCATTTATATCGACGCTGACCCCGTGCAGGACCTCGACGGTCCCAAATGATTTGTAGACATCGCCGATTGCGACAGACGCCATCGATCTCCTCCCGATTGATTCCTGCAACGACTTCGAAGGAAACCGCTTTCCTGCCTGGCCCGCGACAGCGCCAGGCTCCTCCCCGGTCACGCGCGATGTGAGACGGTAGCGCTACCAAACCGACCTGTAAAGCACGCCGGCATCACCTGGATATCGACACACCCTAATCCGAAACCTCGGTCTGCGGCCGGTCGCGGCCGTCTGCGAGCTCGTCGTGCCATTTGCCGTCGGCGTCCTCGTACTGGATGCCGTCGGTGTTGCCGGCGACCTGCTGTTCGGCGGAAGCGATCTCGGCGGCGCGCAACGCGTCCTGATGGGTAGGGAACGTTTCGGAGAATGTCGAGCCGACCTTGTAGGCCCAGCCTCCGTCATGCTCGACGATCTTGTAGGTCAGTTTCGCCATGAAACCCTCCGGTTGAAAGCCCGTTGCCTCAATGCAGCCTGTCGTCGGCCAGTCTGTCGTCGGCCAGTCTGTCGTCTGGCAGCCTGTCGTCTGGGACCAGCACGTCCGATTCCCTGGCGGCTTCGATCAGTGCCCGGCGCGCATCCGCCGTCGAACGATAACCTTCCAGCACTTTTAGGCAAGTGTCGAGGGCATCACGATGACGCGGCCCGCGATTGAGTGGCCAGACCGTCATCAGGCACTCCGCCGCCTCCTGGGCGCTGCGGATATGGCGATACTTGCCGACATGGCCGAGTTCGACCACGACCGGCTTTTCAAATGGCTTGCTGTCCATCATCGCCGCCAACGCGGAGCGGCCGATTTGGTTGCAACTGCTATTTTAGCTCAGGCGAAAATAGCTCAATAGCCGCAGTCGTTGCGCAGCCAGCGTGCATTCGCCCAGCCGGTGCGGCCGCCGAAATCGACCTTGTACCAGTTTCCGCGGCGATCGAAGATCTCGGTTTGGTCGCCGTTGAACAATTGCCCGATCATACGCGACGACGAGTTCGGCCGGGCCCGAACGGCGAGAAAGCCGCTTCCCGTTGCCAGATTGTAGTGCCTGGAAAGACCGTGCACCGTACCTTCGCAATATTGCGCCCCGGCCGGCGTCGATGAGGCGAACGACAGCCCGGCCACAACCGCGGCGGCAGCCGCAATGGAAATCCCCCTGAACGACATGTCCCTGCTCCCCCAACCCGCCGCGCCCAGCCGCGGCCCCGGCTACTCTACACCGGCAGAGGATCAAAGCGAAGCTATGGTGCCCTGTCCAGCGAGACGAACCCGCCGTCAGTTCACCGCCTTCATCCAATGCTGCATCGTCGTAACCGAGCGGGCAAGCTGCGGCGCCGGGTGGATTTTTTCACCGAAGGTGGCCGCGGCGCGCCAGCCCCAGCGCGGATCGGCAAGGAAGGCGCGCGCCAGCGCCACCATGTCGGCGCGCCCGTCGGCAACGATCGCCTCGGCCTGTTTCGGATCGTCGATCAGGCCGACGGCCCGCGTCGGGATGCCGACGGCCTTGCGCACCGCTTCGGCCAGATGCACCTGGTAGCCGGGCCCGGACGGCAGCTTCTGCAACGGCGAATTGCCGCCGCTCGAGCAGCAGAGATAGGCGACGCCGGCTTCCTTCAGCGCTTTTGCCACTTCGATCGCATCCTGGACGTCGAAGCCGCCATCGACCCATTCCTTGATCGACAGGCGCGCGCCCAGCATCAGCCTGGGCACCGCCTTCTTCACCGCCTTGGCGATCTCGACGGCGAAACGCATGCGGTTTTCCAGCGAGCCGCCCCAGCGGTCGGTGCGCCGGTTGGAGAGCGGCGACAGGAACTGGAAGATCAGATAGCCATGCGCGGCATGCAGCTCGATGAAGTCGAAGCCGGCGCGCTCGGCCCGCTTTGCCGCTTCGGCGAAGCGTTCGATGATTTGCAGGATCTCGTCGTCCTCCAGCGCCCGCGGCACCTGCCAGCCGGTGTCGTAGGCGATCGCCGACGCCGACACGATCGGCCACGGGTCCTGATCGGCGGTCAGCGGTCCGCCGCCTTCCCAGGGTTTGCGGTTCGACGCCTTGCGGCCGGCATGCGCAAGTTGCGTGCCGAATTTCGTGCCCGGCGCGGCGACCCGCTTGGCTGCATCCAGCGTGCGTCGCGCCGCCGCCTCGTTGTCTTCGGAATAGAGGCCGAGGCAGCCATGCGAGATGCGGCCGCGCCGTTCGACCTCGGTCATCTCGACGGTGACCATGCCGGCACCCGACATCGCCAGGTTCATCCAGTGATAGAGGTGCCAATCGCTGGCCGAGCCGTCCTCGGCCGAATACTGGCACATCGGCGCGACCGCGATGCGGTTGGGGAAGGTGAGGCCATCGAGGGTGATCGGCTGGAAAAGCGATGAGGTCATAAAAAACTCCGCGAAGGGTTGCCGCTATTTATGCAGCCGATTGTGCCAGCGCCAGACACGAGACGGTGAACCGGTGCTCTGGACCAATAGCTGGCCGGATTGCACGAACCGCCATTCGCGGCTACGCCTTGCCGCGGCAGCAGGGAGTCCACCATGGAAGATCGCATTCGCATCCGCTCGGAGGAAGTCCTTTCCGACGAATGGGCGGTTTTGAAAAAGACCGTCTTCGACTACCGCCGGCGCGACGGCAAATGGGAAACGCACACCCGTCAGACCTACGATCGCGGTGACGGCGCGGTGATCCTGCCTTTCGATCCCGACCGCTCGACGGTGCTTCTGGTGCGGCAGTTCCGCTACCCTGCCTACGTCACCGGCCACAAGGAGCCGCTGATCGAGGCCTGCGCCGGTCTGCTCGACGAAGACGATCCCGAAACCTGTATCCGCAAGGAGGCCGAGGAGGAACTCGGCTACCGCCTGAAGGACGTGCAGCGGCTGTTTTCGCCCTATATGAGCCCCGGCAGCGTAACCGAGCGGCTCTGGTTCTTCGTCGCCCGCTATTCGCCCGCCGATCGCATTTCCGACGGTGGCGGCGCCCATGACGAAGGCGAGGACATCGAGGTTTTGGAAATGCCGCTCGACGAGGCGCTGGCCGGCATCCACGACGGTCGGATTATCGACGCCAAGACGATCATCCTGATCCAGCATTTGAAGCTGAACCCGATCGGGAGGTGAGGCGGCCAGAACCGGGTCGAGCGGTCTGGTCTCCAGTTACGAAGGGTATCAAACGAAGACCAATCTGGTGCGGACGACGGGAATCGAACCCGTACGATCAGAGATCGAGGGATTTTAAGTCCCTTGCGTCTACCAATTCCGCCACGTCCGCAGGCCAGCCCTTTTCAGCCGGCAGCCAAAGGCCGTCAAGCCGTCTTCTGCCGTCGACAAATCTGGCACTGGAAGCTAGCGAGGGCCTATTACCTACAGAGATACAAACAAAATCGTTTCACCTGGAAAGTTTTTAGCGGCAGCTTCCGCGGCTACCGCGAATGCGCGTCCCCCGTTCGCAGGATGCGTTGAGGCGCTCCGCCCTGATAGACTCGAATTGGCAAGGGGATCGGCGCGCCGATACTCGACGCCGTCCTCTACGAACCACTGGGAGATTGTCATGCTCAAGCTTGCCACTGCCCTGGCACTGCTGCTTGTTGGGACGGCGCCTCTGTTTGCCGATGACATGCCGATGAACGCGAAAGACATCAAATGGGCTCCTGCGCCTGCTGTCATTCCCGCTGGCGCTGAAATGGCTGTTATCTCTGGAGATCCCTCAAAGGACGGCGCCTATGTGCTGCGGTTGAAGACACCCGCCGGCTACAAAATTGCCGCACATAATCATCCCACCACGGAATACGTAACGGTGCTTTCCGGCAACTTCCATATTGGAATGGGCGATAAGCTCGACGAGGCGAAAGGTGTCGAACTGACTGCTGGCGGCTTCGGCGTCGCGCCGGCCGGAATGAATCACTTCGCCTGGACGACAAGCGACACGATTATCCAGGTTCATGGCGAGGGGCCATTCAAGATCACCTACGTCAACCCGGCGGACGATCCGAGCAAAAAGTGACAGTTCGGGATCGAATTGATTGAACCGGCTGAAGGCTCGAACGATGGGGTGCGTCAAACTCAGCGACCGTCGATTCAGAAGATCCGCTAACGCGGCGAAAGCTGATTGGCCGCAACGGAATCATATTCCGCTTGGGCCATTTTGCCATGAATGGGGCCAAAACAAAAAACCCGCCTCGGGAGGCGGGTCGTTGGAGCCAATTAGCACCATAACCAAATTAGTAGCATAGCTGCCGGCACAAAGCAAGAACAAAGTTGCTCCTTCAGCGTTGGAACGCGGCTTTATTCCAGCTTGGGTTCCTCGCCCCCACGAAAGTGGGGGAGAGGTGGCTCGGCGAAGCCGAGACGGAGAGGGGGACTGCGCCCTACGAAAGGCCCCCTCTCCGGCCGCTTCGCGGCCACCTCTCCCCCGCTTCGCGGCGGGCGAGGAACCCAGGTCTTGAGAGGTCGAGGGCAACCTCGGCAAGCGTCATCCGAGTTGGATCTTCCTCTGAACGTTCTGCCTGATCGCCAAAGCCCTCAGAATTCTATCCCCTGCTGCGCCTTCACGCCGGCGGCAAAGTGGTGCTTGGTCACGCCCATCTCGGTGACCAGGTCGGCTGCCTCGACCAGCGCCGGCTTGGCGTTGCGGCCGGTGACGACGACATGCAGGCCCTCGCGACGCGCCTTCAGCGCTGCGACCACCTTTTCGAGGTCGAGATAGTCGTAACGCAGCGCGATGTTGAGTTCGTCAAGCACCACGAGGCTGATCGACGGCTCGGCCATCAGCTCGAGTGCCTTGGCCCAGGCGGCCTCGGCCGCCGCGATGTCGCGTTTCAGGTCCTGCGTCTCCCAGGTAAAACCCTCGCCCATCGCGTGCCAGACGACGCGGTCGCCGAAGGCAGCAAAGGCGTCCTTCTCGCCGGTGTGCCACTTGCCCTTGATGAACTGGACGACGCCGACGCGCTTGCCGTAGCCGAGCATTCTGAGCGCCAGCCCGAAGGCGGCCGTGGTCTTGCCCTTGCCCGGACCGGTGTTGACGATCAACAGCCCTTTCTCGACCGTCTTGGCTGCAACCTCGGCGTCCTGCACCGCCTTGCGCTTGGCCATCTTGGCGCGGTGGCGTTCCTCGTCCTTGGGATCGATGTGGTCGGTATCAGCCATGTCATTTCACCCTGAGCGGCAGCCCCGCCACCATCAAAAGCACAATGTCCGCGACAGAGGCGACGTCTTGGTTCAGCCGGCCGGCGGCGTCGCGAAACCGTCTTGCCAGCGCATTGTCCGGCACGATGCCCTGGCCGACCTCGTTGGACACCACGAACCAGGGGCCACGCGGCCGCGACAGCACATCCGCCAGCCTTCGGCATTCGGCCTCGACATCATGTTCGGCCAGCATATGGTTGGTCAGCCACAGCGTCAGGCAGTCGATCAGCACCGGCTGGCCGTCAGGCAGCGCCTCGATCGCGCCGGCAAGGTCGAGCGGCGCATCGATGGTCGTCCAGCCGGCACCGCGGCGCGAGCGGTGCAGCGCGATCCGTTCGCGCATCTCCTCGTCATAGGCTTGCGCCGTCGCGAGATAGCTCCACGGCGCCGGACAGGCACTCACCAGCCTCTCGGCATGCGCGCTCTTGCCGGGGCGCGCCCCGCCGATGATAAGGGTCAGTGCCCCGGCAGCGCGGTCAGGCAAAGCTGTCGCGCAGGCTGGTCGCCGTGCCGGTGAAGCGGCCGCGCACCACGCCGACGACCGCGCCGAGCACCAGCCAGAACACCAGATTGGTCAGCGTCACCGCCACCACGAACTGGTGGTGCAGGCCTTCCGGGATCGCCGTCTCGAAACTGTCGGGCTGCGGCGCGCCAACGATATGCGGCGCGACGATCAACGCCACCGCAAGGACCGCCAGCGGCAGCGATCTGCGGAAGGCGATAAGGCCGAGACCGGCCGCGGTCGCCACCACTGTTGCCCACCACCAGATCTGGCGTTGGACAAGGTCGGCCGCCGGCATCGCCGGCAGTTCCGGCGGCAGGCCGAGGCCCGGCGCCAGGGTGAACACGGCAAAGCCGGCCAGCCCCCAGAACAGGCCCTGACGCCAATTGCCGATGCCGCCGGCGAACTCCGAAACCGCAACCAGGACCAGCGCAAAGCCGATACCGGTGACGATATTGGCAACGACGCTGAAGGCAAAGCGTTCGAAACCGTCGGCCGGCGCCCAGCCTTCGTCCTCAGCCGGAGCCATTGCTTCAGCCGGCGCGGCGCTGCTCATAGCCGTCGTGCCCGCGGCGTTTTCGGCCGGTGACGCGGCATGGTCATGGCCGCCGCCGGCCTGTTCATAGACTTCCGCCTTCAGGATGAGCGGCACCGTGGCATAGGCCTGCATGCAGGCGAGAGCGACGCCGGCCACAAGCCCTGCGATCGCCGCGATGAACACGACGTTGCGAAAAAATGTCATGATGTCAGCCCCTTGTCAGTGGCAGGGAAAGCCCATCGAGTGGCGATAGTCGTGCGCGGCATTGTGGACCGCATCGATATGCGAGAAGCCGACAAAGCCCATGACGAAAATGCCGAGGAATGCAGCAAGCGCCAGCTGCATGAAACGCGACTGCGAGGAGACGGAAGCGCCGAGCGAGACGGATGCGGTATTCATGTCTTGTCCTTTCGCCCTCCACCCGAGGGCATAGAAGTCAGTTTCCTGTCGCCGGCAGGTCTCCTGGCTCGCGGATCAGCGTCCTTCCCCACCTTCCCGAAGGCGAACCTTCAGTGGCATATGGAGAGGACTACCGCACACAGTTGCGGGGGCAGCCACGGCATTGGGCAAACAATTTCGCCCGCACCGCATTCCCTCTTGGTTCCAAACGGAACCGACGACATCAGCGACTATAGGCAGAATCGCCGCGCCCGGCAAACCAAATTCCGCCGGATCGTGTGGCGAATGCGCCGCCTCGCCAAGCTGCCCGGCCGGCGCCGCGATTGACAATTTTTACCGCCGGGTGTCGGCTGGCGGATGGGGAAGAAGCCGGCATGCAACCCAGCCCGAATGAGCGCGGTCCTACAACGGTCTGACGCGGGCCGAGCCGACGCTGCCGTCATCGGCCTATTGGGACATCGCAGCCTACCAGCGCGATCTCGAGGCCATCTGGTATCGCAACTGGCTGCTGGTCTGCCGCGAGGCCGACCTTGCCCAGCCGCTGGCTTTCAGAACGTTCCGCATAGGCACGCAGGAGGTCGTCGTGCTGCGCGACGAGACCGGCGAATTGCGCGCCTTCCACAACACCTGCCGGCATCGTGGCTCGCAGCTTTGCCAGCAGAGCGAAGGCCGGCTGAAGGCGCGGCTCATCACCTGCCCTTACCACGCCTGGTCCTATTCGCTGCGCGGTGATCTGGTGCGCGTGCCATCGAAATCGCTGCCGGACGGTTTCGACAAGGCCGATCATCCGCTCTACCGCGTCGCGCTTTCGGTGTGGCGCGGTTTTGTCTTCGCCAACCTCGCCGAGGATGTTGCCGGCTCAGCTGAAACATCCTTCGATCCGGCATCCGGCGACCTCGCCAACTGGCCGCTGGAAACGCTGCTGAGCGGCCATGTGCTGCGCAAGGTGATAAACTGCAATTGGAAGATCTTTTGGGAAAACTTCAACGAGTGCCTGCACTGCCCCGGCGTCCACAAGGACCTGTCGCGGCTGGTGCCGATCTATGGCCGCGGCCTGATGGGCCGGCACGACGACCCCGAATGGGCGCGCCACGCCGACAATGACGCGCCGGAATTTGCCGGCGGCTTGCGGGCCGGGGCCGAAACCTGGTCGCGCGACGGACGCGTCCACGGGTCGGTCTTTTCCGGCCTGACGCCGAGCGAGCGTGCCGCCGGGCAGACCTATGCCACCAGCTTGCCGTCGATGTTCGTCGTCGGTCATGTCGACTATGTCAGGACCGTGCGGCTGGTGCCGCTTGGGCCGGAGCAGACCGAACTCACCGCCGAATGGCTTTTTTCGCCCGAAGCGCTCGCCGATCCGGCGGCCGATATCGACAACATCGTCGCCTTCGGTACCCAGATGCTGGAGGAAGATGCTGATATCTGCGAGGTCAACCAGAAGGGCCTGCGCTCGATGCGCCATAAGGCTGGCGTGCTGATGCCGGAGGAATATGATTTGCACCGCTTCCACAACTGGGTGCGCGAGCGCCACGCGGCGCTTGAACATCAAAGCGATTTGGGCAGATAGCGCCAGGTGACGAAGCCGCAGACTGCCGCCAGCAGGCCGAGCGTCGCGAAAACCGCGCCCAGGCCGAAGAACGCCAGCACCACCGAATAGACCAGCGGCGGCGTCAGCTCGGAAAAGTCGAGATAGGTACGGTAGACCGCCGCCATCTGCGCCCGCTCATACGAGCGCACCGAGCGCATGAAGGCGGTCGAGCCCAGCGCATCGAGCGCGATGGTGAAGAGGGCACCGCAAAGCAGCAACGCGCCGGTGACGAGCGGTGCGGCCTCGCCGACGGCGCCGGCCGCCAGCAGCGTCGCCGACATGGCGAAATAGGCGAACGTCATGGTGCGCCGGCCGCCGAAACGCCGTCCCGCCCTGCCCCAGAAGATGGCCATGAACAAAAGCGCATTGCCGGCCGAAACCAAGAGGCCGCCGGCCAGCTTGCCCTCGCCGGTGATCACCATGAACAACGGCCCATAGACGAAGAACGTCGTCCAGAAGCAGGAGCGGCCGAAGGCGATCAGCCAGGCGAGTCTCAGCCTTGGCTGCGCGACGAAGCGGCCGATATTGGCCAGCGGATTGACCGGCCGCGTCTTGCCGGGGCGGATCGACGGGTTGTCGCCAAGCCGGTAAGTCCAGAACAGCGCCAGCAAGGCCATGGCGAAGACGGCCACCGCGCCATGCGCGGCATAGATGCCGAAACGCGTGTAGAGGAAAATGCCGAGCGTCGGCCCGGCGGTCCAGGCAAGCATCGACCACGCCATGCGCAGCGACTCGGCCTGCATGAAATCGGTCTTGCGGATATGATCCATGATGTAGAGGTTGAGCGTGATCGCCAGCGCGCCGGCGCCGACGACGCGGCAGAGCATGCCGACCACCTGGCCGGCCAGGGTATGGGTGACGAAGAACAGCGAGCCGGCGGCCAGCAGGCAGGCGCCGGCGGTATAGACCCAGCGCCGGGCAAAGCGGGCGATCAGCATCGGCATGAACAGCGTCGCCGACAGGCCGAGCATCGCCACGATCGTGTAGAGGATCGAAACGATCTGCTCGTTGTGCAGGATCTCGTAGGCCTGGATCGGGATGACGCTGGATACGGTGGCGCGCGCGAAGGATTCGACCGCATAAAGCGAGGCGAAGGTGCGGGCATCCGCCGGCCGCAAGGCCGCGAGCCAGATCGGATGGCGCACATGGGTAGCCATTGCTTTCCCCGAAGCCGAATCGCCCGAAGCAGGGTTTGGAGCACAAATCTGCCGCGGCGATTCCTTGCCGGGTAACAGGAAACCGACGCCTTCACGGCAAAAAGCGAAGCCGGCCAAAGGCTTTCCGGCTCTGGCCTAAAGCAGCTCTGATGCCGACCGGCACCAACGCGACGCAAGGCCCTGCTTCTTTTGACGGTGGCAACCGTGATAGTCGTCTTGCCGGGGCTGAACCAAGACAGCGAGACCAATGAGCATCGCCACGCCGACCGCAGCCGTTCAGGATCAACCGAAGTCGAAGCGCATCGCCGCCATCGACATCGCACGCGGCATCGCTTTGCTTGCTATGGCGAGCTATCATTTCACCTGGGACCTCGAATTCTTCGGCTACACCGATCCCGGCCTCACCGCCTTCGGCTGGTGGAAAATCTACGCGCGCTGCATCGCTTCGAGCTTCCTGTTCCTGGTCGGCATCAGTCTCTATCTCGCCCATGGCAAAAAAATCCGCTGGACCGGCTTCTGGAAGCGCTTCGCCATGGTTGCCGGGGCAGCACTCGCAATATCGCTGGTCACGCGCATCGCCACGCCCGACGGCTTCATCTTCTTCGGCATATTGCACGAAATCGCGCTCGCCAGCCTGCTCGGCCTGGCGTTCCTGCGCCTGCCGGCGCTGCTGACGCTGCTTGTCGCCGTATTCGTTGTCGCTGCGCCCTTCTACCTGCGATCCGAAACTTTCGATCAGCCGGCTTTGTGGTGGGTCGGCCTGTCGGCGACCAATCCGCGCTCCAATGACTACGTTCCGCTGCTGCCGTGGTTCGGTGCCGTGCTTGCCGGCATCGCGGTTACCAAGCTCGCCTCCACCTCCGGCGCGCTGACGCGGCTGTCGGCCGGCCGCTGGGCAAACCCGCTGGTCTTCATCGGCCGGCACAGCCTTGCCTTCTATCTGATCCATCAGCCGGTGCTGATCGGCTCGGTCTGGCTGTTTTCGCAATTCATGCCGGCACAGGTCGAAACCAGGGAGGTGAACTTCCTGAAATCCTGCCAGATATCCTGCGAGCAGGCACGCGACACCGAGTTCTGCTCCAGCTATTGTGCCTGCATGCTGGACACTCTCCAGGGCGAAGCCTCGCTTGACCGGCTCTACAGCAACGACCAGTCCCCGGAGTGGAAGGCGCATATTGGCGAGCTCGCCGGCACCTGTACCGCCCAAACCGAGGCGGCGGAACCGGGAACGCGCTAATCGAGGGAGGACAACAATGAGCGACAGTCACCCGAAACCCGTGCAGCAAAATCCTGGGCAGCCGAAGCTGGGGCACATCCCATGGCCGCCGCTGATCTATATCGCCGCCATCATCGTCAGCGTCGCGCTAGGACTGTTCTATCCGCTGCCATGGATCGGCGATCTTCTCGGCGACATCCTGTTCGCTGCCGGCCTTGTGGGGTTGGTGGCGGTCGCCGCGCTCTGGTTCACGGCAATCCGCACCATGATCCGCGCCAAAACGACGCTCAACCCGAACGGCGTGCCGGACCATCTGGTGACCACCGGCCCCTTCGCCGTCAGCCGCAACCCGATCTACCTCGCTAACACATTGCTGCTGGTCAGCCTCGCCTTTGTCTCTGGGATCGCCTGGTTCCTGCCGCTGGCGGTCATCGCGGCGTTCCTGACGCAGAAGCTGACGATCGAGAGCGAGGAGAAGGTGCTGACGGCCAAATTCGGCAAGAAGTACCGAGACTACGCCAAAAGGGTGCGGCGCTGGATTTGAGCCGGCGCTGACACCACGCTTATGTGGTGACGCCGAGTTCCACCAGCCGCTCGACGCAGGATTCCTCTGCCTGGTCGAGCTCGGCCAGGGTCTCCTCGAGATCGCGGCGTTTCTGGCGCAAATCCTCGCGCTTTTCCTCGATGCGCTTGATCATCAATTTGAGTTGGCCGACCTCGCCGGGCGGCTCCCTGTACATCTGGATGATTTCGCGGATCTCATTGATCGAGAAGCCGAGCCTCTTGCCGCGCATGATCTGGCGGATGAGATGCCGGTCCGACGGACGGAACAGCCGGGTGCGGCCGCGCCTTACCGGCTGCACCAGCCCTTCGTCCTCGTAGAAGCGCAACGTCCGCGTCGACACGTCGAATTCGCGGGTCAGCTCCGTGATTGAATAATATTCCCGCATCGTCACTCCAATGCCCCGGCCACGCCGCGAGTTCCAACTGGCCGGCGCCGCCGGCGTCCAGGCACGTACCAGAATCGGCGGACAAGGCACCTTCCAAAGCCTCGCACGGCATTTACGTAAAAGTCAATTGAGGTGCCGTTCAGCGCACGCCGAACCACCATGTGGCAAGCCCGAGAAAGGCAAAGAAACCGACGACATCGGTGACCGTAGTGACGAAAACCGCCGAAGCCACAGCCGGGTCGATCTTGAAGCGGTCGAGCAGCAGCGGGATAAGGATGCCCGCCAGAGCCGCCACGAACATGTTGATGATCATCGCCGCCGCGATGATGCCGCCCAGATTGCGATCGTGGAACCAGGCAGCCGCAACGATGCCGATCAGGATGGCGAAGATGATGCCGTTGATGAAGCCCACCCCGATTTCGCGGCGGATGATGCGGCCGGCATTGTAGATGTCGAGGTCCCTCGTCGCCAGCGCCCGCACCGTGACGGTCATGGTCTGCGAGCCGGCATTGCCGCCCATGCCGGCGACGATCGGCATCAGCACCGCCAGCGCCACGATATGCTCGATGGTACGGTCGAACAGGCCGATCACCGAGGCCGCTAGGAAAGCCGTCAACAGGTTGACCAGTAGCCAGGGGACGCGCGAGCGCGAGGTCGAAAGGATGCTGTCCGAGAGTTCTTCGTCGCCGACGCCGCCCATGCGCAGCAGATCTTCCTCGGCCTCCTGCTGGATGACGTCGACGACGTCGTCGATGGTCAGCACGCCGACCAGCCGCTCGTTCTCGTCGACGACGGCAGCGGACAGAAGATCGTATTGTTCGAATTCGCGCGCCGCCTCCTCCTGGTCCATGGTGGCCGGGATGGCATGCCTGGTCTCATGCATGACCTCTTCCACCTTGACCGAGCGCTTGGTGCGCAGGATCTGGTCGAGGTCGATGGCGCCGAGCAGCTTGAAGCTCGGATCGATGACGAAGATCTGGCTGAAACGGTCGGGAAGATTGTTGTCCTCGCGCATGTAGTCGATGGTTTGGCCGATCGTCCAGAAGGGCGGCACCGCGACAAACTCCGTCTGCATGCGGCGGCCGGCGGTCTCTTCGGGATAATCGAGCGAGCGCCGCAGCCTGATCCGCTCGGTGAACGGCAGTTGCGACAGGATCTCGTCCTGGTCCTCCTGGTCGAGATCCTCGAGAATGTAGACGGCGTCGTCGGAATCGAGCTCCTGCACCGCCTCGGCGATCTGCGCATTGGGTAGATTGTCGACGATGTCGCGGCGGATCGCCTCGTCGACCTCGGTCAGGGCGGAAAAATCGAAATCCTTGCCCAGCAATTCGACCAGGGCGCGGCGCTGTTCCGGGTGCAGGGCCTCGAGCAGGTGGCCGAGTTCCGACTGGTGCAGATCGTCGACTTCACGCTTCAGCGTCAGCGTATCGCGATCGGCGATCGCGGCACCGATCTGGGCGAGGAACGACGACAGGATGACGCCGTCCTCGTCATAGATGTCGGCGCGGCGCTCGTCAGCCGCCCTGGCGCTGGTCATGTGTTCGTCCTGGCCTTCCACCAGCGCCTCCCGCCATCGGATTTCCGGATAAGGTGCCTCAGGTCTAGACCATGATCCTGAAAAGTGGAAACCGGTTTTCCGAAAAGATCTTGGTCAAACACAAAGATGGAGCGGCGGCACGATTTGGCTTGAGAATCGGCCTCTCTGTGCGCAACGGACGGATATCAGACGACGTTGCGAGCTGCCGGTTGCTCAGGTTGATAATTAGATAATTCTAATTTAGGATCTCTATAATTACTGCTAATAAATGGAGGGTGTTTATGGGGAAGTATCTGTTTACCAGCCTTGCGTTGGTTTGTTCGGGAATACTTTTGAGCCCGATTACCGCCGAGGCAAAGGCCTTCAAATCTTTTCAGGGCAAGGAATGCAAGCCTGACTACAAACGGCTTTGCCCAATGACACCGATCGGCAAATGCGACCTTCAGAGCATGATCGAGCAGTTGTCACCCGCCTGCAAGGCTTTCGTCGAGAAGCACCGGTAATCCAGCTCTGGTACCGCCGCTGACCAACCGCCGGGTAGTCCGCGACAACGCTAGGTGTGGTGTGCCCGCCGTTCCGGTCGGGGCATCGTTCGCCCAACAACATTAGTCCCAGTGGCCGGGCAGAGCGGCACATGCTGCACCGGGAATGAGGCGAGGCCGACAGTGCGACGGCCTCGCTGGTATGGACTGGAAGGCTTCCCGATCAGGCGGCGTGGCGCTGGGCCTCAGCCGCATAGCGGTCCAGGAGCCCGCTCCAGCCACCCTCGGATTCGAAGGCCTGGCGCGCTGCCTCTGCGGTCTCGCCCATGTTCTCCAGAAGCCTGTGCTCGAGTTCCACACGCGTCGCGTTCTCGCCGAGTGCGACAAAGCGGATCTCGACTTCGGTCAGCAATGCCGGATCGTAGCGCCAATCGGCTCCAATGCGCCAAGCGAGCGTCAGCCTGGACGGCGGATCCCAGGCGAGAACCTCGCCCCAATCGCATTGTGACCCGTCCTCGCCGATCTCGTACCAGCGGCCGCTGGCTTTGGGTTCGATCACCGCGGTCGTCAGGGCGGATTTGCCGATCGAGTGCGAAGCAGGCCACCACCGTCCGAACCCTGTCGTGAACACATCGAATGCCTTGTCGAGCGGCACCTCCACCGTCACCGACTTCCTGAGCGGCGCGGGCTTGATCATGGTCGTCATTTCCTCTTCTCCTTGCTGTTGTCGACTTCCCGTTTGAAGGCGTCGAGCGCATCGCCCCACATGCGGTCGAGCCAGGTGCGCATCTCGCCGAGCCCATGCGGGTCGAGATGATAGATGTTGCTGGCACCTTTCGGCTCTGCGCGGACCAGCCGGGCCGCCTTCAAAACCTTGAGGTGCTGCGATACCGCCGGCTGCGAGACCGGAAGCACTCGCGTCAGATCGATGACCGAGCGTGGCCGATCGGCGATGAGCTCGAACACCTTGCGGCGCGTCGGATCGGCCAAGGCCACCATTCCTGCATAATCATAAACCATGACTTATGATAAGTTACAACTTATGATATGTCAACTGAGGGAGCGGTGGACCGGTGTTTAAACACCCGGCCGGTTCGGCCCCGAGGCTCCGGCGCGTTCCTTCACACCGGGCATGGACAGCAATGCGGATGCAAGATTGCTCAGGGAAACAATCCACCGCGTGCGGGCCGGCAGGCAAATGTCGATCACCGGGGAAAAGTAAACCTGGCGGCAACGTTTTTACCTTATCGGTGTATGTGTCTCTCCGGCGAAACGTTAAGAACGGGTAAATTGGTTTGGCCCTAACCACGGAAGCCTCTCGCTACAGGCCCTCCGCCATATGGCAATTGCGCCTCTCCCTGTTCATGGCGATATACGTTTTAGGCGCATCTGCACTATATCCAGAACTATTCTATACATCAGCCTTAATCTATTCTCACAAGTTTCTTATTGGTATTCCGGTGTTGTTTATCGGTGGCGTCTGTTGTGCCGCGATACTCCATGGCCGGCGGCAACCAGTTCGCTACGCCCTGGATTTGGTTCAAGGGCGCTGGCGCGGCTGTCTGCTGGTACTGCTGTTCTTCTTCGCCAGCTTGACCGCGTTCTCTACCTACAAGATCGCCATCCCGTCCGTCGTCCCATACTATGCCGACAACTGGTTGGCCGACGCTGATGAATGGCTGCACGGGATGCCGCCATGGGAGATCGTCCATAAGCTCGACAGCAACAATTGGTCGCTCGTCGTCTTCAACAGCTATGAAGTCATTTGGTTTTACCAGTGGTTCGGCACCATCCTTTTCGTGTCGCTCTGGTCGGACGAGATTGCCCGCATCCGCTATCTCTGCGCAGCAGCGCTGACGTTGTGCGTCCTCGGAACGGTCTTGGCCCTGGCGCTGGCATCGGTCGGGCCGGTTTACTACCACCACTTTGTTGGCGTGGATCGCTTCCACGGATTGAATGCCGCTTTGGACAGACTGGACCATAGTTACATGGTGCGGGAACCCTCGGCATATCTCCTGATGGCTTACCAGAGCGGCCGGCCAAGTCTTGGGGGCGGCATCTCAGCCATGCCAAGCATGCATGTCGCCTTTGCCGCATTGAACGCCTATTTGCTTTCCTCAATCAATCTCTGGCTTGGCGTTCTGGGTTGGACCTTTGCAGCCCTGATCCTGTACGGATCGGTGTACACTGGCTGGCACTATGCCGTGGACGGCTACGCATCGATCGTTGTTGTATCTGTGATCTGGTGGGCGACCGGACGCCTGGTGCGCGAATAATTATGTGCGCTTGTCGGTAGATGGCCATGCCCGCCGATGGCCTCTTCGCATGGGCCAAACTCGCGACCGCAATCAGGCAAAAGCCTCGTGCCCTGACAAGGACGCTCCCTGCCATGCTCGAACTCAATGGGTTAGAGGTTCCGCTTTCGAATTTGATTGGTGCGGTCGAGATGCAACGCTGCACCGCCTCCCGCGTTGATTTTAAAGGGGTTTTTGGTAGAATTCCGTAGCGATTTGTATCACAGTTTGTATCTCAGTCCGTATCGCACGATGCGGACCCGGCACCAGCTAAGTAGCCCTTCTTACGAAGGCCGAAACCCGCCCGCTTCAAGAGTCTTTTGCCTACCTCAAACGCTTGGCAAGGAAGGAGCACAAGAAACTGTCGAAAGCCATCCGGTCGAAAAGGCAGCGGAGATTTAGAAGGCACGAATTTACGATGCCGCCGTTCCCACTATTCAGCCGCCTCGGCATAGTGTGCCGGCACATAGTTGAGAACGGGGCCCAGCCAGCGCTCGACATCGGCGATTGGCATCGCCTTACGGCTAGCATAATCCTCGACCTGGTCGCGTTCGATCTTGGCGACGCCGAAATAATAGCTTTCGGGATGGGCGAGATAAATGCCCGACACGGAAGAGCCCGGCCACATCGCATAGCTTTCGGTCAGGCTGACGCCCGCATTGCGCTCGCCGTCGAGCAGGCGAAACAGCGTCGCCTTCTCGGTGTGGTCGGGCTGCGCTGGATAGCCGGGCGCCGGGCGGATGCCGCGATAAGGTTCGCCGATCAGGTCGTCCGGTGCCAGGTTCTCGTCGGGCGCGTAACCCCAGAACTCCTTGCGCACCTTCTCATGCATGCGCTCGGCGAAGGCTTCGGCGAAACGGTCGGCCAGCGCCTTGACCATGATCGAGGAATAATCGTCGTTCGCCCGCTCGAAGCGCTCGGCGATCGCCACTTCCTCGATGCCGGCGGTGACGATGAAGCCGCCGAGATAGTCGGCTTTACCGCTGTCGGCGGGCGCGACGAAATCCGACAGCGCGACATTGGCCCTGCCGTCTCGCTTGGCCAGTTGCTGGCGCAAGGTGAAGAAGGTCGCCAGTTCCTGCGAGCGCTTATCGTCCGTGAACAGCCTGATGTCGTCGCCGACGGTATTCGCCGGCCAGAAGCCAATCACGCCCTTGGGCGCGAACCATTTTTCGGCAATGACCTTCTTCAGCATCGCCTGGGCGTCCTCGAAAAGCTGGCGTGCCGCCGGCCCTTGCGCCTCGTCCTCGAGGATCTTGGGATAACGACCCTTCAACTCCCAGGTCTGGAAGAACGGCGTCCAGTCGATATAGCGAGCGAGCTCGGCCAGATCCCAGCCTTCGAAGACTTTGACGCCAAGGAAGGACGGCTTCGGCGGCACATAGGCCGACCAGTCGACCTTGTGCGCGTTGGCCCGCGCCCGCGCCAGCGGCAGGCGCTGCTTGTCGGCTTCGCTGCGCGCATGCGCATCGGCAACCTTCTTGTATTCGGCGCGGACGTTGTCGACGTAGCCGGCCTTGGCCTCGTTCGACAGCAGCGCCGAAACAACGCCGACCGCGCGGCTGGCATCGGCGACGTAGACCGTCTGGCCGCTGGTGTAGCGTGGATGGATCTTGACCGCCGTGTGCACGCGGCTGGTGGTCGCGCCGCCAATCAGCAGCGGAATGTCGAAGCCTTCGCGTTCCATCTCGGCCGCCATATGCGCCATCTCGTCTAGCGACGGCGTGATCAGGCCGGACAGGCCGATGATGTCGACCTGCTGCTCGCGCGCCGTCTGCAGGATCTTCGTCGCCGGCACCATGACGCCGAGGTCGATGATCTCATAATTGTTGCACGCCAGAACCACGCCGACGATGTTCTTGCCGATGTCGTGGACATCCCCCTTCACCGTCGCCATCAGGATCTTTCCTGCGGTCTGGCGCTCGCCATTGTCGATGCCGTTGGCGGCGTTCGCCAGCTTCTCCGCCTCCATGTAGGGGAGCAGGCCGGCAACGGCCTGCTTCATGACGCGGGCGGACTTCACCACTTGCGGCAGGAACATCTTGCCGGAGCCGAACAGGTCGCCGACGACATTCATGCCCGCCATCAGCGGACCTTCGATGACATGCAGTGGACGCTCGGCCGCACCCCGCGCCTCGTCCGTGTCCGCGTCGATGAATTCGGTGATGCCGTTGACCAGCGCATGCGAAATGCGCTGTTCGACCGGCCAGTCGCGCCAGGCGAGATCGCGCTCCTGCGCCTCCTTGCCAGCCGTGCCTTTGAAGCGCTCGGCAAGTTCCAGCATGCGCTCGGTCGCCGTGCTACCACCTTTCGGCTCACGGTTGTTGACGACATCCTCGCAGGCGTCGCGCAGGTCCGGATCGATGGTGTCGTAGACGGCAAGCTGTCCGGCATTGACGATGCCCATGTCCATGCCCGCCTGGATGGCGTGGTAGAGGAACACCGCATGCATGGCCTCGCGCACCGGCTCGTTGCCGCGGAACGAGAAGGAGAGGTTCGACACGCCGCCCGAAATATGAACATAGGGAAGCGTCGTGGTGATCTCGCGCGCTGCTTCGATGAAGTCGACGCCGTAATTGTTGTGCTCCTCGATGCCGGTGGCGATGGCAAAGACGTTCGGATCGAAAACGATGTCCTCCGGCGGGAATCCGGCCTGCTCGGTCAACAGCTTGTAGGCGCGGGTGCAGATTGCGACCTTGCGCGCCTTGGTGTCGGCCTGGCCGTCCTCGTCGAAGGCCATGACGACCACCGCCGCGCCATAGGCACGGACCAGTCGGGCATGATGCAGGAAGGCTTCTTCGCCCTCCTTCATCGAGATCGAGTTGACCAGCGGCTTGCCCTGCACGCATTTCAGGCCAGCTTCGATGATCTCCCATTTGGAACTGTCGATCATCACGGGAACACGGGCGATATCAGGTTCGGCCGCGATCAGGTTGAGATACTCGATCATCGCCCTCTTCGAATCGATCAGGCCCTCGTCCATGTTGATGTCGATGATCTGGGCGCCATTGGCGACCTGGTCGCGGGCGATATCGAGCGCGGCGACATAGTCGGCCGCCGTGATCAGCTTCCTGAATTTTGCCGACCCGGTGACATTGGTGCGCTCGCCGACATTGACGAATGGAATCTCGTCGGTCAGCGTGAACGGCTCGAGCCCCGACAGGCGCATCTTCGGTTCGATGTCGGGAACAGCTCGCGGCGGATATTTCTTCACCGCCGCTGCGATGGCGCGGATGTGGTCGGGCGTCGAGCCGCAGCAGCCGCCGACGACATTGACCAGCCCTTCCCGCGCAAAATCCTCGACCTGCGCGGCCATGAATTCCGGGCTCT